>JBLIKI010000033.1:0-18397 GCA_047636235.1 Paracoccaceae bacterium | reverse complement strand
CCGCGCCGGGGCGACCCGGATCGCCGCGGCCTATACGCCCGAGTGCCCGGCCCGCGACTGGCTGCGCGCCGCCGCGCCGCACTTGGCCGCCCATGGCATCGCGTATGCCGAATGGCGGCGCGACTGGGACGCGGCGATCTGGCCCCATGCCACCGCCGGGTTCTTCAAGGTCAAACGCCAGATCCCGCGTATCCTATCACCGCTGATCGCCTGATCCGCTGATCCGCGCCCGGCGCGACGGCCCTTCGCCGCGCCGGGGGTGTCTTGCGCAGGCTCGCGGCTCAGGCCTTGCCGGTTAGCATCGCCTCGACCAGCTTTTGCACGCGCAACGCCTCGGCCGGGGTCGCCAGCCGGTTGGGTCGGCCCGCCATGCACAGCAGCAGATCATCCAGCTGCGCCTTCAGGCTGGTGGCCCGCGGATCGTCCGGCGGGGCGGCGATTTGGGTGAACGGCCCGCCATCCGACACGGCGTCGACATAGAAATCGGTGATGCGGCGGCTGGCGGCGGCGCCCTTGACGGTCAGCTCCTGCCGGTCGGGCTGGGCGCCGCCGACGCTGGCCATGACCGTCACCGGGCGCCCGTCGGCGGTTTCAAGCCGGGCCAGCATGTGCGTCTCGCACAAGGTCGCGTCCGCGGGATAGGACGGGTGCGCCCAGACCACCGACAGCGGCCCGAGGATCCGTTCGCTGAAGAATAGAAAGTGCGAGATCACCTCGCGCGTCATGCCGCCTTCGTCGCGGAACCGCAGCCAGTCGGCGGCCTTTTGCCAGGCGCGCGGCCAAGCCGGATAGGTGACCACGATGTCGGCCCCCAGCACCTCGCCCAAGGCGCCGTTCCGCGCCGCCTCGGCCACGTCGGTCAGCGCCGCGCCTGCGGCTTGGGTGAAGTTGACCGCCGCCGGGACGCCATGCGCGGCAAGACCGGCGACAAGATCCTCGCTTTGCGCGATGTCGACGCCGAGCGGTTTTTCCAAGAACACCGCCTTGCCCGCTGCGGCGGCAGCCAGCGCATAGGCTTTGCGCGGGCCGGGGGGGCAGGCGAGATAGACCAGATCCACCCCCGCGATGGCATCCTCGGCTGAGGATGCGATCCGCGCGCCGGGGGCCATGGCCTGCGCCTCGCGGCAAGCTTCGGGGTTGGGGTCCCAGATCGCGGCGGGGGCGTAGCCGGGATGGCGCAGCATATGCTCGAGCATCCGGCGCCCCATGATCCCAAGGCCGATTATCGCTGTGGTGACGGTCATGCGTTCGGTTTCCGTGTGTTGGCGTCGTCAGGAATGGCCCGTTTGGGCCGTCGCGCTGGGGGCCGCCGCGCCGGGGTCCGTCGCGCTGGGGCGTTGCGCGCCGTCGCGCGGGGCGGCGGCAGGCATGTCGGCGATGGCGAAGCGGGCGGGAGGCAGCCCGCGGCAGACTGTTTCGCAATGCGTCGCCGCAGGCAAGCAGGGCCTGCGGGCGCGGCCCGGCCCTGCCACGACCCTCGCGCCCCCGGCGCGGCGCAAAGTCTTTCCCAGGCGTGCGTTCGTGCTAAGCTCCGACCATCAAGCAGAGAGGATTTTCCCGCCATGCGAAAAATGGTGTTGACGCTTGCGCTTTGCGCTTTTCCCTTCGGCGCCTCCGCGGACGTTTCCGCGCGGTTCGTAGAGGGCGCCCCAAAGGACCAATTCATCTTCGAATCCAGCAGTTGTCCCGGCGCGGTCGCCCGAGTGGCGATCGATTTGTCCACCGCGTCCGCGGGGCTGATCTTTGACGTGACGGCGGCGGGGGCGGGGGTGTCGGTGTTCCAGCCGGTCGAAGTGGTCCGCGGGTCGGCCAGATTGGGCGCGATCACCGACGGCGACCAAGTGCTAACCCTCGATGCGCCCGACTTCTCTGTCGCGGGGCAGGTGTGGATCAGTGCGGACATCGACGACAGCCTGACCGGCGGCCCCTCGGGCCAGACGATCGTTCGTGGGTCCGAGATCGCGGGCGCCACGCTGCGGGTGTTTGTGGACGGCGCCGAATCCGTCGGGCTATTCAACGACAGCGGATGGGCGGTGGCCAAAACGCCGGCCTGTATGGGCTGAGGCGCGCGCAGGTCCGGCGCAGGTCCGCTCCGACGCCCGCGCTAACGCGCCCGGATCTCAACCGTTTGGTCGATGTCGCCGAACAGGGCGGCGCCGTCCGGGGTCTCGGCCCGCATCCGCACTCGGTCGCCGTGCCGCAGAAACGAGGTCGCGCTTTGACCGTCGCGGATCGCCTCGATGGCGCGGCGCTCGGCGATGCAACTTGACCCGACCGCTGCGTGATCCGCGTTCGACACCGTGCCAGAGCCGATGATCGTGCCCGCGGGCAGATCGCGCGAATAGGCGGCGTGGGCGATCAGTTGATCGAAGCCGAACTTCATCTCATCGCCCCGCGCGCGGCCGAATTCCCGGTCGTTCAGCGTCACCTGCAGCGGCAGGCAGACGCGGGCGTCGCGCCATGCGCCCGCCAATTCATCGGGCGTCACCGCCAGCGGGGCTAGCGCGCAGGCGGGCTTGCACTGCAACCAGCCGAACCCGGTGGCCATTTCGATGGGGCCGAGGGCGCGTAAGCTCCAATCATTGATCAACACGATCAGACGGATATGGGCCGCGGCGTCGGCCACGCTGACGCCCATCGGCACGGCATCCACGATCACGCCGAACTCGCCCTCAAAATCGATGCCGTCATCGGGGGACGGAAACACTGGCGCTTCGGTCGGCGCCAGAAACCGGTCCGACATGCCTTGATACATCAACGGACGCTCATTCAGCCCGGTCTCCGGCATGCCCCACGCCTTTTGCAGGAGCAGCGCGTGGGTCTCGAACGCGGACCCGTCGAGCCATTGCCACGCCCGCGGCAGCGGCGACAGCGCCGCGCCCGGCGTCAGGGGAAGGGCCCCGGTCAGGTCCCCGGCATCAAGTCGATCCGCCTGCGCGTGCCAATGCGGGGAGTGGTCCGCCCAAGCCTCCAGCGCCTGCTGCAAGGTGTCGGCGTGATGCGCGGGCACGGCCATCGCGCCGTTTCGCGCGGCGATGTGCAGGCGCCCGTCCGGGGTTCCGTCGGCAAGGGTCACGAATTTCATGCGCGTCAGTCCCTTATCACCGCCACCGGGCGGCACCATCCGGCGCTGGCGCCTTTGATCTTGACCGGAAAGCAGATCACCTCGAACCCGGTGGCGGGCAGGGTATCCAAGGCGGCCATCTTCTCAATATGGGAATAGCCGCGGACCATGCCGGCGCGGTGCCCCTCCCAGATCAGGGACGCATCGCCGGTCTCAGCGACCTTTTTGGCGGTCTCAACGAAGGGGGCGTCCCAGCTCCAGGCATCGGTGCCGGTGACGCGCACGCCGCGGCTGGTGAGATAGAGGGTCGCCTCCCGCCCCATGCCGCAGCCGGTCCCGACATAGGCGGCGGAGCCATAGGCGTCGGCGGCGCCAGTGTTCACCAGCACGATGTCGCCCGGCGACAGGGTGTGGCCGATCCGGGCCAGCTCCGTCTCCACATCCCGCGCGGTGACGACATAGCCGTTGGGAAAGCGGCGGAAATCCAGCTTCACCCCCGGCCCCATGCACCATTCCAGCGGCACTTCGTCGATGGTGATCGCCCGGTCGCCGCCGTCCATGGTGGAATGATAGTGATAGGGCGCGTCCAGATGAGTGCCGTTATGGGTGCTGAGGGTCACCTCCTCCACCGCCCAGCCTTCGCCGCCGGGCAGCTGGTCGCGGGTCACGCCGGGAAAAAAGCTCAGGATCTGCGGCGCGGTGTCGGCATGGGCATGATAGGTGATTTTCGGCCCGAACCCCGGCGGATCGGCATGGACGGTGTTTTCCAGCGGGCGGGACAGATCGATAAGCTTCATGGCGAATTCCAAGTCTAGCGGCCGATCAGGCCGGTGGCGATGACAGGAAAGGCGATGACCAGCCCGAGGCAGATCAGCATGATCCCCGCGAAGGGGGCCGCGCCGATGAAGATGTCTTTCAGGCTGATGTCCGGATCGTCGAGCGAAGATTTGATCACATAGACCGATATCCCGAACGGCGGCGTCAGCAGCCCGATCTCCACCGCGATCACCGTGACCACGCCGAACCACACCAGATCGACGCCAAGCCCGGTCATCACCGGCAGCATCAGCGGCACCAGGATCAGCATGATCGAGCCGCTGTCGAGGATCATCCCGAACAGGATCACCACCACAACATAAAGCGCGATGATCGCCATCAGGCTCAACTCAGCCCCCGCGACCATCGCGCCGAATTGGCCGGGGACGCCGGAGAACGCCAGCATCCGCGAATACATCTGCGCTGCGATGATCAGGAACGAGATCGCGGCGGTGATCAGCCCGGTCTCCACCAACACGCGCCACAGCGCATCGGCCGACAGGCGGCGCTTCACCAGTCCGATGGTCAGCGCGCCGGCGACGCCGACCGCCCCCGCCTCCACCGGGGTGAACAGGCCGCCGTACAGCCCGCCCAGCACCAGCCCGATCAGCAGCGCGATGGGCAGGCCCTTGGACAGCGCCTCACGCGCGGACATGTGATCGCTGTCAGCGCTTAGGTCCCGGCCGACGAAGCCGGGCGCGAGATAGGCCATGGCGACGGTCCCGCCCGCGAACAGCGCCGCCAGCAACAGCCCCGGCCCAAGGCCCGCGAGGAACAGATCGCCGATCGACTGCTCGGCCAGCAGGCCATACAGGATCATCAGCAGGCTGGGCGGGATCAACATCCCCAGCACCGAACTGCCCGCCACCACCCCTACCGAGAACCGCGCGGTATAGCCATGGCGGCGCAATTCGGGCACCGCGATCTTGGTGAACACCGCCGCCGAGGCGATGGAGATCCCGGTGATCGCCGCGAAGATCGCGTTGGCGGCGATGGTCCCGACCCCGAGCCCGCCCTTGATCCGCTTGAACATGGCGTTGGCGACGTCGAACGCATCGCGGCCCATGCCGCTTTCCGACACCAGAAAGCCCATCAGCACGAACACCGGCACCACGCCGAAAAAATAGCTGGAGATCGCGTCATTGGCCGCGATGCCGAGCATCTTGGCCGCCAGCAGCGGCGTGCCCTTGATCGCCCAGACCCCGACGAACGAACACAGGATCAACGCGATGGGCACATAAAGCCCGCCCAGCACCAGCATGCCCATGAACCCGAGGCTGGTCAGCCCGATGGCGAAGTCGGTCATCGCGGCGCGCCGCCGGTCAGACGCAGCACGATCCGCGAAAAAAATTGCAGCGCCAGCAGCCCGGCCCCGATCAGGATCATCAGCTTGGCCGGCCAGGTCGGGATGGTCAGCGCGCCGACCGCCCCGACATATTCGTCGCGGGTGATCGACCGCATCAATATCGGCGAGTGAGCGTAAAGGATCGTCGCCACCACCAAAAGGCCCAGCAGGTCGAAGGCGACCTCCAACCCCGTCGCCAGCCGCGGGCGGGTGCCATGCAAGCGCATGATCAGCCCGTCCGAGCGGGTCAGCCGCCCGGACCGCAGCGCCTGCGGCACTTGCAAGAACACGATGGCGACGATCGACAGCGAGATGATCTCCGGCACGCCGGGCAGGGGGGCGCCGAACAGGTTGCGGCCCGCCACATCGGCGCAGATGATCGCCACCAGTCCGACGATCAGCAGCGCGCCCAGGATGTTGGCCCCCTGCGTGGCCAGATTGAGCGCACGCAGGGGAAGGGAGGCGAGGGACATTTATTCCTTGTCCCAGTCGCGCAGCGGCGCGGCGCCGCCCGCGCGCATCGTTTCCATGTAGGTGCTCAGCATGCCAGAGGCGTCCTGGCCTTTCGCGTCCAGCCCCTTGGCCCAGACTTGGGCTACGTTGTCCATGCCCGCGGCCCAGGCGGCGCGCATTTCAGGGCTGGCGTCGGTGACGGTGGCGCCCCCGGCCTGCATCGCCTTGTAGGCGACGCCCACGAAATTCTCGAGATCGTCGAGATACCAGGTCGCGGCGGCGTCCGAGGCGGCGCGGAACGCCCCTTGGACCTCTGGCGACAGGCCGTCCCACCAATCCTTGTTGGCGCAGATCGCACCGGCGAATTGCGCGCCGAGGCCCGCCTTGGTCAGATAGGGCGCGACCTCGAACAATTTGCCCGGGAACGCGGCCGAGGCGAACACCAGCACCCCGTCATACACCCCGGTCTGCAATTCGTTGTAATAGGTGGTCAGGTTGCCCTGCACCCCCACCGCGCCGGTGCCCGACAGCCAGTTGATCGCGGCGCCGGGGGCGGCGATCTTGCGCCCCTGCAGATCCGCCACCGAGGTGACGGGGAAATTGGTCATCAGCACATAGTCGTCCAGCGCGGTCGGCGCGCCCAGATACACCACGCCGTTGTCGGCATAGGCCTTTTGCATCCGCGGATCGCTCAGATGCAGGTCGTGCATGGTCTTGGACACCAGCTTGGGGTCGTCTGACACGAAGGGGGTGTAATAGGTCACGTTCTGCATGGCCATCTTACCCGGATCGAACAGGCTTGAGCAGACGCCAAGCTCCGCGAGGCCCGCCTCCACGGTCTCCAGCTCTTCGCCGACCCCGGCGATGGCGCCGCCATACTGCTCCGAAAAGCTGACGGTGTGGCCAAGCGCGGCGAGCTTTTCGGTCGCGGTCGGGATGAACGCCTGCGGGAACATCTTGACCCAGCGGAACACCGGCGGGTGCCCGGCGACGATGGTGACGTTGAAGCTGTCAGCCAGCGCAGGGGTCGCCGCCATCAGGCACAGCGCGGCCGCGGCCATCTTGAGATTTGTCATGGTGTCCTCCCAAACACAGGGGTTGCGCGCGCCCATGTCATCTCGCGCGGGTCGCGCCGTTGGAAGAGAGGCTACGGCGTGGCGCGGCAATCTGGGAAATTGATATTGATGCTAGGGCTTATTGATGCTGTAGATACCTCATGCACTTGGAAAAGCTCGATCTGAACTTGCTGGTCGCCATCGACGCGTTGCTGCGCACCCAAAGCGTGACGGCGGCGGCGGCGGAGCTTGGCCTGACCCAATCGGCGGTCAGCAGCGCGCTCAACCGTGCGCGGGCGCATTTCGAAGATGAGATACTGTTCTATGACGGGCAGCGGATGCAGCCCAGCCCGTTCGGCCAGTCCATCGCCGACATCGTGCCGGAAATGGTCATGCGTCTGCGCGCGCTGTCGCGGATGCGCGCGGGGGCGGATCTGTCGTCGCTCAGCCGTCAGTTCACGGTGATCGCGTCGGACTATGTGGCGGCGGTATTTCTGTCGGCGGTGTCCAAGCGGCTGTCGGCGGTGGCGCCCGGGGTGTCCTTGTCGGTAGCGCCGTTCAGCGAAGACGCGATGACCGGCTTTTCCCGCGGCAAGATCGATTTTCTGATCGCGCCTCCGTTCTGGCGCGAGGCGAATGTGCGCCGCGCCCCGCTGTTCCGCGACGGGTTCCAGTGCCTGGTGTGCAAGGACAACCCCGCCGCCAAGACCGGCCTGACCTTGGAAAGCTTTTTGGCCGCCCCCCATGTGGTGACGAATTTCCATGTGGGCGACGGCCGATCGCATTTTGAAAACTGGCTGGCGGAGCAGGGCTTTCAGATCAAGATCGCGGCGTCGCTGCCCAGCTTTGTTGTGCTGCCGCAGTATATCGCCGGGACCCCTAACATCGCTACGATCCACAAGCGGCTGTTGCGGCAGTTCGGCCGGCCCGAGGATCTGATACCGCTGGCCCCGCCGCGCGAGGTGCCGGAACTGACCGAGTATCTGATCTGGAAGGACCATCAGCGATACGACACCGAAGCGGCCATGTTGCGCGACGTGATGCTGGAGATCGGCGGGCTGATCTGACGGCGCAGGGCCGAAGATGGCCGCACCGGCGCGCCCCGCCGCCGCCCGCCGCGGGCGTGCTGGCGTGCGGGCGAGGATCAGGCGGATCACCCGCGGGCAGGCGTTGGTCGACCGCCCGCTGCGCACGACCCGCGGCAAGGGCGCGATCACCACTCCTTTTCGACAAAGGCCGCGCCTTTGGGGAATTACGCGGCTCCATCGCCATGGACCTGAGCGGGAGGGCGATGGCGTTATGCGCTCCGACCACGTTCAGAATGCGGATCAGGCTGGGCGAGGGCGCCTTTGGCAGTGCCGGGCGGGTCAGGCGCCGCGGCTCAGGCCCAACAGCCACGTCTTGAACTGCCGGGCCGCTTCGGGCAGCTCACGCCCCTTCGGCACGATCAGATGATAGGCGAAGTCAGTGTCGAAGGCGTGGGCGAACGGCTCGACCAGCTCGCCGCTTTGCAGCTCGCTGCGCACCAGCCAGGACGCGAACAACGAAACCCCGAGCCCGTTGATGGTGGAGCTGAGCTGGAAATGCCGGTCCTCCAGCATCATCTGCGATTGGGCGCCGGACAGCTTCAGGTCGTTGCGCGCGAACCATTCGGCCCACATCGCTTCGTTGTCGACATGCAGCAGCGTGCAGCGTTCGATATCGCACGGGGCGCCGATCGGATGCGCGTGCAGATAGGCCGGACTGCAGACGACCACCAGCTTTTCGGGCCAAAGGCGCGTGACGTGGAACCTGTCCCAATCGCCGCGGCCCCATTGGATGCCCATGTCGGCGAACCCTTCGGGATCGCTCAGCCGTGCATAGGCGTTGTTGTGGCTTTGGATCGACAGCTGCAGCCCGGGGTTGGCCTCCAGCAGGCCGCCCAAACGTGAGGACAGCCAGCGGCTGGCGAACATCGGCAGCAGCGCCACTTTGACCGATCCGGCACGGGCGGCGACTTGCTCCAGCCCCGCGCGGATGGCGTTGAGGCCCCGGTCGACATGGGCCGCAAGCATCGCGCCCTCTTCTGTCAGCTCCAGCCCGCTGGCGGTCCGGCGGAACAGGGCGACGGACAGATCCGTTTCCAATTTTTTGATATGGTAGCTGACCGCGCTTTGGCTGGTGTTCAGCAGCTTGGCCGCCCGTGTGACATTTCGCGTGTGCGAGACGGTGCTAAATATCTGAATTGAATTGATGTTTCTGATCTGATCCATCGCTCGCCCCTAGCCGCTCATTGCAGCGCGTCGAAGGCAGTATCATCGAATTTTTAGATGCTCCGCAAGAAACTTTGAATTTGTCGATTTGCGGTGGCGGGCCTAGCATTTTAACAACCGCACAAGAAGGCGGATCAGGGAGGGGATGATGACAACAGCTGTTTTGCAGGTTGAAAAGCTGTGCAAGTCGTTCGGCGGCGTGCATGCGATCCGCGATCTGTCGTTCGCCGTGCGGGCGGGCGAGGTGCTGGGGCTGATCGGGCCGAACGGGTCCGGCAAATCCACCACCGTCAACGTCCTGACCGGCGTTTTGCCGCCGACCTCGGGCGAGATCGTTCTGGCGGGCGCCCATGTTCACGCCCTGCCGGAATATGAGCGGGTCGCGCTGGGCCTGACGCGCACCTTTCAAACCGCCAGCGTGTTCCCCGAATTCACGGTGCGAGAGCAGATCGAGCTTGGCTGCAACGTCACGCGAAAATCCCACCCGCTGTCTTCGGTGTTCGGCATCGGGCGCCATGCGGGCGAGGACGAAGCCGCGACCGCCCGCGTCGAGGATATTTTGGAAATGACCGGTCTGGGCCCCGTCGCCGGGGCCAGGATCGGCGCCATCACCTCGGCGCAGCAGCGGTTCTTGATGATCGCGACCGCGCTGGCCGCCGCGCCCAAGCTGGTGCTGCTGGATGAGCCCGCCGCCGGGCTGGTGTCGCATGAACGCAAAACCCTGAGCGAGCTGATCAAGGCGATCCGCGCCAGCGGCGTGTCGGTGCTGGTGATCGAGCATCACATGGCGCTGATCATGGAGGTGTGCGACCGGATCGTGGTGCTCAACTTCGGCTCCAAGATCGCCGAGGGGACCCCGGCGGAGATCCGCGCCAACCCCGCGGTGATCGACGCCTATCTCGGCGAGGCGGCCTGATGCTCAGCGTGCGCGGCCTCAGGGTAAGCTACGGCCCGATCGAAGTGGTCCATGGCATCGATCTCGACGTCCATGCGGGCGAATGCGTGGCGCTGATCGGGGCGAACGGGGCGGGCAAATCCTCCACCCTCAAAGCGATCTGCGGGCTGGCGCGGGCCAGCGGCGGGACGGTGACGCTTGAGGGCAGGGACATCACCAACCACCCCGGCCACGCCATCGTCCGCGCCGGGATCACCATGTGCCCCGAGGGGCGGCAGGTGTTCGGCCAGATGAGCGTGCTGCAGAACTTGCGCATGGGCGCCTATGCGCGTCGCGACCCGGAGCAGGAGAGCGACGTCGCGGCGATGATGGACATGTTCCCGATCCTGCGCGATCGGGCCCATCAGGCCGCGGGCACTCTGTCGGGCGGAGAGCAGGAGATGCTCGCCATCGGCCGCGCGCTGATGGCCCGCCCGCGCTTGTGCCTGTTCGACGAGCCGTCCTTGGGCCTTGCGCCCAAGATCGTCGCCGAAGTGGGCGCGACCATCGCCCGCATCAAAGCCACCGGCAAAACCATCCTGCTGGTGGAGCAGAATTCGGCCATGGCGCTTCGCCTGGCGGACCGGGCGTATCTGTTTGAGGCCGGAGAGATCGTGCTGACCGGCACGGGTGAGGAATTGCGATCGAACCCCGAGGTGGCGAAAGCCTATTTGGGGCACTGAACAGCCGCGGCAAGCGGTTGAAATATCATAAAATAACAGGGAGGACTGGAAATGAAATCTCGTCTCGCAAGACTGACCGCGACCGCCGCCGCGCTGGCGTTCGTCGCGGCCCCCTTCGCGGTCACGGCCGCGGAGAAGACGCTGGACATCGGCGTCTCCGACGCGCTGACCGGCGGCGCGGCGGTCTATGGCCTGCCGCAGGCCAACGCGGTCAAATTGGCGGCCGAAGAGATCAACGCCGCGGGCGGCGTCAAGGTCGGCGGCGACAACTATATGCTTAACGTCATCGCCTATGACGACAAGGCCAATCCGACCGAGGCGTCAAACGCGGTGCGCAAGCTGATCGACCGCGACGGGGTGAAATACATCCTCGGGTTCTGCTGTTCCGGCGCCACCGGCGCGGTCGCGTCGTTCATCGCGGACGAGGACGCGGTGATGCTGGTCGGCAACGCCGCCGAACGCTCGATCACCACGAGGGAGATCGGCAATCTGGTCCGCACCCGTCCGCCCGCCGACTATACCGGCGCCGCCGCGGGCACGTTCGTCGCCCAAAAGGGGCACAAAAAGGTCGCCGTGCTGGGCGCGCTCGATGTCGGGTTCTATGCCAGCTATGTGGACGCGTTTGAGAAAGAGCTGAACAAGGCCGGCGGCGAGATCGTGACGCGTGAGGCCTTCGCGCTCAAAGACCGCGACATGACCCCCCAGCTGACCAAGATCCGCGAACTGGCGCCCGACGCGATCCTCGTGGTCGGCTATGTCGAACCGGCGGCGTTCATCTATCGCCAGGCGATGGAGCTGGGCATCGACGTGCCGCGCTATGGCTTCACCAGCGGCAGCGAGGAACAGTTCCTGCGCGTCGCGTCCTCCGAGCAGATGGAAGGCGTCTGGGACCTGCGCCCGACCGAGCTGACGCTGCTGTCGACCACCGCGATGGGGCTGGCCTATCACAAGAACTATTCCGAGAAATTCGGGATCGCGCCGTCGCCCAGCTCCCCCTACGCCTATGACCAGACCTATGCGCTGAAATACGCGCTCGAGGCCGCCGGGACCGTCGAGGACACCGCGAAGGTCGCCGCGGCGCTGCGCTCGCTGCCGATCCCGGCGGAGACGGTGATGCAGTATCTTCCCGTAGACGGCAAAATGTTCGACCGCAACGGCCAAGCCTATACCTCCAACGGCGCGTTCCAGTGGCGGTCGGGCAACTGGGTGTTCGTGCAGGACCTGCCCTCGGACGCCGCGGCGTATTCCGAGTTCCTGAGCACGCTCGACTGATCCGCGACGTCTTGCGGCGCGGGCCATGCTCGCGCCGCTTTTTCCCGTCCTTGCGCCACGGCCCCCAATGGCCGCGCGGCGCCGGTGCAAAGATCGCAAGCCCCATGATCGAAATCGCGCAGCAAATCATCAACGGAGTGGCGATCGGCGGCGTCTATGTCCTGATCGCGCTTGGCCTGACCACGGTGTTCGGCATCCTCGGCATCGCCCATTTCGCCCACGGCTCGGTGTCGATGTTCGGCGGATACCTCACGTTCTTCCTGGTCGCCTCGGCGGGGCTGCCGCTGATCGCGGCGATCGCGCTGGCGCTGGTCGCCGGGATGGTGCTGGGGGTGCTGATCGAGCTGCTCGCCTATCGCCCGGTGCGAAAGGCCAACCACATCAACGCGTTCATCGTGGCGCTTGGCCTCACGATGATGGTCGAGGGGCTGAACCTCGAATTCTTCGGGGCCGAGCAGGTGGTGATCCCGACCAACCTGTCGCGGGTGTTCGACATCGGCGGCGTCACGATCCCCGAACTCAGGCTTTATGTCATCATCAGCGCCGCGCTGCTGGTCGCGGCGATGACCCTGTTCGTGGAGCGGACCAAGACCGGCCAGGCGATCCGCGCCGTGGCCCAGAACCGCGATGCGGCGATCTTGATGGGCGTCAACGTGCATACGATCCCGCTGGTGGTGTTCTCAATGTCCACGGCGCTCGGCGTCGCGGCGGGGGTGATGGTGGGGTCCCTGTTCGCCATCGCGCCCGGCATCGGCGAGGGGCTGGTGATCAAGGGCTTCGCGGTGCTGATCCTGGGCGGCCTCGGCTCGATCCCCGGCGCGGTGGTGGGCGGGCTGGTGCTTGGCATCACCGAGGCGCTGGCGGCGGGCTTCATCTCCTCAGCCTACAAGGATGTGATCGCGTTCGCGGTGATGATCATCGTGCTGCTGGTGCGCCCGCAGGGCCTGATGGGGAAAAGCGCATGAAACTCAGCGCCAAATTCGTCGTCTATGCGGTGGCGCTGCTGGGGTTCGCGCTGCTGCCGCAGTTGATCTCGGTGAAATACTATCTGCACCTGAGCATTCTGGCGTTGGTCTGGGTGATCGCGGCGCAGGGCCAGAACCTGATCCAAGGCTATACCGGCTATGTGTCGATCGTGCAGGCGGGCTTCATGGGCATCGGCGCCTACAGCACCGCGCTGATGGGGCTGCATTTCGGCCTGCCGGTCTGGCTAACCATCGCGCTGGCGCCGTTTGTGACCGCGATCTTCGCGCTGGCGACGGGCTATCCCAGCTTGCGGGTCAAGGGGCACTATTTCGCCATCGTCACGCTGGCGTTCAACATGGTGATCTTCATCGTGCTGATGAACTTCACCGAACTGACCCAAGGCGAAGCCGGGATCACCGGCATCCCCAAGCCGGGCGGCGACTGGATCAACTTTCGCGACCGCGAGGTCTATTATTACTTCGTGCTGATCGCGGCGGTGCTGATGACCGCGCTGGCCGCGCTGATCGTCCGCTCGCGCATCGGGCGCACGCTGGTGGCGATCCGCCAGAACGAGGATCTGGTCGGTGCGCTGGGCATCGCGGCGTGGAAATACAAGCTGTTCGCCTTCGTCACCTCGGCGATGTTCGCAGGGTTCGCCGGCGCGCTTTACGCTCACTACCAAAGCTTCATCAACCCTGAGATCTTCGGCGTTGCCCAATCGCTCGACGCTATTCTGGCGGTGATTTTGGGTGGGTCGGGGACCATCGCGGGGCCGGTGGTCGGGGCGTTCCTGGTGGTGTTCCTGCCCGAATATCTGCGCTTCGCCGATGGCTTCCGCCTGATCCTTTATGGGCTGATCCTTGTGCTGGCGACCATCTTCATGCCGCGCGGGATCGTCGGCGTCACCGGCGCCCTGTGGGCCCGACTGACGCGGAGGGGATGAGCGTGCCGACCGACCAAGACCGCCTTGCGCGGATCGCGGCCTTCGCCGCCCGCGACGTCGCAGACGCCGCGCCCGCCTGGGCGATGGGCGCGGCCCCCGATGCCGGGATCCACGCCAAGGCCGCCGCCTTGGGGCTGATGGGGCTGGAGGTCCCGACCGCGCTCGGCGGCCTCGACTGGGGCTTCGCGCGCAAGGCCGAGGTCTGCGAGACGCTGGCCGCCGCTGATTTCGGCTTCGCGATGTCGGTGATCAACACCGCGAACGTGGGCGCGCGGCTGGCGCGCAGCGCGGCGCCGGCGGTGCGCGACCGATATTTGCCGGGCATCCTTGCGGGCCGGATCAGCGCCTGCACCGCGCTGACCGAACCCGGCGCCGGATCGGATTTCGCCGCCGTGGCGACCCGGGCGCAGCGCGCCGAGGGCGGCTGGCGGCTGACCGGCGAGAAAACGTGGATCATCAACGCCCGCCATGCCGGGCTCGCGATGGTTTTCGCGCAATGCGAGACGGGCGAAGGCGGCGGCGGGATCGGCGGGTTCCTCGTGGACCTGACGGGGCCGGAGGTGCGCCGCCACGCCATCGACGCCGTGTTTTCGCAAACCGCCATCGGCACGGGGGGCTTCACGCTCAACGGCGCGTTCGCGCCCGACGACCACGTGCTGCTGCCCCCCGGCCCCGCCTTCAAGACCGTGATGGCGGAGATCAACGGCGCCCGCGCCTATGTTGCCGCGATGTGCTGCGGGATGCTGGCTGAGGCGCTGGCGCAGGCGACCGCCTATGGCGCCCGGCGCCGCACCTTCGGCCAACCGCTGGCGAGCCATCAGGGCTGGCGGCTGAAACTGGCGCAGGCGCAGACCGATCTGGCGGCGGCGCGCGCGCTGACCGCCGAGGCCGTGCGAACGGTCGAGGCCGGGGGCGACGCTCAGCTTGTCGCCGCGCAGGCCAAAATCGCGGCGGTGGCGGCGTGCCAGCGC
Organism: Paracoccaceae bacterium; assembly: GCA_047636235.1. Taxonomy (GTDB): domain Bacteria; phylum Pseudomonadota; class Alphaproteobacteria; order Rhodobacterales; family Rhodobacteraceae; genus JBOCEF01. The sequence goes on along the minus strand of JBLIKI010000033.1, from coordinate 3,643 downwards.
CATCTGCCCGTCGCGCTGCACGCCATGGGGGCCGAGGGGCTGCGGCCCGAGCATTGCGCCACCCGCCATCTGGCGGCGGTGCAGATGGCCGCGCTCACCGACGGGTCCACCGACATGTTGCTGGAACGGGTGGCGCGGCTGACCGGCGCCGCCCCTGCAAAGGAATAGACCATGCGCGTTTTTCAGATCGAGGGTGATTGGGGCATCGACAACCTGCGTCTGGCGCAGCGGCCCGAGCCGGTGGCGGGCCGCGGGCAAGTGGTGGTGGCGATGCGGATGGCCGCGCTCAACGCCCGCGACCTGATCGTGCCGGAACGGGGCTATGGCCGCGCCACGGGAGAGCTGCCGTTGATCCCGGTCTCGGACGGGGTCGGCACGGTGGCGGCGGTGGGCGAGGGCGTGACCCGCGTTGCGGTCGGCGACCGGGTCTGCCCGACCTATTTTCAGGACTGGATCTCGGGCGATCCGACGCCCGCGCGGCTTGGCTCGGCGCTTGGCGGGCCGCTTGACGGGGTGATGGCCGACCGAGTGCTTCTATCGCAAGACGGCGTCGTGCGCGTTCCCGATCATCTGACCGACGCCGAGGCCGCGACCCTGCCATGCGCCGCGTTGACGGCATGGAGCGCGGTCGCCACTCATGGACGCACCCGCCCCGGCGACAAGCTGCTGATCCAAGGCACCGGCGGCGTGGCGCTGTTCGCGCTGGCCTTCGCCAAGCTGCACGGCGCCCATGTGACGGTGATCTCCTCCAGCGACGACAAGCTGGCGCGGGTGCGCGAGATGGGCGCCGACGCGACGATCAATTACCGCGAAACCCCCGATTGGGCGCGCGCAAGCCGTGAGATCACCTCCGATCGCGGCGGCTATGACAACATCATCGAGCTGGGCGGCGCGCACACGCTGCCGCTGTCGCTGCGCGCGGTCCGACCCGGCGGCACGCTGTCGCTGATCGGCGTGCTGTCGGGGCTGGAGGTGACGGCCTCGCTCGGCCTCGTGGTGGCGCGGCAGGTGCGCCTGCAAGGCGTCACCGTCGGCCATCGCGACGGGTTCGAGGCGATGCTGGCCGCCATGGCGCAGCATCAGGTCCGCCCGGTGCTGGGCGAGACCTTTGCGTTCGAGGACTTGAAGCCCGCCATGGAGCATCTGCGCCAAGGCGGGCATTTCGGCAAAACTCTGATCCGGTTCGACGCCCATGACGCCTGAGACCCACGCCTTTCAGCCGCGCCATCATGCGGCGCGCGATCCGGGCCGCCTCGCCTTTCGGATGTGCGCGACCGGCGAGAGCGTGACCTTCGCCGAGTTGGAGGCGCGCGCCAATCAAGGGGCGCACCTGCTGCGTGCGCTCGGCATCGGGGTGGGCGATCACATCGCGATTCTGATGGAGAACCGGCGGGAGTTTCTGGAGCTATGCTTCGCCGCCGACCGCGCAGGCGTCTACTACACCACCGTCAGCACCCATCTGACGACCGAGGAGATCGGCTATATCCTTGGGGATTGCGGCGCCCGGGTGCTGATCGCGTCGGATCGCTTCGACGCCGTCGTGGACGCGCTGCGACCGGCGCTCAGCGGATCGTGCCGGGTGTTCACGGTCGGCGAGGGACTCGGCGATGACGGCTGGGCCGACGCCGCGGCGCGCCAGCCTCAAACCCCGATCGAGGATGAGGCGCAGGGCCTCGACATGCTCTATTCCTCCGGCACCACCGGGCGGCCCAAGGGGATCAAGTGGCCGCTGACCGGCGACGCGCCGGGCGGGCGGACCATGCTGATCGACCTGCTGACCTCATTGTTCGGCTACGATGCTGACACGCGCTATCTCAGCCCCGCGCCGCTCTATCACGCGGCGCCGCTGCGCCATTCGATGGTCACGATCAAGGCGGGGGGGGCTGCCTTCATCATGGACCGCTTCGACGGCGCCGAGGCGCTGCGGATCATCGAGGCGGAGCGGATCACCCACAGCCAATGGGTGCCGACAATGTTCGTGCGCCTTCTCAAGATGCCGCCCGAGGCGCTGCAGTCGTTCGATCTGTCGTCGATGCGCATGGCGGTTCATGCCGCCGCGCCGTGCCCGGTGGACGTGAAGCGGCGCATGATCGACTGGTGGGGCCCGATCATTCACGAATATTATTCGGGCACCGAGAACAACGGCTTCACCGCCATCACCGCCGAGGAATGGCTGGCGCATCCCGGATCGGTGGGGCGGGCCAAGCTGGGCGTGCTGCACATCTGCGACGAAACCGGCGAGGAACTGCCCGAGGGCCGCGAAGGCGAGGTCTATTTCTCCGACGGCCACCGGTTCGCCTATCACAACGATCCGGCCAAGACCGCCGCCAGCGCCAACGCCCACGGCTGGACCACGCTTGGCGACATCGGGCGGCTGGATGCGGACGGGTATCTGCACCTGACCGACCGCAAGTCGTTCGTGATCATCTCCGGCGGGGTGAACATCTATCCGCAGGAGACGGAGGACGTGCTGCTCGCCCATCCGATGGTTCTTGACGCGGCGGTGATCGGCGTGCCGAACGAGGATTTCGGCGAAGAGGTCAAGGCGGTGGTGCAGTTGGCGCCGGGCGAGACCGGCTCTGCCGCGTTGGAGGAGCAGTTGATCGCGTTTTGCCGCGCGCGGCTGTCCTCGCTCAAATGCCCCAGAAGCGTTGAGTTTCGCGCGACGCTGCCCAGATCGCCGACCGGCAAGCTCTATAAACGACTGCTGAGGGATGAGTTCCGGGCCGCGCACACGGCCCCGCCGACCTAGCGGATCGCCGCGCCGCGCCAGCGAGGCCGAGGGGTCTGCGGCGGGGGGCTTGCGCGCTCAGGTTTCGTCAGCGGGCCGGTTGCGAGCCGACGCGCGCTGACGCCCGGACGCCGGAGCGGGCGCGATCCACGGCCGCAAGGACACCGGCGGCAAGCGCGCAGCCATCAGGATCGCCCGAGGCGTAGCCGCGCGGCGGCGCGCTCCGCACCCCTGTCGCAACGCTGGCATGGCGACGATCTGGCTTGCGCCCACGGGGGCGACTTCGCGCCGGTCTAGCAAGCTTGCAGGGGCATGCACGCGCGTTTCAGGCGGCGCCGCAGGCGTTCGAGGCAGCTGGACGCCCGCAAAAACCTCCTCATTCCCAGCGCGTTGCGATTCACTGGCTTTGTCGCACGGGTGGAGGCCTTCCCACGGATCAGCGGAGTTTTTTCGGCCTTGAGGAGCAACTCGCCCGCATCAGCGCCTGCGGCGACCCGCTTGAAACCCTTGAGCGGACGGTTGATTTCGAGGTGTTCCGGAGCCGGCTGGTCGCAGGGCTCGGCTATCGCGATGGCGCCGAAGGCGGTCGTCCGCCCTTCGACCGGGTCTCGATGTTCAAACTCCTGATCCTGCAGACGCAGCACAACCTGTCCGACGCGCGGGCCGAGTTCATGCTGCGCGACCGCTTGTCTTGGATGCGCTTTGCAGGCTTCGACCTTGGGGCTGCGACACCGGACGAGACCGCCATCCGGCATTTTCGGAACAAGCTGACCGACAGCGGGACGCTGACCGACATCATGGGGCTGCTCAATGCTCTGTTGCGGGCGAAGGGCTTCCTGCCGATGTCTGGCCAGATCGTTGACGCGCGCCTCGTGCCAGCGCCCAAGCAGCGCAACACGGACGCAGAGAAAG
>JBLIKI010000032.1:0-18550 GCA_047636235.1 Paracoccaceae bacterium | reverse complement strand
AAAAATGCCCATCTGGCGGTAACGTAGTCCTCGTCAGCCGTGTTTATAAGCGCATACGCGACAATTCGTTGCTTCAAGACTTCTAAGGTATCCACTCTCACCTCTCCCGCTCCGGCAACACGCCCTTTGGCGCCAGCCGCAGCACCGCCAGCAGCATCACCCCCATGAAGATCATCCGCATGTGCGGCGCGCCGTCCATCAGATGCGCCGCCACCGCCGATCCGTCGGGGAACACGGCGGATACGCCCTCCATCAACCACAGCCCCGCGGGTTCCGCCTCGACCCACAATATCCACACCACGAACCCGCCGAGCACCGATCCCCAGTTGTTCCCCGACCCGCCCACGATCACCATCACCCAGATCAGGAACGTGAACCGCAGCGGGTTGTAGCTGCCGGGGGTGAACTGCCCGTCCAGCGTCACCAGCATCGCCCCCGCGATCCCGACCACCGCCGAGCCGAGCACGAACACCTGCAGATGCCGCCGCGTGACGTCCTTGCCCATGGCGGCGGCGGCGACCTCGTTGTCGCGGATCGCGCGCATCATCCGGCCCCAAGGGGACCGCAACGCGCGCTCCGACAGCCAGATCAGCGCCAGCAGCACCGCCGCGAACAGCAGCGCATAGCTGCCTTTGACATAAAGGCTCGAGGCCGTCATCACATCCAGCCCCAGCCGGTCGGACCACTCCAGAAACCACGGCAGGGTCTGCAGATCGATCTCATACGGCACCGGGCGCGGCAGGCCTGAGACGTTCTTGACGCCGCGCACCAGCCAGTCCTCATTCTTGACCACCGCGATCACAATCTCGGAGATCCCCAGCGTCGCGATGGCCAGATAGTCGGACCGAAGCCCGAGGCTGATCCGCCCCACCAGCCACGCCGCCGCCGCCGCCAGCGCGCCGCCCACCGCCCAGCCGAGCACCACCGGCAGGCCGAGCCCGCCCAGATAGCCCGCTTGGGCCGGGTTCACCGCCTCGATCGCGTCGGTCGCCGGGTCATAGGCCGCGCGCACCAGCGCATAGCCGACCGCAACCAACACCACCGTCGCCAGCGTCCTGCCCCGCTTCAGCCGCCTGCGCGCCGCCACCACCGCGACCACGGTCCCTAGCAGCGCCAGCAGCGCCAACCCCAGCCCCGCGCCGCCCACGGCCCAAGCGTCGGGTTCGGGCGGCTGCGCGGTCAGCACCGCGCCAACCCCGCCCAATGCCGCGAACCCCATGGTCCCGACATTGAACAGGCCCGCATAGCCCCACTGAATGTTCACCCCCAGCGCCATGATCGACGAGATCAAGCACAGGTTCAAAATCGACAGCGCGACAGAGCCGCTTTGCCCCCACGCCACCCCGACCAGCGCCAGCGCGATCAGACCGAAGGCCAGCGGGCCGCGAACGGATGGGGACATCAAAAGCTCCTCCCCCGAAACAGACCCGTCGGGCGCACCAGGAGCACCAGCACCAGGATCACGAAGCTGACCGCGAATTTGTAATCGGTGGACAGAAGCTGCACCAACCCATCGGGCATCCAGTCTGACGGGCCGAGATATCCAATGAATTTGCGATACGCGTAGGTGACCATGATCTCGGAAAACGCGATCACATAGCCGCCGACCACCGCGCCGATGGGTTGGCCGATGCCGCCCACGATGGCGGCGGCGAAAATCGGCAGCAGCAGCTGGAAATAGGTGAACGGCTTGAAGGATTTATCGAGGCCGTAAAGCGCCCCCGCCAGCGTCGCCAGCACCGCCGCGATGATCCAGGTCGCCGCCACCACCTTGGCCGGGTCGACGCCGGACAGCAGCGCCAGATCCTCATTATCCGAATAGGCGCGCATCGCTTTGCCCATGCGGCTGCGCTGCAGGAACCGGAACAACAGCACCATGGCGATCAGCGCCAACCCCAACGTCAGCGCCTGCGAGACGCGGATCGCCAACCCCTCATCCAGCCCCGACCAGTCCTTGAATTCGCCAACGCGGATCAGAAACCGCTCGCCATCCTCGAACCGCTGGTCATCGGGGCCGATCACGATGCGCACGATCCCGTTCAGCACGAACATCACCCCGATGGAGGCGATCACGAACGTCAGCGGCCGCGCTTTTTTCGCGCGATAGAACGCATAGACCGTGCGGTCGAGCGTCAGCGCCAGCCCCGCCGCCCCCAGCGCCGCCAGCGGCAGCGCCAACAGCGCGGTCGGCAGCGGCGCGATCGACACCCCCCAGCCTTGCAGCAGCCAGGTCAGCAGCACCACCAGCATGGTCGCGAACGCCATCAGATCGCCATGGGCGAAGAACGCGAACCGCAGCACCCCGAAGATCAGCGTGACCCCGAGCGCCCCGAGCGCGAGTTGCGAGCCATAGGCCAGCGCCGGAATCCCGACGAAGTTCATGAAAAGCACCAGCGCGTTGAGGATGTCGGTCATCGCGCTCAGCCCCCCAGGAACGATTTGCGGACCTCGGGGTTGGCGAGCAACGCCGCCCCGGTGTCGGTATAGGCGTTGCGCCCCTGGACCAGCACATAGCCGCGATCCGCAATCTCTAGCGCCTGACGCGCGTTCTGCTCCACCATCAAGATCGCGACGCCGGTTTCGGCGACATCGAGGATCCGGTCGAACAGATCGTCCATCACGATCGGCGACACCCCCGCCGTCGGCTCATCGAGCAGCAACACCTCGGGCCTGGTCATCAGCGCGCGGCCCACAGCGACCTGCTGGCGCTGACCGCCCGATAGCTCGCCCGCCGGTTGGCGGCGCTTGTCGCGCAAGATCGGGAACAGGGAATAGATTTCCTCGATGGTGGCGACGATGTCGTCACGGCGCAGGAACGCGCCCATCTCAAGGTTTTCCTCAACGGTCATGGTGGCGAACACGTTGGAGGTCTGGGGCACGAACCCCATGCCCGCCTTCACCCGGTCTTGCGGGGATAGCGCGCCGATATCGGTCCCGCGCAGCGTCACCCGGCCCGCGCGCAGCGGCATCATCCCGAACATCGCCTTCATCGCGGTGGACTTGCCCGCGCCGTTCGGACCGACGATCACGGTCACCTCGCCCGCGCGCGCCTCGATTTGCAGATCGTTGAGGATATCCGCCGCGCCATAGCCGCCGGTCATGTGAAGCCCGTGCAGAATGCTCATGCCCCGCCCTCGCCGCGGCGGCGGTTGCGGGCGGGGCGGTTGCGCAGGCCGCCCCCCAGATAGGCCTCGATCACCCGATCATCGCTGCGGACCTCGGCGGCGGTGCCGGTGGTCAGCACCTTGCCCTCGGCCATCACGATCACCGGATCGCACATCCGGGCGATGAACTGCATGTCATGCTCAATCATGCAGAACGTATAGCCGCGGTCGCGGTTGAGCCGCAGGATCGCGTCGCCGATGGTGTTGAGCAAGGTGCGATTCACGCCCGCGCCCACCTCGTCCAGAAACACGATCCGCGCGTCGACCATCATGCAGCGGCCAAGCTCCAGCAGTTTTTTCTGCCCGCCCGACAGGTTGCCCGCGCGCTCCCCGGCCACGGCCTCGATTTCCAGAAACTCGATCACCTCGTCGGCGCGCCGCGCGAACCCGGCTTCTTGCTCACGCACCGCAGAGCGGGCGAACCACGCGTCCCACAGGCCCTCGCCGATCTGGCGGCCCGGCACCGCCATCAGATTTTCGCGCACCGTGAGCGAGGAGAATTCATGCGCCACCTGAAAGGTGCGCAGCAGTCCGCGCCCGAACAATTGGTGCGGCTTCAGCCCGACGATATCCTCGCCATCAAGCAAGATCCGCCCGCCATCGGGCGCATAGGCCCCGGCGATGCAGTTGAACAGCGTGGTCTTGCCAGCCCCGTTAGGGCCGATCAACCCGGTGATCGTGCCGGTCTCGATGGTCAGCGACGCGCCGTCGACGGCATGAACGCCGCCAAAGCTTTTGCGCAGGTTTTCGACGCGGATCATTGCGGCTCCGGGAGAGGTTCGCCCGCAGGCGTCGCGGCATCGCCCGGCGCGGATCGCTCCGCGCCGGGCCGTGAGCGCTGGTTTCAGTGCATCTTGACGGTGACGAAGGCGCCGTCTTTGACCACGTATTCGCGGTAGGCGCCCGATGCCTCGCCGCCGCCGATGAACTCAACGTCGGTGGCGCCGACATAATCGACGTCGCCGCCCGCGGCGAGGATCTCCAGCGCCTTGCCGATCTCGCCTGGAAGGATCTTCTCGCCGGGCGCGTTGGCGACCTCCATCACCCGCGCGGCCAGCGCGCCGCGGTCCGCGGACCCGGCGGCCTGCATCGCCAGCACCAAGAGCGCGGCGGCGTCATAGCTTTCGCCGCGATACGCGCCATCGCCTGAGAACCCGGCCTTTTCCGCCAGATCGAGGAACATCGTGGCGCCCTCGCCGGTCGCCGCCGGGACGGTGCCGATGGCGCCGTCGAGGTCCTTGCCGATCGCCTCGATCAGGCTGTCGGCGAACATGCCGTCGCCAAGCGCGAAGCGGTCGAACGCGCCGGTGTCGACCGACGCCTGGATGACCCCGCGCCCGCCCTGGTCGGCATAGCCGAGCACCACCAGCAGCGGCGCGCCCGATGCCGACAGCGCGCCGACCTCGGCGGAATAGTCCGCCTTGCCGTCTTCGTGCGCGGCGGTGATCAGCACCTTGCCGCCAAGTTTTTCATAGGCCGCGGTCAGCGCGTCGGCGAACCCCTTGCCGTAGTCGTTGTTGGTGTAAGTGATCGCCACCGACATGACGCCCGCCCCGATCAAGCTTTCGGCCAGCACATCGCCCTGGCGCGCGTCCGACGGCGCGGTGCGGAAGAACAACCCGTTGTCTTCGCGGGTCGACAGCGACGGCGTGGTGGCCGACGGCGAAATCATCACCACCCCGTTCGGCATCGCGACGTTTTCCAGAACCGCGGTGGTCACGCCCGAACAATCGGCGCCCATGATCGCGACGACGCCGTCCGAGGTCACCAGACGCTCCGCCGCGGACGTCGCCGCGGCGCTGTCGACGCAGGTGCTGTCGGCGCGGATCGCGGTCAGCGACGTGCCGCCGAGGAACTTGCCGCTGGCGGTGGCCTCTGCCAGCGCCAGTTCGGCGCCGTCGGCCATGCCGGGCGCCAGCGATTCAATCGGGCCGGTGAAGCCCAAAAGAACGCCCACGGACACCGATTGGGCGTGCGCGGGGACGGCGAGCGCGATGGCCATGGCGGCGGAGGCGAGGAGAATCTGTTTCATTGGTGCGGCTCCCTGATCGATCGAGGTGGTCCTTGCGTCACGGTCCGATGCGGGGCCGCGCGCCCGGTTATATTGACCTTAGCCGAATGTGTGCCGGTTCGCCCCCGCGATTGTCAATCGCCCGGCCCGGAGATCGGCGGCTGACGCTCTGCGCCCGGCCAAACCAGCATGACGCGCACGCCGATCTGCGGGTCGCGAAGGCGGGCGGTCGCCTCTTTGATCCGGTCGGCGGAGAACACATCCGGCAGCGCCCCCAGCCCCGACGCCCTGCCCGACCGCAGCAGCGCCGCCGCAAGGGTCAGGTCCGGCAGCGGGCGGGCGGCGCCGCGCAGCTCGATCTCTTTGGCCGCGAGGCGCGCCACCGGGCCCGCCGCATCGCCGCCCCGCGTCAGGGTGAGGATGCCCAGCGGGCGCAGCGCCTCGGCGGCAATGGCCAAGACGGCGGCGGCGCCGGTGGCGTCGATGCAGATGTCGAACCGCGCGCCGCCGCGCAGGGCGGCGGCGGCGGCGTCCTCGGCGCCCGCGTCGATCACCGCGTCGGCGCCCGCGGCGGTCATCCGGTCCAGTGCGCCGCCGCCGACGCCCAAGGCCACCACCTCCGCCGCGCCCGCCATCCGCAGCGCGGCGACCAGCAGCGCGCCGTCAAGATTGGCCCCGCACACCAGCGCCCGCCGTCCCAGCGCGGGCCCCGACCGTTCCACCGCATGCAGCGCGGCCGCGAACGGCGCCAACAGCGCCGCCGCCGCGGGGGCCACCCCGGGCAACGCGGTGCAGCGCGCCGCCGCGATGGTCATGCCGCGCAACGGCGGCGCGCCATCGGCGCCAATGGCGTGGAGCGCGACGACGACAGGCGACGCGCAGAACCCCGGCGCCCCTGACAGACAGGGCGAGCAGGCCCCGCACGGGCCGCGCGCGGCGATGGCGACCCGCTGGCCGGGAAACAGGTGGGTGACGCCGGGGCCCACCGCCTCGATCCGGCCCGACGCCTCGCCGGGGGCGAAGATCGGCGGGCCGTCGGGCGCGTCCGGGTTCGCCATCAGACCCGCCGCCTCGAGCGAGAGCGCCACGTCGCCCGGCTCCGGGCTTGGCAGCAGGCGCAAGACGTCCGAGAACCCCCGCGCCGCAGGAGCGGGAGAGGCGGCGGGAGAGGCCGGAGCGGCCACGCGCGCGTCTTTTGCCGCCGCGGCGCCGACGGAATCGGGCGTGTCGGACCTAAGATCGGAAGCAGGGTCGGACGCAGTGTCGGGCGGCGTTCGGGTCTTGCGCATGGTAACCCTCCGATTGAATCCGTGATAGACTGCGTTGCACGATTGGTTGTGTCAAACGTAACCGTCGCCGCAGAAAAGCGGCGGCAGAACGGGCCAATGGCCCCGGGGTGCGACGAAATCGTCCCATTCCAAGATTGAAATGTATAATTTCACAGCTTAGATATGGACAACCCCGATGATCGCCTCGGCGCCCCGTCCGCAGCGCCCGAGCCATGCCAGACCACGACACCAGGAGAGCACAGATGACCGACCCCGCAATCCTATCGCCCGAAGTGACGCCGTTTTTCGACGACGCCACCAACACCATGACCTATCTGCTGCGCGATCCGTCCTCGACCGCCTGCGCCGTCGTCGACAGCGTGCTGGACTTTGACTATTCGTCGGGCCGCACCGACACTGGCAGCGCCGACGCGGTGATCGCGAATATCAAGGCTCGTGGGCTTGATCTGGTGTGGATCCTCGAAAGTCATGTGCACGCCGACCACCTGTCCGCCGCGCCCTACATCCAAAAGACGCTCGGCGGCAAGATCGGCATCAGCGACCAGATCACCGTGGTGCAGGACACCTTCGGCAAGGTGTTCAACGCAGGCACCGAATTCCAGCGCGACGGCTCGCAGTTCGATCAGCTGTTTCGCGAACAGGACCGCTTTGAGATCGGCGCCCTGACCGGCCTCGTGCTGCACACGCCGGGGCACACGCCCGCCTGCCTGACCTATGTGATCGGCGACGCGGCCTTTGTCGGCGACACGCTGTTCATGCCTGATTTCGGCACCGCGCGGTGCGATTTCCCCGGCGGGTCGGCGCAAACGCTGTTCGCCTCGATCCAAAAGATCCTGACCCTGCCCGATGAGACCCGCATCTTCGTCGGCCACGACTATAAAGCCCCGGGCCGCGACACCTATGCGTGGGAGACCACCGTGGGCGCCCAAAAGACCGCCAACGTGCATATCGGCGCCGGCAAGACCGCGGCGGAGTTCGTGGAGATGCGCGAGGCCCGCGACGCCACCCTCGGGATGCCCAAGCTGATCGTGCCGTCGATCCAGGTCAACATGCGCGGCGGCAACATGCCGGAGCCAGAGGCCGATGGCGGCGTCTATCTCAAGTTGCCTGTCAACAAGCTCTGATCCAGCAACAAGACCCCCCCGGAGGTTCGCCGCGCGTCCGGGGGGATGGCGCATCAAAAAGCCGGACGGCGAAGGGGGATACGCTCATGGACATCCGTAGAATTTCGCCGGAGCTGTCGGTCACGCCGCAGATCTCGGTGCAGGACGTAGGCGCCGCCGCCGCGGCGGGCTTTCGCGCCATCATCAACAACCGCCCCGAGGGCGAAAGCCCCGACCAGCCCGCCACCGACGCGATCCGCGATGCGGCGACCGCCCACGGCATCGCGTTCCGCCACATCCCCGTGGTCGCCGGCGCGGTGACCGACGCGGACGCCGACGCCTTCGCCACCGCGCTGGCCGAATTGCCCGGCCCGGTGCTGGCCTATTGCCGCACCGGTACGCGGTCGGCGACGCTGTGGTCGCTGACCAAGGCGCCCCGGCTGTCGGCCGATGCGGTGTTGGTCGCCGCCGCCGATGCGGGCTATGACCTGTCGGCGATGCGCCCCCGGCTTGAGGCTCGCGGCGCCGCAGCCGCCGCCGACGCCATTCCCGCCGTGATCCGCGCCACGCGCCGCCACCGCGTGGTGATCGTCGGCGGCGGCGCGGGCGGCATCGCCACCGCGGCGTCCTTGCTGGCGCGCCGCCCCGGCATGGACATCGTGATTCTAGAGCCGCGGGACGAGCATTATTACCAACCCGGCTGGACCTTGGTCGGGGGCGGCGTGTTCAAGCGCGCCCAGACCATGCGGCGCATGGCCGACGTGATGCCCCGGGGCGTCACTTGGGTGCGCGCCGCCGTCACCTCGTTCGAGCCGGAGCTGAGCCAGGTCGTGCTTGAGGACGGCGAGCGGATCGCCTATTCGGCGCTGATCGTCGCGCCGGGGCTGAAGCTGGACTGGGACGCGATCCCGGGCCTGCGCGAGACGCTTGGCAAGAACGGCGTGACATCGAACTACATGCTCGACATGGCCCCCTATACGTGGGAGCTGGTGCAGAACCTGCGCGGTGGCAAAGCGATCTTCACTCAGCCCCCCATGCCGATCAAATGCGCCGGGGCGCCGCAAAAGGCGATGTATCTGTCCGGCGACCACTGGCATCGCACCGGGCGTATCGGCGCCATCGACATTGAATTTTGCAACGCCGGCGGCGTGCTGTTCGGCGTTGCGGACTATGTCCCCGCGCTGATGGAATACATCAAGAAATACGCCGTCACCCTCAGCTTCAACCAAACCTTGGTGGCGGTCGACGGGCCGGGCAAGACCGCGACCTTCGACGTCGCCGGACCAGACGGCGCGGCGCGCGAGACCAAGCCCTTCGACATGCTGCATGTCTGCCCGCCGCAATGCGCGCCCGATTTCATCAAGGCCTCGCCGCTGGCCAACGCCGCGGGCTGGGTCGAGGTCAGCCCCGAGACGCTCCAGCATGTCCGCTATGGCGACGTGTTCGGGCTTGGGGATGGCTGTTCGGCCCCCAACGCCAAGACCGCCGCGGCGGTGCGCAAACAGGCGCCGGTGGTGGCCGAGAACGTGCTCGCGATGCTCAACCACGCCGGGCCGCGGGCGGTCTATGACGGCTACGGGTCGTGCCCGCTAACCGTTGAGCGTGGCAAGATCGTGCTCGCGGAATTCGGCTATGGCGGGAAATTGCTGCCGTCGTTCCCCGGCTGGCTGATCAACGGCACGGCGCCGTCCAAGCTGGCGTGGTTCCTGAAGGAAAAGCTGCTGCCGCCGATCTATTGGCACGCCATGCTCAAGGGCCGCGAATGGCTCGCCGCGCCGCAAATCCTGCCGATGACCCCCGCCGCCCACAAAGCGCAAGAGGCCTGCGATTTCATGGATCGCAAAGCCTCCTGACCCCTGCGCCGCCCTGACGCCCGACCGCGCCGCCTGAGCCACCGGAGATCCCATGTCCCTTTCCCGCTATCTGCCGATCCTCGACTGGGGCCGGCGCTATGACAAGGCGACCATGACCTCGGATCTCGTGGCCGCGGTGATCGTGACCATCATGCTGATCCCGCAATCGCTGGCCTATGCGCTGTTGGCGGGCCTGCCGGCGGAGGTCGGGCTTTACGCCTCGATCGCGCCGCTGGTGATGTATGGCATCTTCGGCACGTCGCGCGCGCTTGCGGTGGGGCCGGTGGCGGTGGTGTCGTTGATGACCGCCGCCACCATCGGCCAGTTCGCCTCGGTGGGCACGCCGGAATATTACGGCGCCGCGATCGCGCTGGCGCTGCTGTCGGGGCTGATGCTGACCGCGATGGGGCTGCTCAGGCTGGGGTTCCTGGCCAATTTTCTGTCGCATCCGGTGATTTCGGGGTTCATCACCGCATCGGGCATCATCATCGCCACCAGCCAGCTGAAACATATCCTCGGGGTCAAGGCCGAAGGGCACAACCTGCTGACCCTCGGGGGCGATCTGCTGTCGAAGCTGCCTGAGACGAACTTTCCGACCTTGGTGATCGGCGTCAGCGCCACCGCGTTCCTGTTCTGGGCGCGAAAAAAGTTAAAGCCCCTGCTGCTGGCGCGAGGGATCAAGCCGATGCTGGCGGACATTCTGGCCAAGGCCGGGCCGGTGGCGGCGGTGGCGGCGACCACGCTGGCGACCTTCGGCCTCGGGCTGCAGGACATGGGCGTCTCGGTGGTCGGCGCGGTGCCGTCCGGCCTGCCGGGCATATCCATCCCCCCGGTGGATCTGGAGCTGTGGGCCTCGCTCGCCGTCTCAGCGCTGCTGATCTCAGTGGTGGGGTTCGTCGAATCTGTGTCGGTGGCGCAGACGCTGGCGGCCAAGAAGCGCCAGCGGATCGTTCCAGATCAGGAACTGATCGGCCTTGGCATGTCCAACATCGGGGCCGCCTTCACCGGCGGCTATCCGGTGACCGGCGGGTTCGCGCGATCGGTGGTTAACTTCGACGCGGGGGCGGAGACGCCGGCGGCCGGCATCTACACCGCCGTCGGGATCGCGCTGGCGACGCTGCTGCTGACGCCTGCGCTGTTCTTCCTGCCCAAGGCGACGCTGGCGGCGACCATCGTGGTGGCGGTGCTGTCCTTGGTCGATCTTGGCGCTCTTAAGCGGACTTGGGCGTTCTCGCGCCCCGATTTCGCGGCGCAGGCGGCGACGATCCTGCTGACCTTGGGCTTCGGGGTGGAGATCGGGATCATCACCGGCGTCGGGCTGTCGATTTTCCTGCACCTTTATCGCACGTCGCGCCCCCATTGCGCGGTGGTCGGCCAAGTGCCGGGGACCGAGCATTTCCGCAATGTGAACCGGCATGATGTCGTCACCTCGCCCAGCATCTATACACTGAGGGTCGACGAATCGCTTTACTTCCCCAACGCTAGGTTCCTAGAGGACCGTATCTCCGACGCGGTGGCCGCCGACCCCAATATCCGCCACGTCATCCTGATGGCGCCCGCGGTGAACGATATCGACGCCTCGGCGCTGGAAAGCCTTGAGGCGATCAACCACCGGCTGAAGGACGGCGGCGTCACGCTGCATCTGTCCGAGGTCAAAGGCCCGGTGATGGACCGCCTGAAACGCTCGCACTTTCTGTCCGAGCTGACAGGCCAGGTGTTCCTGACCCAATACGACGCTTTCCACGCGCTGGCCCCCGAGACCGCCGATGCGGCGCGCAAGGCCAGCCGCAAGACACTCTCTCCCGCCGTTTGAAAGGAAATCTCCAATGACTCTCATCAAGAACATGGGTTCGTTCGACCGTCTCGTCCGCACGGCGCTCGGCCTTGCGCTGGTCGTTCTGGCGGCGACCGGGGTCTTCGCGCCTTGGGGCTGGATCGGCGTGGTGCCGCTGGCGACCGCGATGATCAGCTACTGCCCGCTCTATGCGATCTTCGGGCTCAAGGGCAGCAAGGCGAGCTGACCCCGGCCCGCGCCCGATCAGGCGCCTGACCCAAACCGCAAGCTCGCGCGCCGCAAGGCGCGCGGGCCTTTGCATGCCTGCGACACCCCTGCGCCGACGCGCGTGTTGCTGAAACGCTAAGCCTGCCATATCATATCATCCGCGGACCGAGGCGCGAGCGCCCCGGCCCCCCGCCATCTGACAAGGAGCCCGCGCCGCATGACCGACCTCTCCGCCCGCGCCACCCCCGACCTTTCCGCGCCAAAGGCCGAGGATGACACCGCGGCCGAGCGGGTGTTCACCGCGGACTCGCTCGGCTTTGTGATCCAAGACGTGGCGCGGCTGCTGCGCGGCGCCTTTCTGGCCCGCGTGGCGGAAACGGAATTAGACCTGACCGTCGGCGAGGCGCGGGCGCTGGTCCATGTCTCAGGCGGGATCGGGATGCGCCAGACCGCCATCGCAGAGCGGATGGGCGTGGAGCCGATGACCTTTTGCGGCTTCGTCGACAAGCTGGAGGGGCGCGGTCTGGTAGAGCGTCAGCCCCACCCCGACGACCGCCGCGCCAAGCAGGTGATCCCCACCGAGGCGGGCTGCGCCGCGCTGACCCGCTTCGCCCCGCTGTCGCGCAGCGTGTTGGCGGAGGCGACCGAGGACCTGACGGCGGACGAGATCGACCTATTTCGAAGCGCGCTGCTGAAGATGCGCTCCCGGCTGTCCGCGCCGCAAGGCTGACGCCCGGCGCGGCTCCGCTCCCGTAGACCGGGCCCCGCAAGGCCGGGCCCCGCAGCTTTCGCCCCTCACCGGGCCTCTCGCACCGCCCCGGCCCTTGCCGCATGGCGACGCGGGCATCTCCTTGATACCGACCGCCACGGCGCCCGATGCCGCCGCCGGTCCCGACGTGCACGAGGATACCCATGAGCGTCGCTTTTCCCACCCCGACCGCCGCGCCCGGCCCTGACGCGTCCGCCATGACCCCGCTGCAGGTCACATTGGTCTGCGCCGCGATGGTGGCGCTGGGGCCGCTGGCCATGGTGCTATACACCCCCGCCATGCCGACCATCGCCGCCGATCTGGGGGTTTCCGGCCCAGCGGTGAAGATGACGCTGACGTCGTATTTCGCTGGTTTCGCGCTGGCGCAGCTGGTCGCGGGGCCGCTGTCGGATGCGCTGGGGCGGCGCGCGACGCTGTTCTGGTTCATCGGCCTGTTTCTGGCCGCCACGGTCTGGGCGATCATGGCGCAGGATATCGAGCATCTGATCGCCGC
Organism: Paracoccaceae bacterium; assembly: GCA_047636235.1. Taxonomy (GTDB): domain Bacteria; phylum Pseudomonadota; class Alphaproteobacteria; order Rhodobacterales; family Rhodobacteraceae; genus JBOCEF01. The sequence continues at coordinate 5,866 of JBLIKI010000032.1, read as the reverse complement.
CCGCGCGGTGCAAGGCGTCGGCGCCTCGGTCGGGGTGGCGGTGTCGCGCGCGGTGGTGCGCGATCGGTATGTGGGCGAGGCGTCGTCCAAAATCATGAACGCCATCGGCATGACGCTGGCGATCGGCCCGGCGGTGGCGCCGGTGATCGGGGGGCTGACGCTTCAGATCCTACCGTGGAACGCAGTGTTCGGGCTCATGCTGCTCTATGGGCTGCTGGTGCTGGGCATGGTCTATTTCATGCTGCGCGAGACGGTGGTGCGCGACATGAGGCGGTTTCGCCCGGCCTCGCTGGCACTGGCCTATGGGCAGCTGCTGAGATCGCGCGCATTCGTGTCCACGTCGTTGATGCTGGGGGGGTCGATCGGGACCATGTACGCCTCGGCCACGCTGCTGCCGTTCGTGCTGATCGACGAGGTGGGGCTTAGCCCGGCGGAGTTCGGGGCCGCAATGATCGTGCAGACCGGGTGCTTTTTCTTCGGCTCGCTGACGGTGCGCCAGCTGTTGCGGCGGCACGGCGCGCGTAAGCTGGCTGCGCCGGGGCTGGGGTTCATCGTGGCGGGAGCGGCGATGCTGGTCCCCCATGCATTCGGCCTGGCGCCGACGCTGATCAACACCATGGGGCCGATCGGGGTCTATGCGTTCGGGATCGCGTTCGTGATGCCGTTCGCCAGCACCTCGGGGCTGGCGCCGTTCCCGCATATCGCAGGCGCAGCGGCGGCGCTGATGGGGTTCGCGCAGATGGGCGGCGGGCTGATCGGAGGGCTGGTCGGCGCATCGGTCGGAGACCCGTCGGTCGGCCTTGGCATCGTCGTCCCGATGCTGGCGATCACTGCGGCGGGGTCCTATGCGTTCTGGCGCCGCCTTCCGGCGTCCGAGACCGGAGAGCCGGAAGCCCGCGCGGCGGCCTGATCCTTTCGCCCGGCCAGTCCCCAGCCGCGCGCGGCTGGGGACTGGCCGGGCGGCGGGGGTCAGCCGCCGAAGGCGTTGCGCAAGGCTTCCTCGGCCAGTTCATGGTTGAGCGCCCAGAACGCCAGCCACGGGGCGGTCATCATCACCATCAGGTTTTGCATCGCCGCCGGCTCCGGCGCGCCGCCGAAGCCGAAAACATCGGCTGAGGGGTCTGCGCCAAGATCAGACTTGCACATTGGTCGGATCATAATCGTTCTCTCTCCTGTTCCGAAACAGCATCTTTCGCAGCCGCGCAGGTGCGTCTGCGAAGGATCGTTTCGTTTCGTTTCTAAGCGAACAATTTGTGGCAGGTCTCCAACGCCTCGACAAGGCGATCGACCTCTTCTTTGGTCGTATACATCCCGAACGACGCGCGGCAGGTTGCGCTAACGCCCATATGCTCCATCAGCGGCTGCGCGCAATGGTGCCCGGCGCGCACCGCGACCCCCTTGCGGTCCACCACGGTGGAGATGTCGTGGGGGTGCCCGGCGCCCTCGATGGTGAACGAGAATATCGCGCCCTTGCCCGGTGCGGTCCCTTGCACGTTCAACCAGTTGAGGCCCGCCAGCCGCCCGGTCGCATAGTCGCGCAGAGACGTCTCATGCGCGGCGATGTTGTTCATGCCGATGCCGTTCAAATAGTCCAACGCGGCGCCGAGGCCGATGGTCTGCACGATCCCAGGGGTCCCTGCCTCGAACCGCAGGGGCGGATCGGCATAGGTGATCACGTCGCGCCCGACCTCGCGGATCATGTCGCCGCCGCCCATGAACGGCCGCATGTCGCGCATCACCGATGCGCGGGCGTAAAGCGCGCCCGACCCGGTGGGGCCATAAAGCTTGTGCCCGGTGACCGCATAGAAATCACAGCCGAGATCGGCGACATCCACCTTCATGTGGACCGCCGCCTGCGACCCGTCGATCACCGTCACCACCCCGGCCTTGCGCGCAGCGGTGCAGACGGTTTTCACATCCACGACCGTGCCGAGCACGTTCGACATATGCGTCAGCGCGATCATCCTGGTGCGCGGGCCGATCGCGGCGATCAGCTTGGCCTCGTCGAACGATCCGTCCGGCTCGGTGTCGATCCACTTCAGGACCACGCCTTGGCGTTCGCGCAAAAAATGCCACGGAATGATGTTGGCGTGATGCTCCATGATCGACAGAATGATCTCATCGCCGGGCTGCAAGCGCGGCGCCGCCCAGGCGTAGGAGATCAGATTGAACGCCTCGGTGGAGCCGGAGGTGAAGATGATCTCCTGCTCGGACTTGGCGCCAAGGAACGCCGCGACCTTGCCACGCACGCCCTCGTACTGTTCCGTCGCGAGGTTGGACAGAAAGTGCAGGCCCCGGTGGACGTTGGCGTATTCGTGAGAATAGGCGCGGGTGATCGCGTCGATCACCACCTGCGGCTTTTGGGCCGAGGCGCCGTTATCGAGATAGACCAGCGGCTTGCCGTGCACGGTGCGCGACAGGATCGGAAAGTCGCGGCGGATGGCGTCGACGTCGTACATATGCGGTCTCCGTTAGTCACAAGGGCGGCCCGAGGGGTGGCCCCGCGGTCGCGTCTCAGCGCGTCAGAGGGGGGCGGCGGCGGGCCGGAAAAGGGGCGGCGTCAGCCAGCGGGCGCGCCGATCGGGCCGAATACGATCGCGATGCCCAGCGCCACCACGGCGCCGAGAAACACGAACCCCGCCACCGTCGCGGCGATCACCGGGCCAATGCGGGAAAAACGGTGCGCCTCGGCGATGAAGGCGGCGAACAGCCAGATCGATACGCCGACCGACAGCGGCGCCAGCAGGAACAGCGGCCCGCCCTGCCCCGAAATCGCCGCATGAACCCCGAGAAATTGCAGCGGCGAGAACGCCGCCGTCACCACCGAATGCCAACCGACCAGCCCGGCGATCTGCCGCCGGGTCGCCTTGCCGCCGACCTTGGCGCCGATTTCATGCGCGCCGATGGTCAGCGCGCCAAAGCTGAGCATCTGCATCCCCAGCTCTCCGATCATCAGGCCGGGGTTGAAGGGCGACAGCTCTCCGGTGACCATCGCGGTGACCAGCGTTCCCGCCGCGCCTTGCACGGCGAAGGCCAGCACCACCATCAGGGCGGCGTCTTCAAAGCTCAGGTTGCGAGCCATCATCGCCCGGGCGCTGGCGCGCGGGCTGCGAAAGGCGTCGATGATGTTGGCGATCAAGGCGGCGAACACGTGGGCGGGCTCCGATCATTGGGCGGCGGCGAGGGGATCGCCGCCGATAAGGCTATGGCCGCGCGGGGGGCGCAAGCGCAGGGGCCGCGGCAGGTGCGCGCGGATCAGGGGGTGGCCGACAGCGACGCTGCCACAAGCGCGGCCCCCATCAACGAGATCAGCACCGCGCCCACCGCCGCCGCCTGCGCGATCCCGCGCCAGACGGAGGCATAGCCGTTGGCCTGAGACAGCATATGGCCCGCAACAAGCACCGTGACCAGTGCGGATAGTGCGCCAATCGTCAGCGGCAGATCGACCGCCAGAGCCAGCGCGTTCAGCAGGATCAGCGCCGGGGTCACCACCAGCGTGGCCCAGAACAGCGCAAGCCGGTGCTCATAGAACCCCGCTTTGCCACCGAAGGGCCGCGCCAGCAGCCGCAAAAGCGCCGCCAGCCCGTAATAAAACAGCGGCATCACCAGCAGATACAGGCCGAACGACATGCCAATGGCGACATCGGCGCCCATCTCTCCCTGATTGATTGCAGTCTGCAACGTCAGCGGGATCGACGACGCCCACATCACGGTCAACGAGATCATCACATAGGCCAGCAGGCGCCCCTCAGGGGGGCGCTCCGCCAATTCAGCCGCCATCGAGCCGCGCATATTCCCCCAGGCGGCCAGCGCCCGGGGGATCATCGGCAGACGACGCGCAGAGGCCGGGGCCGGGGCCTCGGTCACAGCCGCCCGCCCAAGGCCCAATCGGCGATCCGGACGCGCATTTCCTCAGCCAGATCATCGTTGTCGATTTCTTCCAGCGCCTGGGCGAGGAACGCCAGCACGATCATCCCCTGCGCCGCCGCCAGCGGCACCCCGCGCGACCGCAGATAGAAAAGCGCCGTCTCATCCGCCGCCCCGACGGTGGAGCCGTGAGAGCACGCCACGTCGTCGGCGTAGATCTCAAGCTCCGGCTTGGCGTCGAACTCGGCGTCCTCAGTCAACAAAAGCGCTTGGCTGATTTGATAGCCGTCAGTCTTTTGCGCGCCGGGCTGGACCAGAATCTTGCCCTGGAACACGCCCTTGGCACCGGTCTGGAGGACCTTTTTATAGACCTGACGGCTTTCGCAGTTCAGCCCTTCGTGGGTGATGAACACCGTATCATCGTGCAGCGTCTTGCCCGCGCCGATCGCCGCCCCGGCGACATGGGCCTTGGCGTCGTCGCCGGTCAGGTGGATGACGTGTTCATTGCGGGTCAGCGCGCCATGAACCGACAGGGTGAACGACTTATAGGTGCAGTCCCCGGCCAGCCGGACGAAGATGTGGGTGGCGGTCAGGCGATCCGCGCTGGGACCTTGGGCGCGGATGTGGTGCAGCGTGGCGCCGACGGCCACGTCCACCTCCATACAAGTGTTGACCCGCGCGCCGGTGGCGCCGACCTCGAGGATCGTCGCCTCGGTCCCGGCATCGACCTTCACCACATGGTGCAGGACCGCGTCGGTCGCGCCCTCGGTGCGGCGCTGGTCGATCAGGATCGGGCGGGCGGGGGCGCCGGTGACGCGGATGCACATCCCTTGGGTCGCCACCGCGGTGTTGAGGGCTGCCAGCGGGCGGGGGGTGCGGTGATGCTCCGCCCCTTCCAGCACGCCATAGAGGCCATGCGCCCAATGGATGTCGACGGCCATGGCGTCGGCCAGCGTCGCGATTTCAACGCCGTCGAGCGCCAGCGCGTCCGACAGGTCGGCCCGGAACGCGCCGTCGACAAACACCAGACGCAGCGCATCAGTGTCGGCGAAGGCGTCAGAGGTCAGCGCCGATGCGTTCGCCAGCGGCCCGGTCAGCGCGGCCGGATCGGTATAGCGCCAGTATTCGTCGCGGCGCATCGGCGCGCCCATGGAGCGCAGGCGCGCAAGGGCGGCGGCGCGGGCGTCCCCGGCCCGGCCCATGGCTGGGGCTGGCGCATGACGCGCGATCAGCGCTTCGGCGAGGTCGGTTTTCTGCTGCGGCAAGGCCATGGTTCAGGCGACCTCCCCAAGCAGACCGGCATAGCCGTTATGCTCGACCTCGAGCGCAAGCTCCGGCCCGCCGGTCTTGATGATCCGGCCGTCAGCCATGATGTGCACAACGTCCGGCGTGATGTGATCGAGCAGGCGCTGATAGTGCGTGATCACCAAGAACCCGCGCCCTTCGGAGCGCAGCGCGTTGACGCCCTCGGCCACCAGCTTCATGGCATCGACGTCAAGGCCGCTGTCGGTCTCGTCCAAGATGCACATCTTGGGCTCAAGCACCGCCATCTGCAGAATCTCGTTGCGCTTTTTCTCGCCACCCGAGAAGCCGACATTGACGAACCGCTTGAGCATTTCCGGCGGCATCTTCAGCTCTTTGGCCTTCTCACGCACGAATTTCAGGAAGTCGGTCGAGGACATATCCGCCTCGCCGCGCGCCTTGCGCTGAGAATTGAGTGCGGTGCGCAGGAACGTCATGTTGCCAACCCCGGGGATCTCCACCGGGTATTGGAACGCCAGGAACAGGCCCAGCGCGGCGCGATCCTCGGGGTCCAGATCCAGCAAATCCTCGCCGAACAGCTCCGCCGTGCCGTCGGTGACGGCATAGCCTCCCCGGCCCGACAGCACGTAGGACAGCGTGGATTTGCCCGACCCGTTCGGCCCCATGATGGCGTGGACCTTGCCGGCCTCGACCGTCAGGTTAACGCCCTTGAGGATGACTTTGTCCTCGTCTTCGA
>JBLIKI010000031.1:0-18879 GCA_047636235.1 Paracoccaceae bacterium | reverse complement strand
TCTGGGGCGCGGTGGCGTGGCTGGCGCTGCCGGGCACGGCCTGCGCCTACATGCTCTATTACCGGGTGCTGGCGATGGCCGGTCCGGCGAACCTGATGCTGGTGACGATGATGATCCCGCCGCTCGCAATCTTGATCGGCGCGCTGGCGCTGGGAGAGACCGTCGGAGCGGGCGCGCTGGTCGGCCTCGGGCTGATCATCCTCGGGCTGGCGATCATCGACGGGCGGGTCTGGGCCTGGGCGCGGAGGAGGCGGGCGAGGGCCTGAGCCCCCGCCCGAGGACGTCGATCAGGCGGCCCGGCGACGGCGCACCAGCCCAAGCCCGGCCAGCGCGGCCGGCAGCAGCAGCACGCCCGCGGGCAGCGGCACCTCGGAGGTGACGACGGTGCTCTCGAGCGTCACGTCTCCTAAGACACTTGACGATGCCTGGCGACTTCCATCCGAGTATTTCGAGATTTGCATATAGTCATCATTGGCGATTAGCGCGAGTCCGTGGCCAGCGAGACCATACGTCACCCCTTTTGCATTGCTTTGAACAGAGTCCTCATCATTAGAGAAGTATCTCAGCGCCGCTGACGGATTTGACGCGAACGACGTCAGGGAAAAATCAAAATAAAAGGTGCTGATTGTGCGCGCAACCCCGCCGATCGACTGAAGCTCGCCGCTGATGATCGCATGGTCGGCATAGAGCAGGCTCGCGCCGGCGAAGAGCGAGAATTTGAGGTCCGTAAGGTCGCCTGCAACTACATCGCCCGTAGCAACGCCGGTGGACCATTCGATCACCACCTTATCACCATTGGGGTTGCTAACGCCGTAGCCGACGGTGGTGACATAAGAAGCTGCATCCGCTGCGGTGACGCCGAATGAGAAAAGAGCAGCGACTGCGGCGATTTTGGTCAGTGACATAGTTGCTTCCCGATTTGTGAAAAATTATATGAATGAGATAGATATTCTGTTGAAAGCTTGCAACGCAAATGAGGCTGACAAAGCGGCGGAGCACCCTCCGGCCGCGCCGGCATCGCCAGTCGCGTGGCGCAGGCGGACGAGGGCCTGACCCGCCGCTCGCCGTCCCCTCCGCGCGTCTCCCCGCATCCCTACGCCGCAATCGACGCGCCGCGCTTGCCCCGCCCCGCGCACGAGCGTAAAAACCAACTGTCGCGCCAATCTGCATCCCGGCGGGCCACGCCCACCCCATTCGCACCTCAGGGAGACCCCCCCCAATGGCATTCCTCGCCGACAGCCTCGCCCGTGTGAAACCTTCGGCCACCATCGCCGTGACCAACAAGGCGCGCGAGCTGAAGGCCGCGGGCAAGGACATCATCGGCCTCGGCGCCGGAGAGCCCGATTTCGACACGCCCCAGAACATCAAGGACGCCGCCAAGCGCGCGATCAACGAGGGCAAGACCAAATACACCGCCGTCGACGGCATCCCTGAGCTGAAGCAGGCGATCTGCGACAAGTTCCAGCGCGAGAACGGTCTGACCTATACGCCCGACCAAGTCTCGGTCGGCACCGGCGGCAAGCAGATCCTCTATAACGCGCTGATGGCGACCATGAACCCCGGCGACGAGGTGATCATCCCGGCGCCCTATTGGGTGTCGTATCCCGACATGGTGCTGCTGGCGGGCGGAGAGCCGGTGGCGGTCGAGGCCGAGATCGAGAGCGGGTTCAAGATCACGCCAGAGCAGCTCGAGGCCGCGATCACCCCGAAGACCAAGTGGTTCATCTTCAACTCGCCGTCCAACCCCACCGGCGCTGGCTATACGCGCGCCGAGCTGAAGGCGCTGACCGACGTGCTGCTGCGCCATCCCCACGTCTGGGTGATGTCCGACGACATGTACGAGCATCTGAGCTATGCGCCGTTCGTGTTCTGCTCGCCCGCCGAGGTGGAGCCGGGGCTTTATGACCGCACGCTGACCTGCAACGGCGTGTCCAAGGCCTATGCGATGACCGGCTGGCGGATCGGCTATGCCGCGGGCCCGGCCCCGCTGATCAAGGCGATGGGCAAGATCCAGTCGCAGAGCACCTCGAACCCGTGCTCGATCAGCCAGTACGCCGCGCTTGAGGCGCTGACCGGCCCGCAGGATTTCCTGGCCGAGAACGTGCAGATTTTTCGCCGCCGCCGCGACCTGGTGGTCGGGATGCTGCGCGCGATCGAGGGCATGGAGTGCCCCGAGCCGGAGGGCGCTTTCTATGTCTACCCCTCGATCAAGGGGCTGATCGGCAAGACCGCGCCGTCGGGCAAGGTGATCGAGACCGACGAGGATTTCGCGGGCGAGCTGCTAGAGACCGAGGGCGTCGCGGTGGTCCACGGAGCGGCGTTCGGCGCATCGCCGGCGTTCCGCGTATCCTACGCCACCTCGGACGCGGCCCTGACCGAGGCCTGCACGCGCATCCAGCGGTTCTGCGCCGAGCTGCGCTGAGCCGATGCTTTGGAACGACCGGCGCCGGCCCTTTGCCGGGCCGGCGTTTTCGTGCCTGAAGGGCTGTGGGGCGCCGGCGTTTCGGGATTGGGTTTCCGGAGTGTGGGCGTTTGGAGGACGTGGGCGTTTGGTGGGCGACGCCGCACCCGCTACGGGATCCGACGGTCGATGGCCCCGAGGATCGGCACTTACGGGTGCGAGGCGCACGGGGAGCGATCGCCCGGACCCTTGCCCGCATGGCGACAAGCAGAGCCCGCCCGCGGGGCGACCGAGCCGCCAGCCAGCGCGCGATTCCATGCCCACGGTGGCACCGCCGCCGCGCAGGCGTCATGGAGGTCGCGCGGTTCAGCGTCGCCGTCGCCGGCAGGGCCGGGCCCCGGTGCGCCGCGCCAGCCCGCGGTCAGCGCGGCGGGTCGTCGGGTCCGCCGGTTCGCCGCCCGCCACGTCGCCGCGCCGGGGCGCCAAGCGTCCGCCCGCCTTCGCGCAGCACCTGCGTCATCGGATGATCGGGATGCACCGGCTCATACAGCGCCAGCAGCGCGGCGACCGCGTCCGGGTCGCCCTCGGCGGCGCTGCGCCCGATCGCCCAGTCGAAAAAGATCGACCGGCATTCGATCGCGGTGAGGCCGTCGATGTTATACGCCTCGGCGATCAGGCCGCGCGGGTCGCAGCTCTGATCGAATGCATGCTCGGCCATGGATCACCCCTTGATGCAGCCCCGCGGATGCGCACATGTCGGTCGCCGCGGCCACGCTGTCAACGGCTGAGCATGGTTTGGCTCACTCCGCGCTCACCACTCGGTTGCGGCCGCTTTCCTTGGCCTCATACAGCAGCTTGTCCGCCCGTGCGACCAGATCGGCCGCGGTTTCGCCCTTGCGCAACTGCGTCAGGCCGAACGAGGCGGTCACGATCCCGATCGGTTCGCGCGTGCCGGTGATCACGAAATCGCGGCTGGCGAGTTGCTGGCGGATCCGCTCGGTGATGTGGCGCGCGCCCATCAGGTTGGTCGAGGGCAACACCAGCGCGAATTCCTCGCCCCCCCAGCGGGCCGGGGTGTCCTTGCCCTTCACGTTCTGGCGCAGAATCTTGGCGAACTGTTTCAGCACCGAATCGCCCACCGAATGACCGAATTTGTCGTTCAGCTTCTTGAATTGGTCGAGATCGCCCAGCACGAAGCACATCGGCCCGCGGGTTTCGGCGGCGGTGATCTCGGTCTCCAGCACTGAATCGAGCCTTCGGCGGTTCGGCACGCCGGTCAGGTGGTCGAGGAACGCGCTTTCGCGCACCACCTTGAGCTCTCGGGTCAATTCCTCCACCTCGCGGTGGGCGGTTTCAAGATCGGCGGCGAAGCGCGTCACCCGCGCCTGATACCGTTCCGAATTCTCCACCAAGTCGCGCAACGTCTGCTTGACGGTCGAGGGCCGCGACAGCACCGACATCCCGTCACGCGCCCGCGCCAGCTGCCCGATGAACTGGCCGTCGGATTTGACGCGATCCGCCACCATCTCGGCGATGTCCTGCAACTCGCTGTCCAGCCGCTCTCCGATTCGCAGCACCCGCACCGGCTGGCGGCCGAGGGTCAAATGCTCCTCATAGATCCGGTCGATCGCCGATTGCGGGGTCTTGCCGCCGGGGGCGAACGCCTCCTCCACCAGTTTGCTGACAGCGTCGTCGGGTTCGGAAACATAGCGGTAGAGCACTTCGAACGCGCGAGGCTCCGGCGGGATGCCGCGGCGCATCGCTTCTTCGATCGCGGCGAGCGCGGCCCCATGAGCGGCGTCCAACGCGGCCTCGGCTTCATCGAAAGGCCCGATATCCTCCGGCGCATTCATTGACACGATCCCTCCTGCTCCGCGATTCCGCCACACCGGCCGCGGTCGTTCGATGCCGTGCAGTATCGCTGGCAGGTGTTTTCCAAAAGCTAACGCGTGCCGCCGGCATGGGCCGCAGCGCCACAATTATGAATGGCCGCTGACGCAAAAAAGAGGGGCGGCGCAACCGCGCCGCCCCTCTCTTTTGGTAATCCCCACACCGCGGTGCAGGCGATCAGTTGATCAGACCGAGGCTCTCCAGCTTCAGCAGCACTCGCTGCGCGCACTGGTCGACATCGTTTCCTTCGGTCTCCACCACCAATTCAGCCGCGGTCGGGGCCTCATAGGGGTCGGAGATCCCAGTGAATTCCTTGATCTTGCCTTCGCGCGCCAGCTTATAAAGCCCCTTGCGGTCGCGACGCTCACACTCTTCAAGCGAGGTCGCCACATGCACTTCGACGAACGCGCCGAATTCTTCAATCATCTCGCGCACCGCGCGGCGGGTCGCGGTATAGGGCGCGATCGGCGCGCAGATCGCGATGCCGCCGTTCTTGGTGATCTCGGACGCGACATAGCCGATCCGCTTGATGTTAATGTCGCGGTGCTCTTTCGAGAAGCCCAGCTCCGACGACAGATGCTTGCGCACCACGTCGCCGTCGAGCAGCGTCACCGGGCGTCCCCCCAGCTCCATCAGCTTCACCATCATCGCATTGGCGATGGTGGATTTGCCCGACCCCGACAGGCCGGTGAAGAACACCGTGAAGCCCTGCTGCGCGCGCGGCGGCTTGGTGCGGCGCAGTTCCTTCACCACCTCGGGGAACGAGAACCATTCCGGGATCTCGAGCCCCTCCGACAGACGGCGGCGCAGTTCCGTGCCCGAGATGTTGAGCACGGTCATGCCCTTTTCGACCTCGTCCGCCGGCTCGTACTGCGCCTTCTCCTGCACATAGACCATGTGCTTGAAGGGCAGCATCTCGATGCCGATCTCTCCGGCGTATTCGGTCACCATCTCCTGCGCGTCATAGGGGCCGTAAAAGTCCTGGCCGGCGCTGTTGGCGCCCGGCCCGGCATGGTCGCGCCCGACGATGAAGTGGGTGCAGCCATGGTTGCGGCGGATCAGAGCGTGCCACAGCGCTTCGCGCGGGCCGGCCATGCGCATCGCAAGATTGAGCAGCGACAGCTGGGTGGTCGCCTGGGGGTATTTGTCGAGCACCGCCTCATAGCAGCGCACGCGGGTGAAATGGTCGATGTCGCCCGGCTTGGTCATGCCGACCACGGGGTGGATCAGCAGGTTGGCCTGCGCTTCGCGCGCGGCGCGGAAGGTCAGTTCCTGGTGCGCGCGGTGCAGCGGGTTGCGGGTCTGGAACGCCACCACCCGGCGCCAGCCCATTTTGCGGAAGAAGGCGCGCAATTCGTTCGGCGTGTCGCGGCGCGAGCGGTAGTCATAGTGGACCGGCTGCTGGATGCCGGTGATCGGCCCGCCCAGATAGACCTTGCCCGCCACGTTGTGCAGATAGTTGACCGCCGGATGCGCCAGATCGTCGGCGCCGAACACCTTGGCCGCCTCGTTCGCCTTGTTCGGGACCCACTTGTCGGTGACCGACAGAATCGCGAGGATCACGCCCTCTGCGTCGCGCAGCGCGATGTCCTCGCCGGGCTGGACGCCGTCGGAGAATGCCTCGGACACGTCGAGCGTGATCGGCATCGGCCACAGCGCGCCGTCGGCCAGACGCATCGTCTCGACGACGCTGTCGTAGTCGGCCTCGGACAGGAAGCCCTTGAGCGGGTTGAAGCCGCCATTCATAAGCAGTTCAAGATCGCAAATCTGACGCGCGGTCAGATCCCAAGAACGCAGGTTCCCGGCCTCCAGCTTAAGCTTCGCCGAACTCTCGGGCGAGACGAAAAGTTCGGGGATCGGCGCGGTGTTCGTGAATGACATGACGGTCTCTCAATTGCTCGTGGCGGTTTGGCGCGCCGCGGCGGGCCGGTCGGCGGTTGGTGCAGGCCTTAACCCAAGGACGCTTGCGAAAACAACAAGGCGATGGCCGATTTGCTGCGGCGCGGCAATGCGTCCGCCTTGAGACGGCTCCGACGGAGCCGCGCACAGATTGATGTCCTGCACGAGCGCGTCGCGGCGAAACAGGGTTCCGGGCCGGTGCGCCACGAGCCCGCCGGGGCGATGGAATCGCCCATGGCCCGCCCCGCGCGCGGTCTGATAGGGTCCAGCTGCCCACCCCCCCGCCAAGGCGAAGGAGACCGCCGGTGACCGATATCGCCCTTTGCCCGATTCCCGGCCTCTCGGTGTTTCTGATCGTGAAGGACGAGGCCGCGCGCCTGCCCCGCACGCTGGCCGCCCTGCAAGGGCTGGCGGCAGAGATCGTCGTGGTGGACAGCGGATCGACCGACGCGACCCGCTCGATCGCGGCCGAGGCCGGTGCGACGGTGCTGACCCGCCCCTTCGATGGATATGGCCCGCAGAAACGCTTCGCAGAGGACGCCTGCGCCGGGCCGTGGCTTTTGAATGTCGATGCGGACGAAGTGGTGACCCCCGCGCTGGCCGCAGAGATCCGCCGCGCCCTGCCCGGCGCGGCGCCGGGGGCGTATCGGGTGCGGATCCTGAACGTCTATCCCGGCGACGCGGCGCCGCGGCCGTTCGCCAACGACTATGACGTCGTGCGGCTTTATCACCGAGCCGCCGGGCGATACCGCGACCATCCGCTGTTCGACCGAGTCGAAACCACCGGCCCGGCGCGCCGCCTGCGCGCGCCGATCCATCATTTTCCGTTCCTGACCTGGCACGCGCTGGTGGACAAAGAGAACCGCTATTCCTCGTTCCAGGCCGACGCCGCGCGCCCGCGATCGCGCGCACGCCTTATGTTGCGCCTGTGGGTCGAATTCCCGCTGGTGCTGGTCAAGGTGCTGATCGTGCGGCGCCACGCGCTTGGCGGTTGGAAGGGCCTTGCGTTCGCGGTCACGGTCGCCTTCGCGCGGTTCCTGCGCATCGTCAAATTGCTGGAACGCACTGAGACGCGCCACGACTGAGCCATGCTCGGCGTCGGTCATGCCCGCGTCTCAGACGTCGCCAACCGCCACGGACGCCGACGACCGCGCGCGCGCTCGGCCGCCCGCCGCGGCCCGCGCCCGCCGCCGCCCAGCGCCAGCAGCCCCGACAAGGTGACGCAGAACGCGACGATCGCCACCGCGATCCAGCCGTCGAACCACAGGCACAGCCCGATCAGAAGCATCAGCCCGCCAGAGCCGGAGGCGCCGACGAATCGTCGCTCCACCCCGGTGAAAGTGATCGCCCAAAAGGCCATTCCGATGACGCAGCCGATCAGCCCGCCCGTCTCTATCGCATCGAATGCCACCGGGCCTTCGCCTCCTCAGACCGCTGCGGCGGCGCGGAGTGTCCGCGGCGCCGTCGATCAGCACCCTCGCGCGCAATGGTGAGAAGACGGTAAACACGCCCGGAGAGTTTCCAGACATTTTGCATTCACATAAGGGTTCAGGCGGCATCCTTGGCAGGCGTCGGACGCCCGTGCGGCACGCCGAACGGCAGACCGGCGAACACGGCGCGCAATTCGGGCGCGGGCGCGCGCTCATCGGGGATCGCGCACAGGCCCGCGCGGGTCAGCACGCCGCCCAGCCGCGGGTCCGAGGTCAGCACCGCGAACGGGATCGCCAGCGCCAGCCCGGCCAGCACCGGCGCCGACCAGAGCAGCGCCCCCGGCGCCCCGATCAGCACCGCCGCCCCCAGCGCGGCGCCGAACAGCGTCTGCGGCCAAAGCCCGCGTGCCGCCGCCCCCCAGCCGACCCGGTGCGCGTCGCGCTGCTGACCGCCCCAGATGACCGAGCGTCCGAATCCCAAAAGCCCGATCAGAAACACCGTGACCTGAAATGCCGCCGCAGGCGCGAGCAGGATCGAGAACAGCGTCTCGATCATCGCGCCGCCCACGAACCGCCACGCCCCGCCATAGCGCGCCACCCCGCCCGGCGTCAGCGCCACGTCGATCCAGCCCGCCACCTTGGGGACCAGCGACATCGCGAACATCACCACGAACATCACCAGCCCGAAGGCCAGATCGACCTGCCCCGCGGCGTCGCCCTCAAGGATCTTGGCGGCGGCGGCGGCGGTCATCAGCATCCAGGCGGGCGCGCCGAAATACATCAGCACCGCCGCCAGCACCTGAAACCGGCTCATCGGCTTCAGCCCCTTCAGGCCGACCAATTTCATGTACTGCATGTTGCCCTGGCACCAGCGCAGATCTCGGCGGGTGAAATCCAGCATCGAAGGCGGGTTCTCCTCCCAACTCTCGATCTCGACCGGCAGGACCCGCACCTCATAGCCCGCGCGGCGCATCAACGCCGCCTCGATCTGGTCGTGGGACAGCACATGCCCCCCCAGCGGCGCCTTGCCCGGCAGCATCGGCAGGCGGCAGCGGCTTCGGAACGGCGCCGCGCGCACCAGCGCGTTGTGGCCCCAGAACGGCCCGCAATCGCCATGCCACCACGCGGCGCCGATAGTGAAGCTGCGCATCCCGGCGCGCATCCCGAACTGGAATATCCGCGCGAAGGCGCTTTGCGCCGGCGCGCCCACCACCAACGATTGCAGAATGCCGATCCGCGGGTGCGCCTGCATGATCCGGGTCATCCGCACGATCGCGGCCCCCGACATCAGGCTGTCGCTGTCGAGCGGCAGGAACAAATCCGCTCCCCGCCCCTCGCGCCGCAGGAAATCGAGCACGTTGCCCGCCTTGAACCCTTCATTCGTGGCGCGCCGCCGATAAACCGCGCCGCCAAGCGCCGGGGCGAGCCGCGCCATCGCCGCTTCCTCGGCCGCCGCGATCGCCGGGTCGTCGGTGTCCGACAGCACATAAATGGCGAATCGCGCGCCCTGCCCCGTGGCGTCGAGCGACCGGCGCACTTCGACCAGCCGCGCCAGCGCCCGCTCAGGCGGCTCATTGCGCAGGGTCATCGCCACGGCGACCGACAGGCGGATCGGGGCCGCGTCGTCCCCCGCCGCCAGATGCGGCGCCGCGCGCGCCACGCCGTTCCGCACGCCATGCAGCAGCCACAGCCCGATCAGCGCGTTCCAGACCCCCATGATCGTCCATGGCGCGCCAAGCCCGACGCAGACCACTATGATGATGTCAGTGGCGGTCCAGCCCCCGGCGCCGAACACCCGAGACGCGCCCCACAGCACCAGCGCCAGCGAGATCAGGTTCAGCGCCGCGACCGTGACGCGCCGCCGCGTCAGATCGCGCCGCCGTTGCAGACCGGCGGGGGTGCGCGCGGGGGCGTCCTGCGCGATCGGGCGGATGATGCCGATATCGGTCATGAACGGGCCTCCGGCGCGTGCGCCGCGTTGGACCGCGTCGGGGCGCGGCCTATCATCTGGGCTGCGGCGATACGCCGGGCCTGATGGGAATGACATGAATGGATGACGCCGACAGCCCCCGCGCCCTTTGGCACCTCGCGCCCGGCGTGTCGACCATCGCGCCCGCCGCGATGGGAGCCGGGGCCGCGCTGGTCCGCATGACCTGCTCCGCGCTCAGCCGCGGCACCGAACGGCTGATCCGAGACGGCCGCGTGCCCCCGTCGGAGCAGGGCCGGATGCGCGGTCCGGCGCAAGAGGGCGAGTTCCCCTTCCCGGTCAAATACGGCTACTGCGCCGTCGGAATCGTCGAGGAAGGGCCCGCGCCCCTGATCGGCCGTCATGTCTTCGCCCTCCACCCGCATCAAACGCGGTTCCGCATCGCACCAGAGGCGCTGACGCCCCTGCCCCCCACCCTTCCCCCGGCCCGCGCGACCTTGCTCGCGAACGCCGAGACGGCGCTGAACGCAATCTGGGATTCGGGCCTAGCCGCGGGGGACCGCGTCGCGGTGATCGGCGCGGGCGCGGTCGGGTGCCTGATCGCCCGCCTCGCCGCGCGACACCCCGGGGTCGAGGTGACGTTGATCGACAAGATAGCGGCCCGCGCGCAGGTGGCGAGTGAACTCGGCGTGACCTTTCGTGTTTCGGGGCGCGATGATGCGCCGCAGGGCTTGGATATCGCCTTCGAGTGCAGCGCGACGGGGCCCGGCATGGCGGCGGCGCTGGACATGCTCGGCGACGAAGGAACTCTCGTTTCCGTCGGCTGGCACGGCGCGGGGACCACGGCGCTGCCGCTTGGCGGGGCGTTCCATTCACGGCGGCTCAGGATCATTTCCACCCAGGTGGGCCGCCTGCCGCCCGCGCGCCTGCCGCGCTGGGACTATCGCCGCCGGATGGCGGTGGCGGCGGGGCTGTTGGCCGACGATCCGGCCCTTGACGCGTTGATCGGCGAACGGGTGGCGTTCAACGCCCTGCCCGCGGCTTTGGACGTCCTGCTCGGCCCCGACGCCCCCGGCGTCACCACGGTGATCACCTACGACTGACGCGCCCCGCGTCCCCCCCGGGGATCGCGGGCGGGCGGCCGAGCGGGAGGGGCTTCCCTCTCCGAGGCCGCCCGCTCCCCCTCACGGTCTCGTGCCTCGCCGCCCCTTGACCGCGCCCCCGCGGCGGGGCCTTCTGCGCGGCGCCGCAATAAGGAGCCTGCCATGTACGCCGTCGAAGTCCGCGACCACGCGATGATCGCCCATTCCCTGCCGGGCGAAGTGTTCGGCCCGGCCCAGCGCCTCCACGGCGCCACCTATGTCGTTGACGCCGCGTTCTTTCGCACGGAACTCGGCCCCGAGCGGATCGTCGTCGACATCGGCCGCGCCACCACGGTGCTGCGCGCAGCCCTGGCGCCGCTCGACTATCGCAACCTCGACGATGTGATGCCGCAAGAACTCACGACCACCGAATTCCTCTGCCGCCACATCTGGGACGCGCTGGCGTCCGCCGCCCGCGCTGGCGATCTCGGCCCCGGCTCGCAGGATCTGGCGTTGATCCGCGTGACCTTGAACGAATCTCATCTGGCGCGCGCCTGGTACGAGGCGGCGCCGTGACATTCCCCGCCCTTCTCGCGCTGCCCGGCGATCCGGACACGCCGACGGGCGGCTATGTCTATGATGCGCGGGTGCGCGCCGCGGCCCCGGCGGCGGGGCTGTCGCTGGGGCTGCTGCCCCTGCCCGGCGCGTTCCCGGATGCCGGCGCCGCCGACATCGACGCCGCGCTGGCCGCGCTGGCGCGCGCGGACGCGCCGCTGTTGATCGACGGGCTGGCGCTTGGCGTCCTGCCCGGCCATCGCATCGCCGCGCTGGCGCAGCCGGTGGTGGCGCTATTGCATCACCCCTTGGGGCTGGAGACCGGCATCCCCCCCGCCCGCCGCGATGCGATGCTGCTGGTGGAAGCCGAGGCGCTTGCGGCTTGCGTCCACGTCATCACCACCTCGCGCACCACGGCGGACACCGCCATAGCGCTGCTTGGCGTCCCGCCGGAAAAGATCACCGTCGCCGCGCCGGGGCTGGACCGCGCCCCTGCGGCCCTGCGTCGGGGCGCCCCGCCGATGATCCTCGGCGTCGGCACGATCAGCCGCCGCAAGGGCTGGGACGTGCTGGCGAACGCGCTGGCGCGGATCGCGGATCTGGCGTGGCGCTGCGAGATCGTCGGCCCGGATGATCGAGAGCCTGACGCCGCCGCCGCCCTTCGCGCGCAGATCGCTGAGCTGACCCGCGCCGACCCGCGCCTTGCGGGCCGGATCCGCCTGACCGGCGCGCTGGACAGCGCGGGGCTGCATGCCGCCTATCAGGGTGCGGATCTTTTCTGCCTTCCGTCGCGGTATGAGGGGTATGGCATGGTGGTGGCCGAGGCCATGGCCCACGGGCTGCCCGTGGTCTGCTCCGCCGCCGGCGCGCTGCCTGAGGCGGCGGGCGAGGCGGGCGTTCTGGTCCCGCCCGACGACCCCGCCGCGCTGGCGGGCGCCCTGCGCGCCTTGCTGACCGACCGAGCCGAGGCGGATCGCCGCGCCGCCGCCAGCCACGCCCGCGCCCACGCGCTGCCGGGCTGGAACGCCACCGCGGCGATCATCGCAGGCGTGATGCGCCGTTATGGCGCGCCATGACATCCCCCATGACGCCGGAGCGCCGCATATGAGCTTTTCCTCAGACTGGCTCGCGCTGCGCGAGCCTGCCGACGGCCGCGCCCGCGATTCGGGGCTGTGCCGGGCGCTGGCCGCGCATCTGGCGGCCATTCAGCGGACCGGGGGCGCCGGGCTGGCGGTCGATCTCGGTTGCGGCACCGGCGCGACCCATCGCGCGCTGGCCCCGCTGGCGCCCGATCTGCGCTGGCGGCTGGTGGACCATGACCCTGCGTTGCTGGCCGAGGCCGCGGCCCGCACCGGGGCCGAAACGCTCTGCGCAGACCTTGCGGCCGATCCGGCGGCGGCGGTGGCGGGGGCGTCGCTGGTGACCGCCTCGGCGCTGTTCGATCTGGCGTCCGCCGACTGGATCGACCGTCTGGTCGCCGCCCTGCCGCGCGATGCGGCGGTGCTGGCCGCGCTCAGCTATGACGGGACTGAGACGTGGGAACCGGCGCATGAGGCCGAGGCGACCGGCCTTGCGGCCTTTCACGCTCACCAAGCGGGGGATAAGGGCTTCGGCGCCTCGCTCGGCCCCCGTGGCGCGGCGTATCTGGCGCAGGCGCTGGCGGCGGCGGGATGGTCGGTGCGCACCGCGCGGTCGGACTGGGTCCTCACGGCCCCGCGCGACGCCGCCCTGATCACGGCGCTGGCCGATGGATCAACCGAAGCCGCGGCCGAACTCGGCGTGATGGCGCCCGACCTGCTGGCCGGATGGACGCAGGCGCGGCGAACCGCGACTCGCGTGACGGTCGGGCATGTCGACGTGCTGGCGCTGCCGCCTGAAGACCGGGGCCTGTCCCCCAAAACCAGATCCCGTTAGCGGCCAGCAGCTGAGTCGCCTTTGTGAAAGTGCGGCGCGTCATGCGCCGTCCCGACCTGACCGACAGGGGGATGGGCCGTTGCTGCGCGGCTCGAAGCGGCGGATGACCGAGGAGCCATCGATGGCGCCCTCCGGCAATTTCGCGCCGCCGCGCTTTGCGCGGCGACGGGGTTCAAGGAAACGCCGCCCCTTCCGGTGAGAGGTTTCGTGCGAAAACCGGGTATGGGCCTGCATAGCGCCGCGCGTCACCCGAAACGGGATCTCGCCGGATCGGCCCTTGAGGAGATCGCCAGCGCAGGCTGACGGGCCAATTCGTCATGCGGACAATTGCCCGAGACCCACCTCGCGGCCCTCACGCTCACGCCGATCCGACGAAGGATCGCCGCGATATCGAGCCGCGCGCCGGGCCTCAGCTGCCGCCGGTCATGCGCTGGAAAACGCCGTCACGCTTGATCAACCCATGGAACGCCGCCCCCGCGATATGCACCGCTATCAGCCCCATCACGCCGATCGCGATGAAGCCGTGGGCGTCCAGCAGCGTCTTGGACAGGTCGCGGTCCGGGCTCAGCAGATCGGGCATGGTCAACCCGAACACCGTCGCCGCATCCGGCCCATAGGCGCTGACCCCGGCCCAGCCCAGCAGCGGCAAGACGATCAGCAGCGGGTAGAACAGCAGGTGCAGCGAGTGGGACACGATCCGCGAGGCGCGCGGCAGCGGCTCAGCATAGGGCGGCTTCGGCCAGATCAGCCGCGCGGCCAGCCGCGCGCACATCAGCCCCAGCACCAAAAAGCCAAAGCTTTTGTGCCACCAATAAAGGTCCCCGACCCCGAGGCCCCCCGCGCTAAGCGATCGCACCTCGGCGTCCTGCAGGTTCACGATGGCCCAGCCCAGCGGGGCGGCCAAAGCGATCATCAGCACCACCGCCCAATGAAGCGCGCGCTGCGCCGGGCGCCAGTGCGGCGCGGCGCCCTCTGGCTGCGACGGGTTTTTCATCGGCGCATTCCTCCCAACCTTACGAGCCGCCGCACCCGGCGATCAGCTGGCAAAACGGCGTAAATCGCAAGCGAACAGCACATCGCCATCGTCGAACATGTGCACGCTGGCGCGGGGGCGCATCGCCTCGTCCAAAGTGTCGATCGGCGCCAGACTGAAGCCCGGCTTGCCCGAGCCGAGGATCATCGGCGCGACCAAAACGTGCAACAGGTCCACTGCGCCCGCGTCAATGAAACGCGCCAAGGTGTCGGCCCCGCCCTCAACCAACACACGGCTCAGGCCGCGCGCCGCCAGCGCCGCCAGAATCGCGGCGGGCGCGAAGCCGCCGGGGCCGCAAGGCAGCTCGACCGCCTCCGCCCCCGCAGGCGCCGAGGCGCCCGACGCAACGATCACCAGCACCGCGCCATCGCCGTCGGTCAGGCATTTCGCCCCCGTCGGCATCCGCCCCGCGGGGTCGAGCACAACCCGCACCGGGTGCGCCCCAGCGCAGCGCCGCACGGTCAGCTGCGGATCATCGGCGCAGATCGTGCCGACCCCGACGATCACCGCATCCACCTGCGCGCGCAGCCGGTGCAGATGGTCGAGCGCGCCGGTCCCGTTGATGTATTTCGACGCGCCGGTCAGCGTTGCGATCCGCCCGTCCAGGCTTTGGCCCAGCTGCGCCACCACCAGCGTGCGCGCGGCGATGCGGCACGGCAGGTCGGGCGGGCCGAAGCCGGTGGCGATGCGGGTCATGGGATGTCTCCGTGACAGGCGAGAGCGAGGGCGGCAGGGCGTCACCCCAGCCCCTTGGGCGGCGCGCGCCAAGGCTGGCGTTTGATCCAGCCGACCCCATAAGCCGTGCCGACCAACATCCCTATGCCACATAGGTTGACCAGCCCGCGGGTCCACACATCCGACCCAACGATATCGAGCGCAAAGCCCCCGACCTGCGCCAGCGCCATCGACATCAGGAACACCGCCAGCGATTGCGAACCGACCTTGCGGATCACCTCGACCGCCCCGAACCACAGATCGGTGCGCGCGAACGCCCGCGCGCCCGCCGGAATCGAAGCCCAGACCAGCACGACCAGCGCGATCAGATGCGCCAGCTGCGGCATGCCGATCCGCGCGTCGCTCAGCAGCAGATCGGTCCCGAACACCGCTTGCGCGCCGTCCCCATAGATCGCGAGGATCGCGGCGTCGAGCGCGGGGGCGTGGGCGTGAATCTCTTGCAAATAGGCATAGGGCGCGGTCAGCAGCGCCACCACGCCGCAGGCGATCAGCCAGCCGCGCCGCGCCGGACGCGGCAAGCCCAGCGGCGCGCGCAGCCGCGCGCCCCCGTCCCCCGCCCACAGCCACGCGAGATACGCGAGGCCGAGGAAATGCACCCAACGCAGCACCCCGAACGGGGTTTTGGCCCATAGCGGCTCGGTCGCCTCGCGCACTGAGACGATGGCGGCCTGAATCGCGCCCTCTGGCAGCCACAGCCCCTCATGGATCTTGTGCCACGAAAGCGGCAGGCTGATCGCCAGCACCGCGGCGGCGAGCCATGCCAAGCGGCGGCTGCGCGGCGGCGCCGGGATCCAGCCGATGCCGAACGCGAACCCGGTGAAGAACACCAATTGCCAGCCGAACGGGTTGAAGAACCACGGCAGGTGATCAAGCCATGGCCGCGACGGCAGGTCCAGCGCGCCGGTCTGCGCGACCCCCCAGACGCCGAAGACCACCGCCGCGACCGCGATGCGCCCGCCGACCCGGTGCGCCAGCATCACCGCCGGGATCATTGCCAGAATCGCCAGATACATCGGCAGGATGTCGAAATAATTCGGCACCCAGGTCAGGGTGAGCAGCCCGATCAGCGCGGCCTCGAAATGGTCGGTCCACGGGATCAGCGGCAGGGTGGCCAAATAGCGCACCCCATCCGCCCCCCAGCCGGACAGATCGAACCCCGACATCAGCGCGGTGACCACGATCACCAGCCCGACATGGGCCCAATAGACCTGCCACAGCCGGAACCCGATCCGCGCCGCGCCCAGCCCGAAGCCCCGGTCGCGGAACACCGTCCCGAACGCCAGCGATGACGCTAGGCCCGAGCAGAACACGAATATCTCCGTCGCGTCCGAGAACCCGAATCGCGCCGGGATCCACAGCGTCCATGCGTTGCCGGGGATGTGCGCCATCAGGATGATGAACATCGCCAGCCCACGAAAGAAATCGAGCCGCAGGTCGCGCGCCCGCCGCACCGGGTGATGCACCGGAGCGGAAGCGACAAGGTCCGGTTTCGGCTTGGCGCCGTGGGTCGTGTCATTCATCGTCTCGCCTTTCCGCGCCGGTTCCGGCTTGCGGGATATCTCAGAGCGCGGCTTGTCCCGCAGCCGCCATGGAGGCGATCCGCGCGGGCCTCGCATCCGCCGCCGCCCGCGCCGCCAACGCCGCGCGCCGCCGGGCGTCATAGCCGTCGCGCGCCCCGCGCCGCGCCGCCCGCGCATCCAAGGCCGCACGCGCTTCTGTGCACAGACCTGCGCGCAGGGCGGCCTCGATCATCAACCGCTCGAACACGTCGCGCTGCGCGTGGCTGCCGCCGATCCGATATAGCTGCGGCAGCGCGGTGGCGAGGCCGCGATACGCCTCCTCCGCCCGGCCCGCGCGGAACGCGGTCAGGCCCACCGCGGCCGGAAGACCCGCCAGCGCGCAGGCTTCATGGCGGTCATGGTCGAAATTCGCGGCATCCCGAGCGATCATCGCGGTCAGCGCCGCTGATTCCCCATGCCGCCCCGCGGCGTCGAGCGCGGTTAGATAGTGCAGATCGGCGAAGATCACCTGCCCGTCGTCGGTGCGGCGCCCGGCGATGTCGGCCAGCTCCTCCCACCGATCCCCGATGGCGACGCCCTCGATTTCAAGCCGCAGCAGCAGGGACGCGCCGTTGGCGACGTCGCGCCAGTCGTCGGTCGGGGCCGGGCGCACCCGGCGGTCATAAAGCTCCAACGCGGGGCCATGCGCGCCGCGGTCGATGTGGAACAACGCCAGATGCCACCAGACGTGATAGCCGAAATTGTTGCAATGCGCCCAAGAAGCCGCCCGCCGGGCCAGCCAGCGCACGCCGTCGTCGGCCCGCCCGGTCATGTCCATGACATGCGCGACCGCGTGCAGGCCCCACGCGTCATCGGGCGCGATCGCCACCCCGGCGCGCCCGGCGGCCTCGGCGGCGGCATAGCTGCCGGTTTCCTCCAGCGCGAAGGCCGTCGCGCCCAGCAGATAGCCATGGTGCGGGTGATCGGCGGAGATGCCGCGGGCCGCGACCTCCACCCCCGCGCGCAGCCCCGCCGCATCGCCGAGAAGGAACCGGATGCCATGAGCGATCTTGAACGCCAGACTGTCGCTTGGGTTGGCGGCGAGCCACTGCTCCAGCCGCGTCGCCGCGCGCCGCATCCGTCCGGCGCGATAGTCCTCCAGTGCGGCGATCATCAGGGCGGAGCGCGCATCCCCCCCGCCGCCCTCCTGCAAGGCTTTGGCGGCGGCGTGGGCGGCATCTATCGCGGGCGACAGTTCGCGCCGCCCCAGCAGCGACAGGAACAGCCCCTGCGCGGCATGGCCCAGCGCGAAATCCGGCGCGGCGGCGAGCGCGGCGGCAAGGCGCGGCGCGGTATCGGACCCATGGGCCATAAAGCCGCGATGCGCCGCGCGCCAATCGGCGGCGGCGGCGGGGTGAACGGCGAATCCGCAGTCATCGGTTTGCATGGCTCGGCTCCTCGGGCGTGGGGCGGTGACATCGGTTAACGTCATGTCGGGGCCGCGTCGCCCCCCCGGCGCCCCTTGTCACCGGGACGTGACCGCTTGCGATCAAACCGGATCGCGGCCGGGGCGAAGACGCGCCGAAGTGAGCGCGCGTCATCGTCTTGTGCGCCCCGGCGCGTTGCGCGGCGAAGGGCGCGGGCGCAGACTTCGCTCTCCCCGCAATCAGCGGTTGCGACCCTGAGGACCGCCCCATGCCCGCCCCATCCCGCCCCGCCCCATCCAGCGGCCCCTCGATCCAGATTGCGCCCGTCATCGGAGCGGCGGCGGGGCTGTTGGCGCTGGCCGGGGCGGCGGTCATGGCGCAAGGGCGGGCGGGCCTGTGGGCCGCGCTTTTGGGCGCGCTGGCGGGGGTGTCGCTTTATCACGCGCGGTTCGGCTTCACCTCCGCCTGGCGGCGAATGATGCGGGAGCGGCGCGGCGCGGGCCTGCGCGCGCAGATGCTGCTGATCACGCTGATTTGCGCGGCCTCGTTCCCGCTGATGGCGTGGGGAGAGGTCATCGGCCTGCCCGCCCGCGGCGCGATCCTGCCGATGGGGGTCGCCTCGGCGCTGGGGGCGTGCCTGTTCGGGGCGGGGATGCAATTGGGCGGGGGCTGCGCATCCGGCACCCTCTACACCGTCGGCGGAGGGTCGAGCCGAATGCTGGTGACGCTGGCGTTCTTCGTGGCGGGCTCGGTCTGGGCCACCGCCGACTGGGCGTTTTGGGAGAGCCTGCCGCGCACCCGCGCCGGGGTGTCGCTGGTCGGCGCGCTAGGCCCCCTGCCCGCGCTGGCGGCGATGGCGGCGCTGCTGGGCGCGATCGCGTGGGGTTCTATGGTGATGGAGCGTCGCGCCCACGGCGCGCTGGAGGGAAGCGCCCACGGCGCGCCGGAGGGAAGCGCCCACGGCGCCAGCCTCGCCCGCGGGCCGTGGAGCCTGCGCCAGGGCGCCATCGCGCTGGCGCTGGTCGGGATCGGCTGTTTCGCGCTGCTTGAGCGGCCTTGGGGCGTCACGGCGGGGTTCGCGCTGTGG
>JBLIKI010000030.1:0-19572 GCA_047636235.1 Paracoccaceae bacterium | reverse complement strand
CGCGCGGCGCAGGCGGCCACCCGGCGCCGCGTCAGGCATCATCGGCTCATCACCGCCCATTGGCCGTTCGTCAGGTCGCTCGGATAGGCGCGGCGCTTGCGTCGGGGCATCGGCAATCGTCTCATGTTGCGGACTCCGACACCGCACGAATTACAACGCCAATGCCGTGGTAATGAACCTTCTCAAACACGCTCTGAGTGGCGCAGGTCAAGCCTTAGAGGGGATGTCTTGCGCCAGCAGATCTTCGCGGGTGGCGCGCAGGTCTGAGGCGATCCACGCCGCCTCGGCTTGCGCCAGCGCGGCGCCGAGGCCGGGGCCGGGCGCATGGCCGCGGTGCATCAGATCGCCCGCCGTCACCGGGAACCGCGCGGCGGCGCCGCGGGCGATCTCAGGGCCGAGGTCCGGCGGCAGGGCGCCGTCGCCAGTCGCGGCGATCAGCGCGGCGCCGAACGCCGCGTCGGCCCCGTGCCGCCACGCCGCGATCGCGGGCGCCTCGCCCGATTCCAACGCCGCCGACAGCGTCGCCAACGCGCGAGTGTCAGCCTTGGGCAAGCGCCATGCCGCGGCCAGCGCGGCGCCGGCGTCGGCGTCCCACCCGACGGTCAAGGCGGCGGCGCGGCGGCGCCAGTCGGGGGCGGCGGCCATGACCCTCTCCAGATGCACCAACGGCGCCAGCGGCGTGGCCGAGGCCCCCGGCGCCACCTGCGCCAGCACCCCCGCCGCCGCCATCGCCGCCACCGCGGGCGCCGGGTCGGGGGCGCTCAGCAGCTTGCGCATCTCCGCCCCCACCCGTTCGCGCGACAGCCGTGCGATGCCGTCCGACAGCGCCGCGCAGGCCGCCAGCCCATCAGGGTCCAGCCCGCCATCAGGGTCGCCATACCAAGCGTGGAACCGAAAGAACCGCAGGATGCGCAGATAATCCTCTCGGATCCGGTCCTCGGCGGCGCCGATGAACCGCACCCGGCGCGCCAGCAGGTCCGAAAGGCCGCCCAGCGGGTCGATCACGCGCCCTTCGGGGTCGGCGTAAAGCGCGTTCATCGTGAAATCGCGGCGCGCGGCGTCCTCGGCGATGTCGGTGGTGAAGGCGACGGTGGCGTGGCGCCCATCGGTGATCACGTCGGCGCGAAAGGTGGTGACCTCGATCCCGCGATGCTCGGCGATCGCGGTGATGGTGCCGTGGGCCGCGCCGGTGGGCGCGGATTTGAGGCCGGCGGCGGCGAGCAGAGCCACCACCTGATCCGGGGTCGCCGGGGTCGCCATGTCGATATCCGCCGCCGCCAGCCCGAGGATCGCGTTGCGCACCGCGCCCCCGACGATGAACACCGGCAGGTCGGCGGCGGCGAAAGCGGCGCTCACCGCGCGCAGATGCGGCGCGGTCAGCCACGGCGCGGTCAGGGGGGCGGTCAGAGGCGGGATTTGGGCGCTAGGATCGATCATGGCCGCAGGGGATCGCATGGCCGAGGGCCTGCGTCCAGCGCGCTCAGTCCGCGGCCTTGCCTTCGAGGGGCCCGCGCGCCACCCGCGGGTCGGGCGCGACGCGCAATCCGTCGGCGGGGCGCAGCATCTCGGCGATCGCGTCGCCGTCCGCGGGGGCGCCATGCAGGCGCTGCGCCGCCGCCACCCGCTCCGCCAGGCTCACCAGGATGCGCGCGGTGGCGCCCCAGATATATCGCCCCTCCCACGGGATCGCATAGAACTGGCGGCTGATGCCTTGCCATTCGCGGGTCTCGCGGCGCCGCCGCGCCGGGTCCATCAGGAACGACAGCGGCGGCTCGAACACTTCGGCGACTTCGGAGGGGTCGGGGCGCGCCACAAAGGCCGGGTCCACCAGCCCCACGAATGGCGTGATCGCGAACCCGGTGCCGGTTTCGTGCCCGTCGATGCGGCCGAGCATGCGAACCATGGCGCGCGGCAGGCCGATCTCTTCCTCAGCCTCGCGAAGCGCAGCGTCGGCCAGCGACGGGTCGGACGGGTCGCGCTTGCCGCCAGGAAAGGCGACCTGCCCGGCATGGGCGTTCAGATGATCGGCGCGGCGGGTCAGGATCACGCGCAATACGCCGTCCCGCTCCACCACCGGGCACAACACGGCGGCGGCGCGCATCGGGCCGGGGCGTACGATCGCGTCGCGCAGGCTGGGATTCATATCCCAGTCCGAGCTCGGCCCCGACGCCGGGCCGGCGACCGCGAGGCGCAAGAGATCGATGGTGAGGGGCGAAGATGTCATGCCTCAGAAAATGGCGCGAATATCGCCCCGCGGCAAGGGACACGCGCGCGCATCCGGGCGCCTCACGGGGTGCAGGGCGGGCCAGATGCGGACCCGAAGGGGCCGCGATGGGCCGGCATGCCCCCGGCCTGTCGCCCCTAGCCCTCCATCTCCTGCGACGGAATGATGGCGAAGAACCGCCCGCCCGACCGCAGGCCGAACCACCGCTCGCCGTCCACGACCTCATGCACGCCGGTGTCCACCAGGCGGTAAAAGCTTTTGCGGTCGATCAGCGCCTCCAGCCCCCGGCGGATATGGACATAGGGCGACGGCTCTCCGGTTTCGGGGTCGCGCGCCACGCGAATCGGGTTGTCGACGCCTGCGACCGTCTCATCCCCGACATTGGTCACAAAGGTGATGACGGCGCCCTCGCCCTCCCCCTCGGCCCGGAAATCCACCGCCACGAATGGGGCGTCGTCGACGCGGATGCCGATCTTCTCCACCGGGGTGACCAGATAATATTTCCCGTCCTGATCCAGCCGCAGCACGGACGCGAACAGCTTCACCAGCGGCATTCGCCCGATCGGGGTGCCCAAATACCACCACGATCCGTCCCGCGCGATGCGGATGTCCAGATCGCCGCAGAACGGCGGATTCCACAGATGGACCGGCGGCGGGCCCTTTTTCGCGGCCTTGGCGATGGTTTTCGCCAGATCGTCGGCGGCGCCGGGGCCCCGCTCCGGCCCCCGCTCGGAACTGCGTTCGGGCGTCCCGCTCTCGGATACGTGACTGTCATCTTGCATCGGGCCCTCCATCTAATAAATGACGCAGCGTGCGCGCCTGTTGGATAAGCTGGTGGTTCGTCTTACAGTTTCAAACGGCGTGCGCATCCTGTTTCGCCGCCAGCGTAAGACGGCCCGCGTTCCGAGGCCCGACATTTCCGGCCACGACGCCCGCAGATCCGGCCCGCAAGGCCCCGCACGAAGGACATCAGATGACCGACACGCCCGACGACCTTCTGCCCCGGATCGAAGCCCTGGGGGAGACGCTGATCGCCGCGCGCGCCCAGATCGCCCGCCGCGTGATCGGCCAGGAAAACGTGGTGGAGCTGGCGCTGACCGCCCTGCTGTCGGGCGGCCACGCGCTGCTGGTCGGCGCGCCCGGCCTCGCCAAGACCCGTCTGGTGGAAACGCTCGGCACCGTGATGGGCCTGCAGGGCAACCGCATTCAGTTCACACCCGACCTGATGCCCGCTGACATTCTGGGGGCCGAGGTGCTGGAGGACGCGCCCAACGGCGGCCGCGCGTTCCGCTTCATCGAAGGCCCGATCTTCACCCAGCTGTTGATGGCTGATGAGATCAACCGCGCCAGCCCGCGCACTCAGTCCGCGCTTTTGCAGGCGATGCAGGAGAAACACGTGACTGTCGCAGGCCAGCGCCGCGATCTGCCGCCCCCGTTCCACGTCCTCGCCACCCAGAACCCGATTGAACAAGAAGGCACCTATCCGCTGCCCGAGGCGCAGCTGGATCGCTTCCTTCTGCAGATCGACGTCCCCTACCCGACCTTGGACGCCGAGCGCGCGATTCTGATGGCCACCACCGGGGCCGAGGATCTGGAGGCCACCGCCGCCATGACCTCGCAAGGGCTGATCGACGCGCAGATGCTGGTGCGCCGGATGCCCGCGGGGGATCAGGTGGTGGAGGCGATCCTGCGCCTCGTCCGCTCCGCCCGCCCCGGCGAGGTCGAGGCGAATGAGGAGATCAACGACGCCGTATCCTGGGGCCCCGGCCCCCGCGCCGCCCAGGCGTTGATCCTGTGCGCGCGGGCCAAAGCGCTGCTCGACGGTCGCCTCGCCCCATCGCTCGCGGATGTCGCCGCGCTGGCCAAACCGGCGCTGGTGCACCGCATGGCGCTGACCTTCTCGGCCAAGGCCGAGGGCCAGACGCTGGACGCGGTGATCGACCGGCTGGTGGAGCGGACCCTCGGCCTCGAGGCCGCGGCGTGACCGCAGAGGCCCCCGCCGCTAAAGGCGGCACGCGCAAGCCCGGCCCCTCCCGCCCCCGCACCGCAGACAGCCCCGCCTGGCTGCGCCGGGATGCGGAGCGGATCTCGGGCGCCCTGCCGCCCTTGGTGGCGGAGGCCGAGCGTCTCGCCGCCTCGGTCGCGGCCGGGGTCCATGGCCGCCGCCGCGCCGGGCCGGGAGAGACGTTCTGGCAATACCGCCAAGCCATGCCCGGCGATCCGGCGACGGCGATCGACTGGCGCCGCTCGGGCCGCTCCGACCACATGTTCATCCGAGAGATGGAGTGGGAGGCCTCGCAGACCGTTTCCCTCTGGGCTGACATGTCCCAAGGCATGAACTGGCGGTCGGACCTTGCGCAGCGCACCAAGCGCCAGCGCGCGGCCTTGCTGACGCTGGCGCTGTCGGTGCTGCTGATCCGCGGCGGCGAACGGGTCAGCCTTTTGTCCACCGTCGCTCAGGCCCCGCGCGGCGGCGAGACCCAATTGACCCGCATCGCCATGACGCTGGCGGGGTCTGAGGGGCGCACGGCCTCCCCCGATGATTTCGGCGCCCCGCCCCGCACCCCGATGATGCGCGGCGGCAAGGCGGTGTTCTTCTCAGACTTCATGGGCCCGCGGGCGGACGTGCTCGCCGCCCTGTCGCACGCCGCCGACCGCGGCGTGTCGGGCGCCTGCGTGCAGGTGATCGACCCGGCCGAGGAGACGTTCCCCTTTGACGGCCGCCTCGTCCTGACCTCGGTCGGCGGCGCCGTGGCGTTCGAGACCCACCGCGCCCGTTCCCTGCGCGACGCCTACCGCGCCAAACTGGCTGAGCGGCGCGATGAACTCACGAGCGCCTGCCGGGCCGCAGGCTGGAGGTTCGAGATTCACCGCACCTCGGAAAGCCCGCGCAAGGCGCTGCTGTGGCTTTATGGCGCGATATCGGGGACGATGCGCTGATGACCCCGCGCCCGCCCCGCTTCGCCGCGCCCTTGGGGTGCAGGGCGGGCCAGATGCGGCCCGAAGGGTCCGCGATGGGCCGAACCTGCACCCCGCCCGCCGCACGACCCGCCCACATCGGAGACGCCTTGTGCTGACCTTCGGCCCCCTCGCCTTCCTCAACCCCGCGCTGCTGGCCGCGCTGATCGCGCTGCCCGTGCTGTGGTGGCTGCTGCGCGCGACGCCGCCCGCCCCTCGCCGCCTGTCGTTCCCGGGGGTTCGCCTGCTGCTCGGGATGCGCGACGACGAACGGATGCCCGATCGCACGCCGTGGTGGCTGCTCGCGCTGCGCCTAGCAATGATCGCGGCGTTGATCATCGCCTTCGCCCAGCCGGTGCTGAACCCCGCGCGCCCGCTGGCGGCGGCGGGCGGGCCGGTGCTGGTCGCGCTCGATGGCGGCTGGGCCTCGGCCCCCGATTGGGAGGCGCGGCGCGCCCGCGCCCAGGAATTGCTGGAACAGGCCGACCGCGCCGGGCGCCCCGCGATCTTCGCGTTGATCGCCGACCCCGTCGGGCCCGAAGACGCGCTGACGCCCCGGCCCGCCGCCGACTGGCGCGGCGCGGTGGACGCCGCCCAGCCCCGCCCCTGGGCCCCCGACCGCGCCGCTTTTGCGGCCCGCGCCCGCGCCTTCGCCGGCACCGAGGCCGCCGAGGGCCTTGAGGTCGTATGGCTCCATGACGGCCTCGCGCATCCCGGCGCCGATGGCGCGATCTTCGATCTCGGCGCATCGCTGGTCGCGCTCGCCCCCCTCACGATGATCGGGCCGGAGCGTCTGGCGCTGGCGCTGCGTCCGCCGGTGCTGACCGACGGGCGGCTTCATGTCTCAGCCGTGCGCGCGGGCGCGTCCGGCGAACGCCCCGTCTCCGCCATCGCGCTTGGCAAAGGGCCGGATGGGGCGGAGCGTCGCCTCGCCTCCGCCACCGGCATGTTCGAGGACGGCGACCGCCTCGCCACCCTGTCGTTCGACCTGCCGCTCGAATTGCGCAACCAAGTGCAGCGGGTGACGCTGGCGGCGGGCGCGTCGGCGGGCGGCACGGCGCTGACCGACGACGCAGTGCGTCGCAAACGGGTCGGCCTGCTGACCGGCGCGGATGAGGACGGATCGCGCCCGCTAACCTCGCAGCTGCATTACCTGCACCAAGCGCTCGCGCCCACCGCAGAGGTGATGGAAGGCGACATCCAGGACCTGCTCGACCGCGGCGCCAACGCCATCGTGCTGGCCGATGTCGGCACGTTCACCGATGAGGAGCGCGCCGCGCTGACCGACTGGTTGGAGGCCGGGGGCCTTTTGATCCGCTTCGCCGGGCCGCGCACCGCGCGCGCCGAGGCCGACCGCCGGTCGATCGACGAAGACCCGCTGCTGCCGGTGCGCCTTCGGGCCGGGGGCCGCGCGGTCGGCGGCGCCATGAGCTGGGGCGCCCCGCAGGCGATCCGCGGCTTTGCCGAGGACGGCCCCTTCGCAGGCCTGACGCCACCCAAGGACGTGACCGTTTCGCGCCAAGTGCTGGCCCAACCCGGCCCCGACGTCGCGCCGCGCACCATCGCGGCGCTTGAGGACGGGACCCCGCTGGTCACCATGGCCGCCCGCGGCGAAGGGCGGGTCGTGCTGTTCCACGTCACCGCCAACGCCGAATGGTCGAGCCTGCCGCTGTCGGGCCTGTTCGTGCAGATGCTGGAGCGGCTTGCGGTCGCGGCATCTTCGGGCGGGGCGGACGCCGCCGCAGCGTTTGCGGAGGAGACATGGACCCCGCTTCTCGTGCTTGACGGCTTCGGGCGCGCGGCGCCCACCGCCAGGGCGGCCGGGGCGCCGGGGTCGCGGCTGGCCGCGGGCGCGCCGGGGCCGGACGCACCACCCGGGCTCTATGCCTCCGGGGATCGCACCGCGGCGTTCAATGTGACGGGGCCGGAAGGGACGCTGCGCGTCGCCCCCGCCCCCCCGTCGGGCGCCCGCGCCGACAGCCTCGGCCGGGCCGAGGAAGAGGACCTGAAGGGCGCGCTTCTGGCCGCGGCGGCGGCGCTGTTCGCGCTTGATGCGTTGGCGGCGCTGTGGGTGTCGGGGCGGCTGTTCGGGGTGCGCGCGCATCGCGGAACCGCCGCGATGCTGGCGTTCGGGCTGGGATTGGCGCTGTCCGCCGCCCCGCGGGCCGAAGCGCAGACCACCCCCCGCGACGCGCCGCAAACCTCGGAGGAACGCGCCATCGCCGCGACCTCGGACACGGTGCTGGCCTATGTGATCACCGGCGACCGAGAGGTGGACCGCCTGTCCGAGGCCGGGCTGCGCGGCCTGTCGCGGGTGCTGTCGGACCGCACGGCGGTGGAACCCGCGGATCCGATCGGCGTGAACCTGGAGATGGACGAGCTGTCGTTCTATCCCATGCTCTATTGGCCGGTGACCGAAGGAATGAAGACCCCCTCGGATGCGGCCTATGCGCGGCTGAACGCCTTCACTCGCACCGGAGGCATGATCGTGTTCGACACCCGCGACGCGCATCTGGCGGGGGGCCTCGGGGCCGGAACGCCCGAAGGGCGGGCGCTGCGCCGTCTGGCCGCGCCCTTGGACCTGCCGCCCTTGGAACCCACCCCGAGCGATCATGTCCTGACCCGCACCTTCTATCTGCTAAGCGACTTTCCGGGCCGCTGGACCGGCGGCGAGACGTGGCTGGAGGCATCGCCCCCCGGCGAGGAACTGACCGACGGGCGCCCGTTCCGCACCCTCAACGACGGGGTGACGCCGGTGATCATCGGCGCCAACGACTGGGCCGCGGCCTGGGCGGTGAACGAGGCGGGGGGGTTCCTGGTCCCGGTCGGACGCGACGGGATGCGCCAGCGCGAGATGGCGTTCCGCTTCGGCGTCAACCTGGTGATGTATGTGCTGACCGGAAGCTATAAGTCCGATCAGGTGCACGTCCCCGCCCTGCTGGGCCGCTTGGGCAACTGACCCGCCCGGGCGCCCAAGCCTGAGGGGGCCGCCGCCCTCGGGCGCCTTGCGCCCCCTCGGTCGGCGCGGGCATTCGCCCGCAGCGTGCCGAGAGATGACATGATCCGGCCCCCACGGGGACCGGCGACCACGCGCCGGGGCCGATCCGCCCCCCGATCCGCCCCCCGCCCCGCTGCCCCCCAGCAGCAACCAAGGAGTGCCCATGAGCGCCGCGCTCGAATTCTCGCCGCTGCTGCCGACCGCGCTGATCATTGCGCTGGCCGCGATGCTGGCCGTCGCCGCGTTGGTCACGCTGTGGCGCGGCTCGCCCGGCTGGGCGCTGCGCGCGCTGGCGGGGCTGATGGTGCTGGCCGCCCTCGCCGGCCCCAGCCTGAAGCAGGAGCTGCGCGACCCGCTGCCCGACATCGCGTTCCTGGTGCTGGATGAAAGCGCCTCGAACCGGGTTGACGGGCGCGACGCGCGCACCGTCCTGTCGGCGGAAAAGATGACCGAGGCGCTGGCCCGCCTTGGCGCCGATCCCGACGCGCCGCTGGAATGGCGCGTGGTGCGCGTGGGCGACGCCGAGGGGGTGCAGCACGCCGACAAGGGCACCTTGCTGATGACCGCGCTGGAATCGGCCGCCGCCGAGGTGGCCCCCGACCGCATCGCCGGCGCCATCCTGCTGACCGACGGGCAGGCCCATGACGCGAACCGCCTGACGACCTTTCCAGCCCCGGTGCATGTCCTGCTGACCGGGCGCAGCGGCGAATGGGACCGCCGCCTGGTGCTGGAGACCGCGCCCGCCTTCGGCCTTGTCGGCGACACCGTGCAGCTGAGCTTTCGCGTCGAAATGCTGGGCGCCCCGCCCCCCGGCGCCGATGCCAACGCGCGGGTTGAGATCCTGATCGACGGGGTCCGCGCGCTGTCGCAGCCGATCCCGGTCGGTCGCCCGGTGACGCTGGCGCTGCCGGTGAACCATGGCGGCGCCAACGTTGTCTCCGTCGCCATTCCCGCCGCCGAGGGCGAGCTGACCGACCGCAACAACGCGGCCGTGTTCACCATCAACGGCGTGCGCGACCGCCTGCGGGTGCTGCTGGTCAGCGGAGAGCCCCATCCTGGCGAGCGGACCTGGCGCAATTTGCTGAAGGCCGATCCCTCGGTCGATCTGGTGCACTTCACCATCCTGCGCCCGCCGACGAAACAGGACGGCGCGCAGGTCTATGAGCTGTCGCTGATCAGCTTTCCCACCCGGGAATTGTTCATGGAGAAGATCGACGACTTCGATCTGATCATCTTCGACCGCTATCGCCGCCGCGGCGTGCTGCCCAATGCGTATATCGAGAACGTGGCCCGCTATGTCCGCGACGGCGGGGCGGTGCTGGTCGCCTCGGGCCCGGCCTTCGCGGGGGTGGAAAGCCTGTGGCGCACGCCGCTGCGCGACATCCTGCCCGCCGCCCCGACCCCGCGGGTGATTGAGCGCGGGTTCCTGCCCACGGTCACCGATCTGGGCCAGCGCCATCCGGTCACCGCCGGGCTGACGCCCCCCCCCGCGGCGGACGGATCGCCGCCCTGGGGCCGCTGGTTCCGGCTGATTGAAATGCAGCAGACCTCGGGCCAGTCGGTGATGTCGGGCGAAGGCTCGCCGCTGCTGATCCTCGACCGGGTCGGCAAGGGGCGGGTGGCGCAGATGGCGTCGGATCACGCCTGGCTGTGGTCGCGCGGGTTCGAGGGCGGCGGGCCGCAGGCCGAATTGCTGCGCCGTCTCGCCCATTGGCTGATGAAGGAGCCGGAGCTGGAGGAGGAGGCGCTGGTCGCAGAGGTGTCGGGCGCGGAAATCCTGGTCACCCGCCGCTCGGTCACTGAGACCCCCGCGGGGCTGGTCGCCACCTCGCCGTCCGGGGCCTCGACCCGCATCACCTACGCCGAGACCGCGCCGGGCCGCTGGACCGCGACCGTCGAGGCCCCCGAACAGGGGCTGTGGCGGCTGTCGGATGGGTCGCTTTCGGCCGTTGCCGCCGTCGGCCCGCCCGCCCCGAAGGAATTTGAGAACCCGATATCATCCCCCGAACCGCTGGCCGCTCTGGTGGCCGCCACCGGGGGCGGCGCGATGCGGGTCGGGGATGACGCTGAGGACCTGCCGTCACTGCGCCGGGTGCGCGACGGGCGCATCGCGGCTGGCAATGGCTGGATCGGGATGGCGCGGCGCGAGGCGTTCGCGGTGCGCGACGTGTCGCTGACCCCGCTGGCGCCGGGCTGGCTGATGCTGGCGTTGGCGGCGCTGCTGTCAGTGGCGGCATGGCGGGTCGAGGGGCGCTAGGCACGCCTGAGGGACGAACGATCGGGGTGCAGGGCGGGCCAGATGCGGACCGGCGTCAGCCGGGGCGCGATGGGCCGGCCTGCACCCCCCCGCCTGCACCTCGGCTTGCGCCCCGCTCAGCCCTCGGTCCAGCGGCGCACCATGCCCGCGACCCCGGCCATGGCGCCCGGCGCCAGTTCTCGCGCCAGAATGCGGTTGGGGTTGGTGGGGGGCGGAAACTCCACCCCCTCGGCCAGATCGCGGCGAAAGCCGAAGCGGCGGTAATAGGGCTCATCCCCCACCAGAATCACCCTGGTCCAGCCCAGATCGCGCGCCACGTTCACCGCTGCGTCCATCAGCGCCGCGCCAAGGCCCTCGCCCTGCCGCGTCGGGTGGATCGCCACCGGCCCGAGCAACAGCGCGGGGATGCCGCCACGCCCGGTCTCCTCCTCCCCGCCGACCCGGATCGGCCAGTTGCGGATCGCGCCCACCACGCTGTTGTATTCATCGCGCACCAGCAGGCACAGCTCCGGCACCGGGGCCACGCCGTCGCGCAGCCGGTAGGAGCTGAGCGCGGTGCGACCCGGCGCGAAGGCGGTGTCGTAGAGCAGTTCCACCTCATAGGAATCTGCCTGGGTTTCGCGGAGGATGCGGAACATGCGCGGACGATCTGGCTCTGGAGACGGCGACAAGGCCTGAGGACAAAGGCGCGCCCGCCGGATGACAAGGCGCCGGACGACATGGCACGGGCGGCCCCGCGCGTCGGCGGGCCGGCGGTTCTATAAACCGGCC
Organism: Paracoccaceae bacterium; assembly: GCA_047636235.1. GTDB lineage: Bacteria > Pseudomonadota > Alphaproteobacteria > Rhodobacterales > Rhodobacteraceae > JBOCEF01. Next base: position 8,364 of record JBLIKI010000030.1, on the reverse strand, counting down.
TCGGCGGATCGGCGCAAGCCTCAAGGCGCCGCTTCCGCGCTGCGGCGCCACCCGATATGGCGCGGCGCGGCGGCCTGCGCTAGCAATGGCGGGGACCGGTCGGGCCCAACGCCCGCCCCACGCCACCCGAAAGGACGCCCCATGCAGTATCTCACCGCCGACGGCCACGGCCTGCCCCACGACCCGTTCAAAGCGATCGTGTCGCCCCGCCCGATCGGCTGGATCTCGTCGGTCGACGCGGCCGGGCGGGTCAACCTCGCGCCCTATTCGTTCTTCAACGCCATCGCCGACAACCCGCCGATGGTGATGTTCGCCTCCACCGGGCGCAAGATCGGCATCGACGAGGCGAAGGACAGCGTGACCAATATCGCCGCGACTCGTGAGTTCGTCGTCAACATCGTGTCCTATGCGCTGCGCGACGCGATGAACCTCAGCTCCGGCGGCTATCCGGCGGGCGAGGACGAATTCGAGCTCGCCGGGCTGACCAAGGCCGCGTCGATCGCAGTCGCCCCGCCGCGGGTGGCCGAGGCCCCCGCCGCACTGGAATGCGTGCTGCATGAGATCATCGAGCTGCCCACCGGGACCGGCGGCATCATCAACCGCATGGTGCTGGGCCGGGTGGTTGCGGTGCATATCCGCGACGAACTGCTGGCCGACGGGTTGCTGGACATCACCCGCTATGTGCCGCTAACCCGTTGCGGCTACAAGGATTACGCCTCGGCGACTGAGGTGTTCCAGATGACCCGCCCCAAGGGCGGCGACCGAGAAATCTGATCCCGGGGCGCGCTCGGGGCGGGTCTTGTCGACCCCGGGCGCGGCCATGAACGCGCCATACACCTTACTCAAATAAGGCAATATTAACGCCAGTAAAGCATACCACGAATGACTGCCTGAACCTCTTTCAGAAAACAATCATGTTGGTTTACTGGAGTTCACTTCGATCATTCTCCCATGTTTACTACTCAACAACCGACGCCGTGCCATTGTCTGCATGTCAGGAGGCGACGGCTACCGATCCGGTTCCGCCGTATCCCGACACCCCGGACCGCGCCGCTTACTGGCATGGCCCCGGGCGCGACGCCCCACCTTGAACGCGCCGTGCGCGACGGGCGGCGCCGCATCGCGAACCTGATCCGGGCGAGCATGCGGATCGAAGCGTGAAAGACCGCCGCGGCGTATCTGCGGCGACCGCGTATCCCGAGAAGCCGCGGGCGTGTCCACGGCCTCTCTCCAGTCCCCGCGTAACGGGGCCGACGCGTGCAGACCGCCGAGGCGTAGAGTTCGGCGCCCAAAGGACCGGCGATCCGGTCCTTTGCGTACCACGTTCCCGCTGCGTCATGGCGGACCGCGTATCGAAGGCAAGCGTAGTGCACCCGCCGCGTATCGGCGACAAGCGTAGCGACCCACCGTCGCGTCATGACGGGAGAAAAGCGGACCCTCATGGTTCCAGTCGTCACGGGATCAAGCTACCGCCTCGGCGCATCGTTCGGGGCACGTTAGGACGAGGGGTGAATGCGCCAGGCGCAGCCTCGTCAAGCACTGAACATCGTTGCGACCGAGAGCTGGCGTGTGACACGCCCCAAGGTCCGAAATCGCGCAAAGGTCGCCTAAAGACAGCACCTTTGACACGCGCGGCGCAGGCCCCTGACAAAATCGGGGGCCTGCGTTGACCGCCCAAGAGCCGCCAAACCGGCGCGACGCACCGGGGCGAGCGCTTTAACGCAGGTCGGGCAGCACCGCACCGGGGTTGAAGATGCCCTGCGGGTCCAGCGCCGATTTGATCGCGCGCATGCTCGCCAGCTTCACCGGATCGCCGTAGCGCTGCAGATCGTCGATCTTGAACCGGCCGATGCCGTGCTCCGCGCTGACCGATCCCCCGGCTTCATGCACCAGATCGTGGATCAGCGTCTTGATGGCCGGTCGCAGCGATTCATAGTCGTGCCGCGTGCGTCCCGCCGCAGGGAACACATTATAGTGCAGGTTCCCGTCGCCCATATGGCCGAAGTCGTTGACCCGCATCGACGGGTCCAGCCCGGCGACGCCTGCGTTGGCCGTCTCGATGAACCACGCGATCCGGCTGAGCGGCAGCGACACGTCGTGCGACGAGATGGAGCCGACGCGCCGGTTCGCCTCTGGCAACAGCTCTCGCACCTGCCACATCGCGTCGCGCTGGGTCATCGACGACGCCAGCGCGGCGTCGAGCACCAGCCCCGCCTCCATCGCCTCGGCCAGCGTTTCTTCGAGCCGCGCTTGCATCCCGGCCCCTGCCGCGCCGGTCACCTCGGTCAGCACCGCCCAGTCGGGGGCGTCAATCGGCAGGCGGGCCTCGGGGCAATGCTCGGCCAGGAAATCAAAGCCTTGGCGATTCATCAGCTCGAACGCAGACACCGTCTCTGCGAACCGCGCGCGCATCAGGTGCAGCAGCTCCAAAGCCGCCTCCGGCCCCGGCACGGCGCAGAACCCGGTGGCGATCTCGCCGGGCCGCGCCGACAGCTTCAGCGCCGCGGCGGTGATGATGCCAAGCGTGCCTTCGGAGCCGATCAGCAGGTGCCGCAGATCATAGCCGGTGTTGTCCTTGCGCAGGGTCTTCAGGCCATGGAGCACCGACCCGTCGGCCATCACCGCCTCAATGCCAAGACACAGATCGCGGGCGTTGCCATAGCGCAGCACCTGCACCCCGCCCGCATTGGTCGCCAGGTTCCCGCCGATCCGGCACGACCCTTCGGACGCGAGCGACAGTGGGAACAGGCGGCCGATCTTCTCGGCCTCCCGCTGCACATCGGCCAGCGTCATGCCCGCCTCGACGATCAGCGCGTCCTCTTCGGGGATCGCCGCGCGCAGGCGGTTCATGCGGTCGAGCGACAGCAGGATCGTCGGCGCGCCGTCGTCTTTCACCTGCCCCGACACAAGCCCCGTGCCGCCCGACCACGGCACGATCCCGACGTGGGCGGCGGCGCACAGGCGCACGACGCCGGAGACTTCTTCGGTGCTTGCGGGCCGGACCACCAGCGCCGCGGCGCCTTTCCAGCGGCCGCGCGGTTCTTCCAGCCAAGGCGCGTCATCCCCGGCCTCTTTCACGCCAGCGGGGCCGAGAAGCGCGCGCAGCGCGTCCAAAAGCGCCGCGTCGGGGGTGGCGAGCGGCTGGTCACGGTCGGACATCGAGGTCTCCTCTAGGGGCGGCGGCGCGGCGCAGCCGGTCGTTGATGGCACGGCCTAGGCCGGTATGCGGGATCGGCGCGACGGCGATGGCGCCGACCCCGGCAAGGGCGGCGTCAAGGTCGCGCAGCAGGGCGAAAAGGGTCGCGGCGGCCTCGGCCAGATCGCCGGTGGCCGATAATGTCGCGCGGACCGACGCGTTGGAAAGGTCGGGATCGGGGCCGAAGCCTAGCCATGCCTCGCCGGGGCGCGGGCCGGCGGCATCCAATCGCACCGAAGCCCCGGGCGCATAGTGCGACGCCAGCTGGCCCGGTGATTCGGGGGCGGCGGAGGTGGGGGCGGCCGCGAGGGTGGCGGGGGCGCCGCTGAACAGCGGCTCGCCCTGCGGGCCCAGCAGCGCGTCGCCCAACACGGCGGCCAACGCCTCGGCGGTCACACCGCCGGGGCGCAGCAGGCGGGCGCGCATCCCGTCCACCGCCACGATGGTGCTTTCGACCCCGACCGCGCAGGGGCCGCCATCGATCACCGCGTCGATCCGCGCGCCAAGCCCGGCCATGACATGATCGGCGGAGGTCGGGCTGACCCCGCCCGACGGGTTCGCCGACGGCGCCGCCACCGGCGCGCCCACCGCAGCCAGCAGCGCGCGCGCCAGCGGGTGCGCCGGGCAGCGCAGCGCGATGGTGGCGCCCCCTGCCGTCACCGCAGGCGCGATCCGCGCGTCCCCCTTGATCTGGCGCGCCAACGGCAGCACCAGCGTCAGGGGACCGGGCCAGAACGCCTCGATCAACCGGGCCGCAAGCGGCGGGATCACCGCCCAGCGAAGCGCGTCGGCAGGCGCCGCGATATGGGCGATCAGCGGGTTGAAGCTGGGCCGCCCCTTGGCCGCATAAATCGCACGCGCCGCATCCTGATCGGTGGCCAGCGCGCCGAGGCCGTAAACCGTCTCAGTCGGGAACGCCACCAGCCTTCCTGCGCGCAGCAGGGCCGCGGCGCGGGCGATGCCGTCCGCGTCGGGCGCAAGCCGCAAGGCGGTGCGGGGCTGAGAGTGGGTCACGGGCGCATCCTTGGCGGGCATCGGTCGCCGCACGAACCGTGCGGCCCCCCTTCATCCCGCCACATCGCCCGCACCGCAAGGGGCAGCCGCCGCTTTTCCTCACGCGCCCGCCCTTGCGTCAGCGCGCAACAGCCGCGGCGCCGGGGCTTGAACGCCGCCGCGCTTGTCCATACCGTGCCCCAAAACCGCAGGGCGAGATAGTGTTTCGCAAGTGCGACCGCACTGTCGCCCGCACGCTTTCAGCCCGCATGCTTTCAGCCAGCGTGCTTTCAGGAGGAGTTTTCCATGCCCTACGCCGCCCCCCTTCGGGATCTGAGCTTCTGCCTGCACCATGTCATCGATGCGGGCCGTCTGTCGGCGACCGAGCGGTTCGCCCATGCCGACGCCGACACCCTGGCCGCCGTGCTGAAAGAAGCCGGGAAACTGGCCGCCGAAGTGTTCGCCCCCCTCAACCGCAACGGCGATCGGACGCCCGCCAAGCTTGAGAACGGCGTGGTGCGGACCTCGCCGGGGTTCAAAGAGGCGCTGAAGGCGTTCGCGGATGGCGGCTGGGCCGGGGTGACGGCGAGCGAATCATCCGGCGGCATGGGCCTGCCGATCACCATCGGCGCCTGCATCAATGAAATGAACGCCGGGGCCAACATGGCGATCGGCCTGTGCCCGCTGCTGACCCAAGGCCAGATCGAGGCGCTGGAACATCACGCCAGCGACGCGCTGAAGGCGATCTATCTGCCCAAGCTGACCTCGGGCGAATGGACCGGCACGATGAACCTGACGGAGCCCGCCGCGGGATCGGATGTCGGCGCGCTGCGCTCGAAGGCGGTGCCGGGCGAGGACGGCGCCTATGCGATCTCCGGCCAGAAGATCTACATTTCCTGGGGGGACCACGACGCGGCGGAGAACGTCTGCCATCTGGTGCTGGCGCGCCTGCCCGACGGCAAGCCCGGCACCAAGGGGATCTCGCTGTTTCTGGTGCCGAAATTCATCCCCAACGCCGATGGCAGCCTTGGCGCCGCCAACTCGCTGCGGGTGGTGAGCCTTGAGCATAAGTTGGGCATCCACGGGTCCCCGACCTGCGTGATGGAGTTTGACGGCGCCACCGGCTGGCTGGTCGGAGAGGAACACGACGGCATGGCGGCGATGTTCACGATGATGAACAACGCCCGCCTCAATGTCGGCGTGCAGGGCGTCGGCATCGCCGAGGCGGCGACGCAAAAGGCGCTGGCCTATGCGCTGGACCGCCGTCAGGGCCGCACCCCGGTGGGCGACGGCATGGGCGGGATCGCGGATCACGCCGATGTGCGCCGGATGCTGCTGACCATGCGCGCGCAGACCGAAGCGGCGCGGGCGCTGGCGCTCGACTGCGCGATCAGCCTTGATTTGGCCAATGCGGCGGGGGATGCGGAGGCGCGGGCGGCGGCCAAGGCCCGCGGCGCGTTCCTGACCCCGATCGCCAAGTCCTATGGCACCGATGCGGGCTGCGAGGTCGCCGATATGGGCATCCAGATCCACGGCGGCATGGGCTTTATCGAGGAAACCGGCGCCGCGCAGTATCTGCGCGATGTACGCGTCACCACGATTTATGAGGGCACCAACGGCATTCAGGCGATGGATCTGGTGGGGCGCAAGCTGATGGACGGCGGCGCCGCCGCGCGTGATCTGCTGGCCGAAGTGCAGGGAACCGCCGCGGCGCTGACCGCCTCGCCGGGCCATGCGGGTCTGGGCGCGATCCTTGGCGCCGCGGCGACCGCGGTCGGGGACGCGACCGAGGCGCTGCTGGCCGCGGGCACCATCAACGACCGTTTCGCAGGCGCCGTCGCCTATCAGCGGATGTGGGCGCTGGCGCTTGGCGGGCACTATCTGGGCAAAGGCGCGCTGGCCGCCGCGGGCGGGCCGGAGGAAGACCGCCGCGCCGCCATCGCACGGTTCTTCATCGGGCGGATCGTGCCGCAGGCGGCGGCGCTGGCGGCGTCCGCCACCGCAGGCGCGGCGGATCTTTATACCGTGCCCGCCGAGGCGCTGGCGTGATGGCCGACGGCCCGCGCGACGCCCCCTCGCGCCGCGGCGTGCATTTCCCGCACGACACCCCCCCCGCCCCCGGCGAGGTGATCGAGATCGCCGACGGGGTGCTGTGGGCGCGGCTGCCGCTGCCGATGCGGCTTGACCACGTCAACGTCTATCTGCTGGACGATGGCGACGGCTGGACCGTGATCGACACCGGCATCCGCGGCAAGGCGGGCCGCGAGGCGTGGCGCGCGCTGGAGGACGGCCCGATGGGCGGCCGCCCGATCACCCGCATCGTGGTCACCCACCACCACCCCGACCATATCGGCGGCGCGGGCGGGTTGATGGAGCGGCACGGCGCGCCGCTGTGGACCACCCGCACCGCCTATCTGATGACGCGGATGCTGCAGCTTGACCATCACGACGCGGCGCCGGAATCGAGCGTCCGGTTCTATGTGCGCGGCGGCGCCTCGGCCGAGCGGCTGGAGGCGTATAAGAACGGCCCGCAATTCAATTTCTCGCGGATGACCGAGCCGCTGCCGATCGGGTTCCGCCGGATTCGCGAGGATGAGGTGCTGACCATGGGCGGGCGCCGCTGGCGCGTGCTGATGGGCGACGGCCACGCGGCCGAGCACGCCACCTTCTGGTCGCTGGACGACGATCTGGTGCTGACCGGGGATCAGGTGATCCCGGGGATCTCGTCGAATTTGGGGGTGCACCCGACCGAGCCGGAGGCCGACCCGGTGGGCGACTGGCTGGCGAGCTGCGAGAAATTGGCGCCCCACGCGCGGGAATCGCATTTCGCGCTGCCAGGGCACAAGCTGCCGTTCACCGGGCTGCCGGTGCGGCTGGACCAGCTCATCTCCAACCACCACAACGCGATCGAGCGGTTGCGCGGCCATCTGACCGCCCCGCACACCGCCGCCGAGTGCTTCGTGCCGGTGTTCGGGCGAGAACTGGAGGCGTCAGCCTTCGGGCTGGGGCTGATCGAGGCGGTGGCGCATCTCAACTACCTTTACTTGCGCGGCGAGTGTTCGCGCGAGCTATGCGCCGACGGGGCGTATCGGTATCGGATCGCCTGAAGCGCGAGGGTGGAGCGGCCGGCGGGGGGATCGACCCCCCTTCGTCCGCGCCGGCAGGGGCCGGCGGGCGGCGCGCCTGACCACGCGATCCGCCCTTGAACGCAGCAACCGAGCGTAGGACCATGCGCCCCCGCCCCCACCCCGAAAGGCCATGCCATGCGACTGATGCCAAAAGCCCTGCGCGCCGTGACCGTCGCCGCCGCGCTGGCGGTCCCGCTGGGGGCCTGCGCGCCGACCTCCGGCCCGCCCACGGCGCAGGACATCCGCGCCGAGCAAGCCCAGGCCCGCGGGCTGGTCGCCGACTTGGCGGCCAAGGACAAGCTGGTCAAGGATCGGGCGCTGACCCGCTATCTGGACGGCATTCTGGCGCGGATCGACGCGCAGCGGCCGCCAGGTTCTGTCCCGCTGCAGGGCAACATCGTGGCGGATGCGGACGTGAACGCCTTCACCACCGGGGGGGGCTATGTGTTCGTCAACGCCGGCCTGCTGGCGGCGATGGAGAACGAGGCGCAACTGGCGATGGTGCTGAGCCACGAGGTCGCCCATGTCGACCGCGGCCATATCCGCGCGGGCAAGGACGCGCGCATGGCGGCGGGGATCGGGGGGCTGGTCGCCTCGATCGGGCTGTCGGCGCTGGGCGTGTCGGGCGATCTGATCAACCCGGTGGTGGGCCTGGGCCAAAGCGCCGCCGTGGCGGGCTATTCACGCGGGCAGGAAGAGGACGCCGACGTGATCGGCCTGCGCTATCTGACCGGCGCGGGCTGGAACGCGGTCGAGGGCGCGGGCAGCTTTGAGGTGCTGCGGCGGCTTTATGGCGACAGTTCGGGGTTCCTGTCCTCGCACCCCTCGTCCACGGGGCGGCAGCGGACGCTGGTGAGCATGGCGCGGGACAGCGGCCCGGCGGGCGGCGAGGTCAACGCCCAAGGCTATTTGCGCGCCACCGCGGGGATCAGGCGCGACGTGCTGGACGCGCTGCGGGCGCAAGGCAGGGACCGCGAGGCGGCGCAGGTCAGCGCCAACATCCGCGCGATGCGCTGACCGCGGGCGCTAAGGATCATTAACCTTGCG
>JBLIKI010000029.1:0-19658 GCA_047636235.1 Paracoccaceae bacterium | reverse complement strand
ATCCTCCGACGTCCGCGCGCGCGCGCGGACGTCGCGCCCGTCGCTGGGGCCGCAACGGGTGCAGGTGGTGGGCGCAGGCTTGGGCGGCATGGCCGCCGCCGTCGCCTTAGCGCGCTCCGGCGCCGAAGTGGAGGTGGTGGAGCGCGCCACCGCCTTGGGCGAGGTCGGCGCCGGCATCCAGCTGTCGCCCAACGCGGTCAAGGCGTTGCGCTGGCTGGGCGTCAGCCCCGAATCCGCCAGCCCGTTCCGCCCCGAGGCGGTGGAATTGCGCCTGTTCGACAGCGGCCGCACCGTCTATCGCCTGCCGCTGGGCGATGCGGCGACGGCCCGCTGGGGCGCGCCCTATCTGCAAGTGCATCGCGCCGATCTGCACGCCGTCCTGACCGCAGCCGCGCGCGAGGCGGGGGTGCATCTGCGCCTTGGCGTCGACGCCACCGGCTATGAAGTGACGAAGGACGGCGCCGAAGCGCGCCTGATGCTGCGCGCATTGCAAGATCCGGCCGTGCCCTGCGCCGCCCCCTCAGCCGCCCCGGCGACGGAGCGGCGCGCGAAACCGCGGCCGATCTCGCTTCACCGGCTGCGCGACGCGGCGATGCCGCTGCCAGAGCCGGAGCCGGGCGCGCCCATGGACCTGATCGTGGCGGCGGACGGCGTGCGGTCCGCGCTGCGCGAGCAGATGCAGATGCTTGCGGGCGGGCCGGCGGATGCGTTCTCCGGCAATGTCGCGTTCCGCGGCACGGTGCGCGCCGATGCGCTGCCGCCGGGGCTGTTGCGCCCGGTGGGATCGGTGTGGATGGGGCCGCAGCGCCATTTCGTGCACTATTTCATCCGCGGCGGGACGCTGGTGAATTTCGTCGCCGTGTGCGAGCGCAACATCTGGACGCCCGAAAGTTGGTCGACGCCCGGCGACATCACCGCGTTGCGGGCCGAATTCGCGGGCTGGCACCCGACGGTGCGGGCGATTCTGGACGCCGCCGAAAGCACCTATGAATGGGGGCTGTTCGGCCACGCGCCGTTGGCGCGCTGGAATGACGGGCCGGTGGCGCTGCTCGGCGATGCGGCGCATCCGACCACGCCGTTCCTGGCGCAAGGCGCCGCCATGGCGTTCGAGGACGCGGTGACCTTGGCGCGCACCCTGCCGGTCTATGGCGTGCGCTACGGGATTGAGGCGTATCACAAGCTGCGCGCCCCGCGCACCGCCGCGCTGCAGGCGGCGGCGGCCAAGACCGGGCGGCGGTTCCACTCGAACTCCACGTCCGAGCGGATGGCCAAAGCCGCCGCCATCGCGGCGCTGGGGATTTTGGCGCCGTCGGTGGCCGCGGGGCTGAACGATTGGATCTATGACCACGACGCAGGCTCGGCGCCGGTCTAGGTTGCGGTCTAGATTGCGGTCTGGGTTTCGATCTGGGTTCCGATCCGGTCGCCGCGCACCACTCGCATGGTCAAGTTGATGCGCCCGCCGCCCGGCAGCAAGGTCGAGACGCCGAACCGGATCCGGTCCACCCCATGGAACGCCAGCCGCGCAGCCCCGCCGATCAGCGCCACATCGCCTGAGTCGAGCGCCGCAGAGCGCGACGGCGACGGACCCTCCACGCCCCCCACGCGAAACACCGCCGGATCGCCCAAGCTGATCGACAGCACCGGGGCGGCGAAATCGCCCTCATCCCGGTCCTGGTGCATGCCCATGCGCGCGCCCTGCCCATACCAGTTGATCAAGCAGCAGTCGGGCGCGTCCGGCCAGCCCGACAGCGCCGCCCACGCCGCCAGCGCCAGCGGCGGGATCGCAGGCCACGGCGCGCCCGACGGGTGATGCGCCTGATAGCGATAGCCGCCGCGGTCCGTCACCCAGCCGAGCCGCCCCGCCGCGGTCATCCGCACCGACATCGGACGCCCGCCCGGGGTGACCGGTGCGATCAGCGGCGCAGCGGCCACCGCCGCGCGCAGATCGACCACCAGCGCTGCCTGTTCCGCCCGGTCCAACACATGCTTCCAGATCTTGACGCCGCTCAGGTTGAGCGGCGGGCCCGAGATATCCATTTCAACCCTCCCCCGCGTCCATTCGCGCGGCGCCGCGACGCGAAAACCACAGGCCACGATGCTTGCGGCGCTGGCCTTCCGGCCTTATATCGGCCTCCAAGCCGCGAGACGCTACGGCTTGCGGCCAGATCGTCAACCGATTGGCGGCAGGCTCGGCGCGACGCACGGGATAGAGGACGGGGGCCGTCGCTTCGGACCCGCCCTCGGACATCGCCAGACGAAAGGAACGACGCACCATGTCGAAAGTGATTGGCATCGACCTTGGCACCACCAACTCCTGCGTGGCCATCATGGATGGCGCGCAGCCGAAGGTGATCGAGAACGCCGAGGGCGCGCGCACCACCCCCTCTATGGTCGCTTTCACCGAGGATGAACGCCTCGTGGGCCAGCCCGCCAAGCGGCAGGCCGTGACCAACCCTGAGAACACTCTGTTCGCCGTCAAGCGCCTGATCGGGCGCCGCTACGCCGATCCGACCGTCGAGAAGGACAAGGGCATGGTGCCCTTCAACATCGTCGACGGCGGCAATGGCGACGCGTGGGTCGAGGCCCGCGGCCAAAAATATTCCCCCAGCCAGGTATCGGCCTTCATCTTGCAGAAGATGAAGGAAACCGCCGAGGCGTATTTGGGCGAAAAGGTCGAAAAGGCGGTCATCACCGTTCCGGCCTATTTCAACGACGCCCAGCGCCAGGCCACCAAGGATGCGGGCAAGATCGCCGGGCTCGAAGTCCTGCGCATCATCAATGAGCCGACCGCCGCCGCGCTCGCCTACGGGCTGGACCGGCGCGAGGCGAAAACCATCGCGGTCTATGACCTCGGCGGCGGCACCTTCGACATCACGATCCTTGAGATCGACGACGGCCTGTTCGAGGTCAAGTCGACCAACGGCGACACCTTCCTCGGCGGCGAAGATTTCGACATGCGCATCGTCGAATTCCTAGCCGATGAGTTCCGCAAAGACAGCGGCGTCGACCTGAAGAAAGACAAGCTGGCGCTGCAGCGTCTGAAGGAAGCCGCGGAAAAGGCCAAGATCGAGCTCAGCTCCGCGTCGCAGACCGAGATCAACCAGCCGTTCATCTCGATGGACCCCAAATCGGGCCAGCCGCTGCACTTGGTGGTCAAGCTGACCCGCTCCAAGCTGGAATCGCTGGTTGAGGATCTGATCGCCCGGTCGATCAAGCCCTGCGCCGGGGCGCTGAAAGACGCCGGGATCGCCAAGTCGGAAATCGACGAAGTGGTGCTGGTCGGCGGCATGACCCGCATGCCCAAAGTGATCGAGGCCGTGACCGAGTTCTTCGGCAAGGCCCCCCACAAGGGCGTGAACCCGGACGAAGTCGTGGCCATGGGCGCCGCGATCCAGGCCGGCGTGCTGCAGGGCGACGTCAAGGACGTGGTGCTGCTGGACGTCACCCCGCTGTCCTTGGGCATCGAGACCCTCGGCGGCGTGTTCACTCGCCTCATCGACCGCAACACCACGATCCCGACGAAGAAATCTCAGGTGTTCTCGACCGCCGATGACAACCAGTCGGCCGTGACCATCAATGTCTTCCAGGGGGAGCGTGAGATGGCGCGGGACAACAAGTCCCTCGGCCAGTTCAACCTCGACGGGATCGCGCCGGCCCCCCGCGGGCTGCCGCAAATCGAGGTCGGGTTCGACATCGACGCCAACGGCATCGTGCAGGTGTCAGCCAAGGACAAGGCCACCGGCAAGGAGCAGAAGATCACCATCCAGGCCTCCGGCGGCCTCTCCGATAGCGATATCGAGCAGATGGTGAAGGATGCCGAGGCCAACGCCGAGACAGACAAGGCGCGCCGTGCCGCGGTTGAGGCGAAGAACCACGCCGAAAGCCTGCTGCACTCCACCGAGAAATCGGTGAAGGAGCATGGCGACAAGGTGTCTGAGGAGATCCGGACCGAGATCGAAGCCGCCGCGACGGCGCTTCGTGAGACCTTCGAAGGCAACGACGCCGAAGTGATCACCGCCAAGTCGCAGGCGCTGACAGAAGCGGCGATGAAGCTGGGCGAGGCGATCTACAAGGCGCAGGCCGAGGCCGATCAGGCCACCGAGTCGGACGCCGAGCAGAACGGCCGCGCGGACGATGACGATGTCGTCGACGCCGACTTCACCGAAGTCGACGACGAGGATCGCAAGGACCGCAAGGCGCGCTGAGGCGCACGTTCGGCCGTCCACCCCTCGGCCTTCGACGGCCCCGCCCTGCAAGGGGCGGGGCCGCTGCGTGACACAGGGCGGTCCGCATTGGCGGCCGCGACGGAGCGTTCCCTGCATGACCGGCACTCACCAGACCACCTCGGGCCCGCGGGTGATCGACCCGGCGTTCGGCGCGCACGCCCTGCCGTTCGCGGCCGAGGCGCTGCGCCGGCTGGCCGAACACGCGCCGCGGCGGTTTCTGGCGTCGGGACTGCGCCGTCTGGCGCTGGCGGGGCGCGGAGACGGGCCGTTCGATTGCACTGTGTTCGGGTCTGAGCGCGCCCGCCTGCATCCGCGCGACAACCGCACCGAAAAGCGGGTGTTCGCCGGGGTGCGCTGGTGGGATCGGGCCGAACGCGCGCGGCTGGCCCAAGCGCTGACCACCACCCCCGACGGCGTGTTCCACTTTGTCGACGCAGGCGCCAATGTCGGCATGTACACGCTGGCGCTGCTGGCTGAGGCGCGGCGTCGCGGCGTCACGCTTCGGGCGCTGGCGGTGGAGCCTGACCCGACCAATGGCGCGCGGCTCGAAGACAACCTGGCGGCGTCGGGTGCGGTCGATGTGACGGCGGCCCATTGCGCGCTGGGGGCGACCGAGGGGATGGCGTCGTTCGTGTCCTCGGGGCTGTCCAACCGCGGCGAGGCGCGGCTGGCGGCGACGGGAGAGACCGGCGCGATCATGGTGCCGGTTCGCCCGCTTTTGGACGTGGTGACGGATGCGGGCCTGCCTCGGATCGACGCGATCAAGATGGATATCGAAGGGCAAGAAGTGCCGGTGCTGTCGGGCCTTTTGGCCGCGGCGCCACGCGCAATGCTGCCGCGGCTGTGCGTGCTCGAGGTCGGGCGCGACGGGACCGAGGCGGTGACCCTCATGCAAGACGCAGGCTATGCGCTGGAGTTAAGAACGCGGCTTAACGCGATCATGACCCTGCCGCCCGAACGGCGCTGATCGGAGACAGGAATGGCGAAGAAAGATTTCTACGACGTGCTGGGCGTATCGCGCGAAGCGACGCCTGAAGAGCTGAAGAAGGCGTATCGCGTCAAGGCCAAGGAGCTTCACCCCGACCGCAACACCGACGACCCGACCGCGGAAGGCAAGTTCAAAGAGGCCAACGAGGCGTGGGAGATCCTGAAGGACCCCCAGAAGAAAGCCGCCTATGACCAGTATGGCCATGCCGCGTTCGAGAACGGCATGGGCGCACAGCGTGGCGGCGGCGCACCGGGCGGGCCTGATTTCGGCTCGGCATTCTCGGACGTGTTCGACGATCTGTTCGGCGACTTCATGGGCGGCCAGCGCGGCGGCCAGCGCGGGCGACAGCGCGGGCGGCGCGGGTCGGACCTGCGCTATAACCTGCGCGTGACTTTGGAAGACGCATTCAACGGCAAGACCGCGAATTTGAACGTGCCGACCTCGGCCAAGTGCGATTCGTGCAACGGCACCGGCGCCGATGGCGGGGCGGAGCCGACCACCTGCCCCACCTGCGCCGGCATGGGCAAAGTGCGCGCCCAGCAAGGGTTCTTCACCGTTGAGCGGACCTGCCCGACCTGTCAGGGCCGCGGCCAGATGATCAAGAACCCCTGCGGGTCCTGCGCGGGCGCCGGCCGGGTGCAAAAGGACCGCACGCTGTCGGTGAACATCCCCGCAGGGGTTGAGACCGGCACTCGGATTCGCCTTGGCGGCGAGGGCGAGGCGGGGTTCCAGGGCGGCGGGCCCGGCGATCTTTATATCTTCATCGAAGTGCAGGACCACGCGATCTTCGAGCGCGAGGGCGCGGACCTGCACTGCCGCATCCCAGTGCCGATGACCACGGCGGCGCTTGGCGGAGAGATCGAGGCCCCGCTGATCGACGGTGGCCGCAGCCGAGTGAAGGTGCCCGCGGGGGTGCAGGCGGGAAAGCAGCTGCGCCTGCGCGAAAAGGGCATGCCGAACCTGCGCGGCGGGCGGCGCGGCGACATGTATCTCGACCTTGCGGTCGAGACGCCGGTGAACCTGACCGCGCGGCAAAAGGAGCTGCTGCGGGAATTCGAGAGCGCGGGGCGCGAAAACTCGCCCAACACGACGGATTTCTTCAGCAAGGTCAAATCGTTCTGGGATGACATGACCAACTGACCCTTTGGCGGGGATGCGGGCGGCCGAGCGGGAGGGAGCCCCCTCCCGCTCGGCCGCCCGCGCCGCGTGCCGCGGCGGCGCGCCCTTTCAGGCGTCGGGCGAAAGGCGGGGCGGGGCCAGCATCCGGTCCGCCATCGCGTCCGCGGCGGCGGGCGCGGCGGGGCCGTCGAAGGCGCCCGGCACTTGGATCGCCCAGTCAAGCGCGGCGAGAAAATCGCGCGCGAGGTCCGGGTCCGGCGGGGTCGGCGCCTGCCAGAACGACGCCAGCGGGCCTTGGTGAGTCAGGCCGGGGATGTCCCAGATCGCGCGGCCCAGCGCCGTGGCGGGGCGGCCGGCGGTCAGCGCTTCGATGCCCGCGCCGGAATTGACTGCGACAAGCCCGGCGATGCGCGGGAAAAGCTCGCTCAGATCGCCTCCGTCGATGACCTCGATCCGCGCGGCGTCCGCCCCCGCGGCTCGCTTGACGATCCGCCGCCAAGGGGTGAGGGCGTTGTCCATCGGGTGCTCTTTGACCAGCAGCCGGGCGCCTCCGGGCGCGTTGGCGCGGAAATCGGCGATCACTCGGCGCACGGTCACCCGCAGGTCCGCATCCGGCCCGCGCGCGCGGATCTGCGCGTCGGTCCGTAGTTGCAAGGGCAGCAGGAACACCGGCGGGCCGGGTTGGGCGCGGTCGAGGCCCCAGGCCGCCAGCTGCGCCGCCGCGTGGCGACGATCCCGCCCGGCCAGCGCCAATTTCCACAGCCAGCCGAGATATTCCACCGGCGGCGCCCATAACTGATGGCGCCGATAGCCGGGATAAAGCGCCCAGGCGCCGAGCGTGTTGGCCATGTTCCACGCCACATCCATCGCCGCATAGGCGGCGAAGCCCGCCCCCCGCGCGCCCGGCGGGGCAGCCCCGCCGTGAGCGCGGGCGCGGGCGGCAAGGCGCCGCACCCCGTCCGCGTCGCGCGGAAAATGGGCGCCGGGGCCGTCCGGCTCCAGCGTCAGTCGGCCGGGGCGCAGGAGGCCAAGTTCGATATGGTGGACGCGAACGCCGATCGCGTGGGCGGCGGCGATCGCCTCGATATGCATGGGGCGACGATCGCCGAGCAGCGCGAGGTCGGTGATCCCCTCGCTCACCATAAACCCCGCGATCCAGTCCGGCCAGTCGCCCGCCCCGCCCCGCCACGCCTGCGCGCGCCCGCCCCGCC
Organism: Paracoccaceae bacterium; assembly: GCA_047636235.1. GTDB lineage: Bacteria > Pseudomonadota > Alphaproteobacteria > Rhodobacterales > Rhodobacteraceae > JBOCEF01. Next base: position 12,114 of record JBLIKI010000029.1, on the reverse strand, counting down.
ACAGCAGCGCGTCGCCGGGGCACAAATGGATGCGCCGCACGTCAGCCCCCCGCCCGGCCAGCGCGGCGGCGAGATGGGCGAAGAACCGATTCGACGGCCCTTGCAGCAGCAAGACACGCCGCAACGCCGTCATCGCGCCGCCCCGGGCTTGTCGCCGCGCGGCGCAAATGCAACCGTGACGCGATCACGCCAGCCGCAGGATCCGAATTGACCGACACCGCGCCCCTCGCCGACGCCGCCCCGCGCGGCATCCTGCTGCTGCAAGGGCCGCCGGGCCGGTTCTGGTCCGAGCTTGGCGACGCCTTCGCCGCAGCGGGGCGCCCCACCCACCATGTCCGGGTCTGCACCCCCGACGCGCTGTTCTGGCGCGGCGGGCCGGGGGTGGCGCGCCATTCCTATCGCGGCGGCGCCGAGGGGTGGGAGGAGTGGCTTTCGGCTTTTCTGACCCGGCATGACATCACCGATGTCCTCTATTATTCCGACCGGCAGCCCTATCACGTCACCGCCGGAGAAATGATCGAGGCCCGCGGCGGGCGGTCCTGGGCAGTCGAATTCGGCTATTTGCGCCCCGACTGGATCACGTTGGAGCGGCAAGGCATGGGCGCCTATTCGCGCTTTCCCGACGATCCGGCGACGATCCGCGCGCTGGCGGCGCGCCATCATCCCGGGCCGCTGGACCTGACCCCGATCCATCGCCACGCGTTCTTGCAAGAGGCGCTGAACGAGGTGTTGTTCAACCTCGCCAACGCGCTGGCGTTCTGGCCCTATCCGCGATTTCAGGGGCAGGCGCACTATCATCCGCTGGCGGAATACCTGTCCTGGGCGCGGCGGCTGCCCGGCGGTCCGGCGCGCACCCGGCGCGGCGATGCGGTGATCGCGCGGCTCGCGGCCGGGACCGCGCCGGTGTTCGCCGTCGCGCTGCAATTGGAAAGCGACCGCCAGATCCGCGACAACGCCCCCTATCCCGGCCAGCGGGAGATGATCGACGAAGTCATCGCCTCTTTCAAAGCCCACGCGCCGGGGGATGCGCGGTTGGTGTTCAAGACCCATCCCCTCGACAACGGGTTGGAGAGGTGGCCGCAAGAGGTGGCGCGGATCGCCGCCGCGCACGGCGTAGGGGGCCGGACGGACACGATCGAGGGCGGCTCGCTCGACCATCTGCTGCAGCTTTGCGCGGGGCTGGTGGTGACCAATTCGACCGTGGGCCTGCACGCGATCCGCGCGCGGCGCCCGGTGGTGGCTTTGGGGCGCGCGATCTATGACATGGCGGGGCTGACCCATCAGGGGCCACTGGCGACGTTCTGGACCGCGCCGGAACACCCCGACAAAACCCTTGCGGATGCGTTCATGCGCGCGCTGGCGGGCACCATCCAGGTCCGCGGGTCGTTCTATGCCCCCGACGGGCGCGCCGCAGCCGCGGCGGAGATTGTGGCGCGGATCGGGGCCGGCGCCGCCAGCCCCGGCGAGGCCTGCCGCCCCGCCCCCCCGCGCCTGCCGGTGCGCCGCCGCGCCGCCGACATGATCGGCGGCGCGGGGCGTCGCCCGCCAAGCTGATCCTCGGCCCGCCGCGTCCATCGCTCGGTCAGAACCCGGTCGACAGCGAGGTGGCGCCACGCACCGGGTTCAGCGCCGCGCCAATCAGCGACAGCACTTTGCGCAGATCCGTGATCGGCGAGTTGGCGACATAGAGGATGTCTTTGTCGCGGATCTCAAACCCGCGGGCCAGAAAGAACGCCTCAGGGCGCGACAGGTCGAGGTTGTAGACCACCGGCCCGAGCGCCGGGGCGGTCTCATTGCGGAACACGAACACCGCGGACGGCTCCGCGCGCTCATCATCCAATCCGCCCGCGACCGCAAGCGCCTCATCCAACGTCACCCGCGGGCGAGGGAACGCGGTCAGGATCGGGCGATTGGCGGCGCCGAACACGGTGAAGCTGCGATTTTGCGCCATCAACGCCACCGTGTCCCCGGCGAGCATCGCGACGTTCTGGTCCGGCTGGCGCAGGATGCGGTCCAGCCACGCCTCGGCGCTGCGGTCGCCGCGGGTCAGGCGCACCAGAGCCTCATGCGAGGGGGTCTTCACCCCTCCGGCGGCGGCGACCACGTCCAGCAAACGCTCCCCCACCCCCATCAGTGGGACGCGGCCCGCCTTTTCGGCGGCGTCTCCGACCACGGTGACCGCATCGCCGGGGCTTTCCAGCACCGACACCAACGCCTGCGGGTCGATCGCCTTGCCCGCCAAGGCTGCGACCAGCGCTTGAGCCACCTGATCGGGGGTGCGCCCCGCCGCGCGCAGCCGCCCGGCATAGGGCGCCGCGATCATGCCTTGCGCGTCGACGCGCTGGGGCGGCAGGCGGGTGGATTTCGGGCCATCCTCCGCCGCGGCGGAGAAGAGGCCGCCATTCACCGCCTCCCATATCGTGACCGACACCAGATCGCCCGGCCGCAGGGTCTGGCCATGGACCGGCGCGGCGCGTTGCAGGCGCGATCCGGCATCCTCGCGCACCACCTCCGCCCCGCGGGCATCGGCCAGCGCCACGATCATCTCAGCGTCGAGCCGCCGCAGCTCATAGGGCGCGGCCCCGGACCCGGGCGCCGCCGCGGCCAGCACCGCCGACCCGTCCGGCCCTGATTTCGGCACCGCCGCGCAACCGGACAGCGCCACCGCGCCAAGGATGAGACATAGGGAGACGAGGCGCATGGAGGGCTCCTTCCCGGCGCGTTCTGCGCCATGGGCGAAACGGAAACGGTTCCGGCGGCTTTGGCCGGAGTTGGATAGGCGGGTCGATCAGACAGGGCGCCGGGCGAACATCGCCCGACGCCGTGTCACGACATCGATCCGCACCTCGCGGAAGCAGGCCGCAACCAAGGGATAGCCCCGCGATGGTTAAGAAAGCCTCAGCGCCTGCGCACTGGACAGCGCCCCGCCCCCAAGGCTAAGCCCAAGATCGCACGCGCCCCCTGAGGAGACCCCCATGGCCAGATCCCTGTTCGGCACCGACGGCATCCGCGGCCAAGCCAACCGCCATCCGATGACCGCTGACGTGGCCATGGCGCTTGGCCAGGCGGCGGGGCGGCATTTCATGCGCGACGGGCGGCGGCGCCATCAGGTGGTGATCGGCAAGGACACCCGCCTGTCGGGCTATATGCTGGAACCGGCGCTGACCGCGGGCTTCATCTCAGTCGGGGTGGATGTGTTCTTGCTCGGCCCGGTGCCCACACCGGCGGTGGGGATGCTGACCAAATCCTTGCGCGCCGATGCGGGAGTGATGATTTCCGCCTCGCACAACCGGTTCGAGGATAACGGGATCAAGCTGTTCGGCCCCGACGGGTTCAAGCTGTCAGACGCCGAGGAAGAGGAGATCGAGGCGCGGATGGCCGAGGGCCCGACGCTGGCCGCGCCCTCGGACCTCGGTCGCGCGCGGCGGATCGAGGACGGCCGCGGGCGCTATATCGAGGCCGCCAAGGCCAGCTTTCCGCGTCGTCTGTCGCTGGCGGGCCTCAGGATCGTGGTAGATTGCGCCAACGGCGCCGCCTATCGCACCGCGCCGACGGTGTTATGGGAGCTGGGCGCCGAGGTGATCCCCATCGGCGTGACCCCCGACGGCATCAACATCAACGCGGGCTGCGGGTCGACCGCGCCCGAGGAATGCCGCCGCAAGGTGATCGAGACGCGCGCCGATCTGGGCGTCGCGCTCGACGGCGACGCCGACCGAGTGTTGATCGTGGATGAGCGCGGCCAGGTGGTCGACGGCGACCAGATCATGGCCCTGATCGCCGAGCGGTGGCACGAAGCAGGCCATCTGCAAGGCGGCGCGCTGGTCACCACGGTGATGTCCAATCTGGGGCTCGAACGGAAATTGGCGGGCCTCGGCATCGGCCTGCGCCGCACCGCGGTCGGGGACCGCTATGTGGTCGAGGACATGCGCGACAGCGGCTGCAATCTTGGCGGCGAGCAGTCGGGCCACATCGTGATGAGCGACCACGCCACCACCGGCGACGGGCTGTTGGCCGCGCTTCAAGTGTTGGCGGCGGTGGTGGATGAGGGGCGGCCCGCGTCCGAGGTCTGCGCGCGGTTCGCGCCGTTGCCGCAGGTCCTGAAGAACGTGCGGCTGGCCGATGGCGCGCCGGACCCGATGACCGGCGCGGCGGTGCAAGGCGCGATCGCGGACGGCGAGGCCCGGCTGGCCGGAACCGGGCGCGTCCTGATCCGCAAATCGGGCACGGAGCCGCTGATCCGCGTGATGGCCGAGGGCGAGGACAAAGCGCTGGTCACCGCCGTGGTCGACGACATCTGCGCGGCGATCCGGGCGGCCTGAGGCCTCGGGCGAACCGGGCGGTTCATCTCTGCGGGGCGGCGCCGGTCGGAGGCCGTCAGGTCCATGAAAGTGGCGGCAGGAAACGGGCGGCTTGGTAGGGATGACCCCCTGTGCGGGCGGCGATGGCAGCCCTAGTCTTGCGCTGTATGGCATCCGCGCTGCGTCAGCGTTGGAGCGTCCGGCAAACCCGACTCGGTTCGGCCTGCCTCAGGCCTTTCGTTCGGGATGCTCGAACTTGACCGTAGCCTTGCTGTCTTGGTCCGGCGTCAGGGTGCTTCGTCCTACGCGCCGCCGGCATGCGCTTTCATCAGCGCATGGAGTTCGGGCATAAGCTCAGACAATCTATGCCAGCTTTCAATAAAAAGCGCCACACTGACAGAATACTTTCCTAAAAATACTTATAAGCAGTTCCAAAAAAGCCAGAACCGTCATCTTCAGAAGGCGCATAACGGCTACGTCGCCACACCTTAGAAAAATAAGATGGCGTTTGGTAACAGATCATCTTGCATATGTTGGTGATGGCCTACTGCTACTTCTCGACCGTAAAAATTGAAATACTTCGTGAAATCACACATATTGAACGCCCGCCGCACTTAATATGGATATTATTATGGAATATCAACCCATCTGACAAGAGATGCCCAAGCATTTCCTTTACGGACTACTTCAATACATCCCAGAAGGCGCCAGCTTGATGACCGTCAAACTCACCTAACCTCTAATCCTACCACTCGTCAAAGCGTCACTTGCGCATCGTCCGCCAGGCGGCCAGCAGCGCGCGGTTGAGGCCATCGGCCTCGGCCCGCATCTCGGCGCCCGCGCCTGCGGCTTGGGCTGCCTCGGCGCGGGCGGCGACGAGGTCGGTCTGAGCGGCGGCGAGGGACGCCTCAGTGGCGGCCCGCGCAGTCTCGGCGGAGGACAGCCGATCGGTCAGCGCGGCGACGCGCGGATCAGGGGCCGGGGCGGCGGGGGCGGGAAGGTCCCAGCATCGCGCATCCGCGCAGGTGCGTAGCGCCTTTAGATCGGCGGGCGCCAAGGCTTGCACGAAGGCGGGCGCCACGGGACGGTCCCAGCAGCGGGCGTCGGCGCAGGTTTCCAGCGCCACAAGATCTGCGGGCGTCAGCGCCTGCACGAAGCCGGGCGCCGCCGGGCGGTCCCAGCACTGCGTTCCGGCGCAGGTTTCCAGCGCCGCAAGATCCGCGGGGGCCAGCCCTTGCACGAAGGCAGGCGCTGCCGGGCGGTCCCAGCACCGTGCGTCGGCGCAGATTTCCAGCGCCGCAAGATCCGCGGGCGTCAGCGCCTTCACGAAGGCGGGCGCCGCAGGGCGGTCCCAGCACCGTGCGTCGGCGCAGGCTTCCAGCGCGGCGAGGTCCGCCGCCGACAGCGCCTGCACGAAGGCGGGCGCGGGGGGCGGGGCGTCGGCGCCCGACGCGGCCGCCTGCGCGGCATCCAGCGCCTTGCGCGCCCCTTGCGCAGCGCTCAGCGCCGCCTCGGCGCGGGCCTGCGATTCGGCGACGCCCGCCTCGGCGGCGCGGGCGCGGGCCTGCGCCTCGTCAGTTGCGGCTTCGGCGGCGCCGGCACGGGCCTGCGATTCGGCAGCGCCCGCCTCGGCGGCGCGGGCGCGGGCGTCGGCGGCGTCGCTTCGGGCGGTCAATTCGGTGCGGGCGGTCGAGGCCGCGGCAAGCTGCGCCGCGACATCCACCATCGCGGCCTTGGCGGCGGCGGCATCCTTGCGAGCGGCCGACGCTGCTTCCTCGGCTTTGGCGAGCGCGGTCTTGGCCGCGGCGTCCGCCTGTGCCAACGCAGCGTCCGATGCGGCATCGCCGGCGGCCAGCGCGGCGGCGGCCTCCGCCCCGCGGGCGGCAAGGGCGGCGGCGGCGCGGTCCTGCGCGGCGGCAAGGGCGGCATCGGCCTCCGCCCCGCGGGCGGCCAGCGCGGCGGCGGCGGCATCGGCGCGGTCCTGCGCGGCGGCAAGCTGGGCGCGCAGATCGTCCATCGCGACCTTGGCGGCGGCATCCTCCACCGCGGCGGCATCGGCGGCGGCGGCGCTTTCGGGCGCCGCCTCACGCACCGCGCGAAGACGGTCCGACACGGCCTCCAGCGCGGCTTGGGCGCGCGACAGTTCAAGCCGCGTTGTCTCTCGCGCTTCGCGGGCGGTCGCGGCCTCGGCCTCGGCTGTTTCGGCGCGGGCGGTCATCGCTTTGGCGTCGGACTCGGCGCGCTCCAGCGCAAAGGCGGCATCGGCGGCGGCGTCACGCACCGATTCCAGCGCGGCGATCCGCGGGGCGGTCGCTTGCTCGGACGCCATCCATCCGCCCGCCCCCGCAGCCGCGGCCACGATCACAAGAGCCGCCGTCCATCCCAATGCCGCGCTTGCCATGTCTATGTCGCCCTCGAATGCATCCGACCGGGCGCGCCCCGCGAAGGCCGCGCAAGATCACGGTCGCACGACCTCCGCCCTGCGGGCAACCCCGAGGCGCCTCGCTCAGTCAGCGGCCCCGCGCAAGATCATGCCCTGCGCATAGGCGACGCCAAGCAGAATCAGTCCCAGCGCAACGCCGAACGACCATGAAATTTCCTCGCCGAGCAGCAGCGCGCCGAACACCGCCGCCCAGACCGGCACCATATAGTTGACCATGCTCAGGAACGGCGGTCCGGCGCGGCGGATCAGCGTGACCAAGAGCAGCGCCGCCCCCGCGGTCGGCACCGCGCCCAGAAACAGCGCCGCGATCCAGTCCGGCGACGTGGGCGTCAACGCGAACGGGTCGTCGAAGATCACCGCCATCGGCATCAGCACGACGGCCGCCACCAGCAATGATCCGGCCGAGAACGCCGCCATCGGCGTCGGCGGACAGCGGCGCGTGACGATCGACCCGCAGGCATAGCAGAACGCGGCCGCAAGGCAGGCGAGGCGGGCGGTGGATTCCTGCGGGTCCTCGGACGACGCGAACGCCGCCGGGCCGAACAGAATCGCGACCCCGACGAAGCCGATCAGAAAGCCGACCATGCGGCGGCGGGTCAGCCGTTCCCCAGCCACGAAGAAATGCGCCAGCAAGATCACGAACAGCGGCATCGACGCCATCGACACCCCGGCGAAGCCCGCCGTCACATGGGTCTGCGCCCAGGTCAACAGGTTGAACGGCAACACATTCGACAGCACCCCCAGCCCGACGATGTGCAGCCAGATCCGCCGATCCAGCGCGCTGCGCAGTCCTGGCAGCGGCGCGCGCAGCGCATAGGCCAGCGGGATCAGCAGCGCCGCCCCGATCATCACCCGGAAGGTCACGAGGCTGAGCGGCGTGAACCCCCGAAGCGCGAATTCCGACGCCACGAACGACCCGCCCCAGATCATGCCGAGCGCGGTCAGCATCCCCCAATCGAGCGGGACGGGGCGAGGGGCGGCGTGAGTGGCAGCGGGCATGGCAGGCGTTCCAAGCATTGTTCGATGGCGGAGGGGCATCTTGCACAGCCCGGCGCGCGCATCACCTGAAATCGTCGCGGGCGGGGCGCCGCCCTGCGGCAAATCAGGCCGCGCGACGCACCGCCCCCCCATGGGGCAAGCGTTTCATGGCGCGCCGCGGGGAAGGCGCCGCGATCACACCCTCAAGGGTCGGTTTTTCCCGCTTGACGGCGCGCCATGGCCGGGCGTACAGCGGCGTTGGGATGCATGATCGGCCAGGGCGAACGGCCTGCATCTCTGGAAACTCGCCCTGACGATGGAGCGCGTCTAATGACGTTCCCTAAACCGCACGCGAAACCCGCGCGCGCTGAATTTTCCTCAGGCCCCTGCCCCAAGCGCCCCGGTTGGTCGCTTGAGACAGTCGGCGCGCTGGCCATCCTCGGCCGCTCGCACCGCGCCTCCGGCCCTAAAGCCCAGCTGAAAGCCGCGATCGACCGCACCGCCGCCGTGCTCGGCGTGCCCGCTGGCTATCGCGTCGGCATCGTTCCAGCGTCCGACACCGGCGCGGTTGAAATGGCGATGTGGTCGCTGCTCGGCCCCCGCCCCGTCGACGTGCTGGTCTGGGAAAGCTTCGGCGCCGGATGGGCCACCGACGCGCAGAAACAGCTGAAACTCAACGACCTTCGGGTGCTGAAAGCCGATTACGGCCAGCTGCCGGACCTGACCGCGATCCGCAAGGACGCGGACGTGGTGTTCAACTGGAACGGCACCACCTCAGGCGCTCGCGTCCCCAACGCCGACTGGATCAGCGACGACCGTGAGGGGCTGACGATCTGCGACGCCACCTCGGCGGCCTTCGCGCAGGATCTTGACTGGGCCAAGCTCGATGTCGTCACCTTCTCGTGGCAGAAGGTGATGGGCGGCGAGGGCGCGCATGGCGTGCTGGTGCTGTCGCCGCGCGCGGTGGAGCGGCTGGAGAGCTTCATCCCCGACCGGCCGATGCCCAAGATCTTCCGCATGACCAAGGGCGGCAAGCTGATCGAAGGCATCTTCAAGGGCGAGACGATCAACACGCCGTCGATGCTTTGTGTCGCGGACTGCATCGATGCGCTGAACTGGATGGACGAGATCGGCGGCCGCGCCGCCGTTCAGGCCCGCGCCGACGCCAATTTCGGCGCGCTTCAGGCCTGGGTCGACCGCACCGACTGGATCGAGAACCTGGTGGCGGAGCCCGCCGCGCGCTCCAACACTTCGGTCTGCCTCAAGATCGTCGATCCAGTGATCGCGGCGCTGGATGATGACGGCCAGCGGGCGTTCGTGAAAAAGATCGTCACGATGCTCGATAAAGAAGATGTCGCCTATGACATCGGCGGCTATCGCGACGCCCCGGCCGGTCTGCGGATATGGTGCGGCGCCACCGTCGATCTGGCGGATATCGAGGCGCTGACGCCGTGGCTCGACCACGCGTTCTCGGTCGCCAAGGACGCGCTAGCCGCAGCCTGACATTCGGGGGACGCACGCCGCCCCTGATCCCCTTGTTTTGGGGGGGCGCACGTCGCCCCCCTCCCCCCCTCGCCGTCCCTGACCCCGCGCATCGCCGCGACGGGACGCGCGCACCTGACGGAGCCATTCATGCCCAAGGTCCTTATCTCTGACGAACTGTCCGAAGCCGCCGTCCAGATCTTCCGCGACAACGGTGTCGAGGTCGACTTCCAGCCGATGCTCGGCAAAGACCCCGCCAAGCTGGCGGAGATCATCGGTGACTATGACGGTCTCGCGATCCGGTCCAACACCAAGGCGACCGCGGCGCTGCTGGCCAATGCCACCAACCTCAAGGTCATCGGCCGCGCCGGGATCGGGGTCGACAACGTCGACATCCCCTTCGCGTCCTCCAAGGGCATCGTGGTGATGAACACGCCGTTCGGCAATTCGATCACCACCGCCGAGCACGCCATCGCGATGATGTTCGCCGCCGCCCGCCAGATCCCCGCCGCCGACGCATCCACCCGCGCCGGCAAGTGGGAGAAATCAAAGTTCATGGGCGTTGAAATCACCGGCAAGACGCTCGGCCTGATCGGCTGCGGCAACATCGGGTCCGTCGTCGCATCCCGCGCCATCGGCCTGAAAATGCGCGTCGTCGCCTATGACCCGTTCCTGAGCCATGATCGCGCGCAGGATCTGGGCGTGGAAAAGGTTGAGGAGCTGGATGATCTGCTGGCCCGCGCCGATTTCATCACCCTGCACATCCCCAAAACCGAAAAGACCGCCAACATCCTGTCGGCCGCCAAGATCGCCAAGATGAAGCCCGGCGTGCGCGTGATCAACTGCGCGCGCGGCGGTCTGGTGGATGAGGCCGCGCTGGCCGAGGCGCTGAAATCGGGCCATGTCGCCGCCGCCGCCTTCGACGTCTATAACATCGAGCCGGCCAAGGAGAACGTGCTGTTCGACGCCCCGAACATGATCTGCACCCCGCATCTCGGCGCCGCCACCAACGAAGCGCAGGAGAACGTGGCGCTGCAGGTGGCCGAGCAGATGTCCGACTATCTGATGCGCGGCGCGATCTCCAACGCGCTCAACGCCCCGTCGGTGACCGCCGAGGAAGCCCCGCGGCTGAAGCCCTGGATCGCGCTGGCCGAAGTGCTGGGCGGGTTCGCCGGGCAGGTCACCGAGAACCCGATCAAAGAGATCGAGATCGAGTTCGTCGGCGCCGTCGGGCACCTCAACCTCAAGCCGCTGACCGCGGCGATGACCGCAGCGCTGTTGCTGCCGCTGGTCGGCGAGGGCGGCGTCAACATGGTGTCCGCCCCGATCGTCGCGCGGGAGCGTGGCATCAAGATCGCCGAGACCCGCAAAGACGCGCAGGGCGCCTATGGCACCTATATGCGCCTGACGATCGTGACCGAGAAACAGACCCGCTCCGTTGCCGGCACCATCTATTCCGACGGCAAGCCCCGGATCATCCAGATCAAGGGCATCGGGCTTGAGGCGGAGCCGCAGCCCTTCATGCTCTACACCACCAACTCCGACGTGCCGGGCTATATCGGCGCGCTCGGGACCAAGCTTGGCGCGCTGGGGGTCAACATCGCCACCTTCGCGCTGGGCCGGGCAGAGGCCGGGGGCGAGGCGATCGCGCTGCTCGGCGTCGATCAGGCGCTGAGCGACGCGACCTTGGACGAAATCTGCGCCCTGCCGCAGGTGACCCAGGCCAAGGCGCTTAAATTCGCGGTCTGATCCGCGGCGCCATCGCTGACGACAAGGGGGGGAGGGGCCGCAGGGCCTCTCCCCTTTCGCGTTCGGGGGCGCAGGGCATGGTGCCACGGGGTGCGGCGCGAGCGGAGCGACATTTTCGCAAGATCGCCGCCCAAGCCCGCTGATGGCGCTGCTTGAAATCCGCCATGCGCCTCAAGGGCTTCGGCCTCGCTAGCCGGTCTCGTTGCGAAACCGGTCGAACAGGCCGCGGAACTCCGTCAGATCAGGGAGCATCGCAGCGACTCGCTCAGGCGGAAATCGCTTTTCCAGCGCCGAGAACAAGGGCGCGAGCTTTGCCAACGCGTCGTCGCGAAATTGCTTCCCCGCAGGGGTCAACCAAACTTGTTTGGACCGCTTGTCTCTCGGGTTGGGCCGCATCTCGACCAACCCATGCTTTTCCAGTCCGGCCAAGGTGTAGGTCAATGTCGCCTTGGGCGCCTGAAAGGCGCGCGCCAGCTCCAACGGCGTCGCCCCGTCCCCGACCCGGATCAGGTGACTGATCACCCCGAAATGCGACGCCAACAAGCCGTTTGGCAGGCGCGCCTCAAGAAACGCCGTGCCAATCTGATTGATGATCGCCGCTTCATAAAGAAGCGCGAAATAGGGGCCGACGCCTTCATCACTCATGTCCTGAAAGTGTCTCCGATGGGCGGCGCATCCTCTGCACCTTCGATGCAACATATCCAAACCGCGCAAGCAGTTGAACCGGCTCGCCGGGGCCTGCCGCCGCGCGGCGGTCCTGATCGCCCGCCCCGTGTGGCGCATCCCCGCCCCAAGGGCGCCGGCCGCCAATCAAAATGACGGGCTGAAGCCGCGTTCGATACAGGCCTCGCGCGGTTTGTGCACCGCGAGGGCGCGCGGGGAGAAGGGGCGGAACGGGATGACCTGCCCATAGATCTGGACCGAGATCATGCCCGTCGTGCAATCGACCAGCAGATTGGCGACATAGCCGCGGCGCGCCATTCCGGTCGGCGTCGTGTCCCCCGCGCTCCAGTCGGTCGGCGTGCCGCTCCACCCCTCATAGGGTGGCTGATAGCCGCCTTCGGTCTTGTCAAATCCGCCGGCGTCGAGAGCCAGACCACCGACGAAAAGCAAGGCCGAGAGCAGGCCGATCGCTGCGAGACCCAAGATCGCCATCCGCTTCAT
>JBLIKI010000028.1:0-19672 GCA_047636235.1 Paracoccaceae bacterium | reverse complement strand
CCGCCCCGCGTCCGGCCGCCAAGGCCGCCGCGCCCCGCTCCGCCCCGAAATCCTCGGCCCCGCGCGTGGGATCGGCCTCTGCGACCGCGGCCGAGCAGGACTGGTCGGAGTTCTGAGCATGAGCAACGCCCCCCTGCGTTCGACACAGACCCGGGAGGCGGCGGCTTCGGCCGCCTCCGACCGAGACTTCGAGATGACCGACGCCGATTTTCGGCGGGTGGCGGCCATGGTCGAGAATCTGGCGGGCATCATCCTGAAGGATCACAAGCGGCAGATGGTCTATACGCGCCTGTCGCGCCGCCTGCGGGCCGTGGACATGCACCGGTTCTGCGACTACCTGGACCTTGTTGAGGGTCCGGGCGGCGCGGCGGAGCTGGGTGAATTCTCCAACGCCGTCACCACCAACCTGACTTCGTTCTTCCGCGAAGGGCATCATTTCACCCATCTCGCCAAAGAGGTTCTGGCCCCGCTGGCCGCCTCTGGCTCGCGTCGGTTGCGGGTGTGGTCGGCAGGCTGTTCAACCGGAGAAGAGCCCTACACCATCGCCATGACCGCGCTTGGCGAAGGCGCGGCGACCACGGGGCGGGATTTCAGGATCCTCGCCACCGATCTTGACACCAATGTGCTGGCGACCGGCAAGGCCGGCCACTATCCCGAAGAACGGCTCAAGGGAGTGTCAGACGCCCTGCGACGAAGCCATATGACGCCAGCATCCGACGGTGCGACGTTCAACGAAAAACTCAAATCCATGATTTCGTTCCGCCAGCTGAACCTGCTGCATGACTGGCCATTTCGCGGCCCGTTCGATGCAATTTTCTGCCGGAACGTGGTGATCTATTTTGATACAGAGACCAAGGCCCGCCTGGTCAATCGTTTCGCCGAAATGCTGGCGCCACACGGCATCCTGTATCTTGGCCACTCGGAATCCCTTCTGGGCGAGCATTCTTTGCTCATCTCCGAAGGACGCACGATCTATCGGAGGCGAGGATGATACAGGCATCAGCACGGGACAGTTCGGCCTATTTCGATCCCAAGATCAACGCTTGGGCGATCAGCGTGCTGCCCGGACACCACAAGGTGATCGACAGCCCCGACACGGCGGTTTCGACCTTGCTCGGGTCGTGCGTGGCCGCCTGCATCAGGGACACGCGAAAGGGGATCGGCGGGCTCAATCACTTTTTGCTTCCGGGCGAGGATGGCGGCGGCGACGGCGCGAGATCCGCGCGCTACGGGGTTCATGCGATGGAGGTTTTAATCAACGACATTCTGCGCAGCGGGTCCGTCCGGCAGGACCTCGAAGCGAAGATCTTCGGCGGCGCCAATGTGATCGACACTGCCGCCAAGGAAACCGTTGGCGATCGCAACTCCCGCTTCGTCGAGGATTATCTTCGATCCGAAGGTATCAAGATCACCGCCAGGGATCTGGGAGGGGATCGGGCGCGGCGGGTGTTCTTCTTCCCGTCCTCGGGCCGGGCGTCGGTGTTGCGCCTGCCGCCCTCGGCGTCCACCAAGATGCGCGCCGAAGAGAAACAGCTTGCCCGTCAAGCGAGCGCGGCGCCGAAGGCCGGCGGCGTGGAGCTGTTCTGATGGCGCGCTCAGGGATCATATCCGCGGTCGTTGTCGACGACAGCCTGCTGATGCGCATGATGGTTCGCGATGCGTTGGAGCGCGAGGGCGACATCCGCGTCGACGGGCTGGCGCGCGACACCGCCGAGGCCAGGCGGATGATCAAGGAATGCAATCCCGACGTCTTGACCCTCGATGTCGAGATGCCCGGCATGAACGGTCTGGAGTTTCTGGACAAGATCATGACGTTGCGGCCGATGCCGGTGGTGATGGTGTCGTCCTTGACCGCGCAGGGCGCCGACGCGACCCTTGCCGCGCTGGAAATCGGGGCGGTGGATGTGGCGCAAAAGCCTTCCGGGCGATCCGAGGCGGACCAGTTCGGGTCGACCCTGCGCGAAAAGGTGCGCATGGCCGCGCGGGCGACCCCGCGGCGCAGGGTCGGCGCGCCTCGTCCGGCGGAGCAGTTCAAAACCAACGCGCTTCGTCCGGCGACGCCGGCGGCTGCGGCAGCGGGGCCATGGCGACGCAGCCTGATCGCGATCGGCGCCTCGACCGGCGGGGTGGCGGCGCTGTCGCGGCTGCTGTCAGAACTGCCGCACGACTGCCCGCCGATCGTGATCGCGCAGCACATGCCCGAAAGCTATACGGGCCGGTTTGCGGGCCGGTTGCGCGAGCAGCTGGGCCGCGATGTCGCCGAGGCGCGGGATGGCGAGGCGATCGGTCCCGGTTCGATACGGATCGCCCCCGGCAACCTGCACCTCGAGGTATCCAAGATCGGCGGCCGCGTGGTGTGCGGTCTGCGCGACGGCCCGGCGGTGTCGGGCCATCGCCCCTCGGTGGACGTGCTGTTCCATTCGGTGGCCCAAGCGTTCGGGGCCGTCGCGGTCGGCGCGATCCTGACCGGAATGGGCCGCGACGGCGCGATAGGCCTGCGGGAAATGCGCCGCGCCGGCGCCTACTGCATCGGCCAAGGCCCCGAAAGCTGCGTGGTCTATGGCATGCCCAAAGCGGCTCAAGAAATCAGCGCGCTCGACGAAACGCGAGAGATCGACGCCCTGCCATCGCGCATCTGCGCCGCCGCGCGCACCGTCGCGCGCACCGGCGCGGCATCCAATTAAATAGGAGACTCACATGCCTGCAGCCAAATCCCTCAAGGTTCTCGTCGTCGATGACCAGCAGACCATGCGCGGCCTCGCGCGCCAGTGCCTCAAGCGGCTCGGCGTCGTCGACGTGGCGCTGGCCGCCACGGCGGACGCCGCGCTCGAGGCGCTGATGTCCAAGAAGTTCGACGTGGTGATCTCGGACCTCAACATGCCGGGGCTGAGCGGTCTCGATCTGGCGAAAAAGATCAAGGAGCATCCGGTGCTCAACCGCATCCCGGTGTTCCTCGCCACCTCGGAGGCCTATCGCGACCAGGCCGCGGGGGGCGAAGTCGACCACTTCGTCGCCAAGCCGTTCAGCGTCGCCGACATGCGCACCGCCTTCGAGGCGCATTTGGGCGAGCTGTCGTGACAGGCGGCATCACGCGGGGCGCGGGGCCAAGGCCCGAGCCCCGCGCCCGGCGTCCCAAGGCGCGACACCGTGGACGACCTTGCGATGCGGGCGACGCCGCCTCTTCTCGCGCGGGGCCGGCTCCGGTATAGGCTGGCGCATGGATCGCACCTCGCCCCCCCGCCCGACGATGGCGCATGCGCCGCTCCGCGCCCCTGCCGACGCCCGCATGGGCGCTGCGCCGCCCAATCTCGGCCCCACGCGGCCTGATCTGGCGCCTCGCGCGCGGATCGGCGACGTCGCCGCGCGTCCCGGCCAGCCGCGCATCGGGATGGTCAGCCTCGGCTGTCCCAAGGCGCTGGTGGACAGCGAGCGGATCCTGACCCGCCTGCGCGCCGAAGGCTATGCAATCAGCCCCGACTATGCCGGGGCGGATGCGGTGATCGTGAACACCTGCGGATTCCTCGACAGCGCCAAGGCCGAAAGCCTTGAAGCCATCGGCGAGGCATTGGCCGAAAATGGCCGCGTGATCGTGACCGGCTGCCTCGGCGCCGAAGAAGACTACATCCGCGGCGCGCACCCCTCGGTGCTCGCCGTCACCGGCCCGCATCAGTATGAGCAGGTGCTGGACGCGGTCCACAAGGCCGCCCCGCCCAACCCGGACCCGTTCATCGACCTGATGCCCGCCACCGGGGTCAAGCTGACGCCGCGCCATTACGCGTATCTGAAGATCTCCGAAGGCTGCAACCACGCCTGCAAGTTCTGCATCATCCCGGACATGCGCGGCAAACTCGCCTCGCGCCCCGTCGCAGCGGTGCTACGTGAGGCGGAGCGCTTGGCCGAGGCGGGGGTCGGCGAGCTGCTGATCATCAGCCAGGACACTTCGGCCTATGGCCTCGACATCAAGCACGCGGTCAGCCGGTGGCGCGATGTCGACTATCGCGCGCATATCGAGGATATGACCCGCGGTCTGGCGCAGCTGCCGATGTGGACGCGGCTGCATTACGTCTATCCCTACCCCCATGTCGACAAGCTGATCGACCTGATGGCGCGGCCCGGCGACACCCATGGCGTGCTCCCGTATCTCGACATTCCGTTCCAGCACAGCCATCCGGACACCCTCAAACGCATGGCGCGCCCGGCCAACCAGGCCAAGACGCTGGAGCGGATCGCGGCATGGCGCGCGATCCGGCCCGAAATCACCCTGCGGTCCACCTTCATCGTCGGATTTCCGGGCGAGACGGAGGCCGAATTCCAGCATCTGCTTGATTGGATGGAGGAGGCGCAGCTCGATCGCGTCGGCTGCTTCCAGTATGAGAATGTCGCCGGCGCCCGCGCCAACGCCCTGGCCGATCATGTCGCGCCCGAGCTGAAGCAAGAGCGGTGGGAGCGGTTCATGGAAGCGGCGCAGCGGATTTCGGCCGCCAAACTGGCCGCCAAGATCGGCCGGACCATCCCGGTGATCGTGGACGAGATCGACGAAGACGGCGCCACCTGCCGCACCTGGGCCGACGCGCCGGAGATCGACGGCAATCTGTTCATCGAGGACGGGTTTGAAACCCTGAAATCCGGCGACAAACTTGATGTGGTCGTCGAGGATGCGTCCGACTACGATCTGTGGGGTCGGCCCGTCTGAACCTGGCCCGACCTGAGGGGGGGGGACGGACATGACCAAGATCGTGGTGCTGGCGCAGCAAAAAGGCGGATCGGGCAAGACCACGCTGGCGGCGCAGCTTGCCGCCGCCTGGCGCGCCGAGGGGCGCAGCGTGGCGTTGGTGGATCTCGACCCGCAGCGGTCTTTGTCGCGGTGGGCGAATTTGCGCGGGGACGCGGGCGTCAGGCTGATCGAATCCAAGGATTGGCGCGCCGGAGGCGACATACGCGGCGCCGCGCGCACCGCCGACCGCGTGCTGGTGGACTGCCCCGGCAACGCGGAAAGCCTGCTGCGCACTGCGCTGCGCGAGGCGTCGTTGGTGGTGCTGCCCTGCCAGCCGACGCCGCTGGATGCGTGGGCCACCGGCGCGATGCTGGATCTGTGCCGCAAGGAAAAGGCCCGCGCGCGCGTGGCGCTGAACCGCGTGCCGCCTCGTGGCGGCGCGGTGGACGAGGCGCTGGCGCTGCTGGCCGAGGCGGGGGCGCAATTGCTGCACGCGCGGCTCGGCGCCCGGGTTGCGTTTTCGAACGCGTTCCTGACCGGGCGCTCGGCGGCGGAGATGCAGCCGCGGTCGCTGGCCGCCGCCGAGGCGCTGGCGCTGGCCGCCGAGGTCGAGGCGCTGCTGGCCTAGGCCCCCTGCGCGCAGATGCGGCCTGTTGCATGCAGCCGCATCCATGGCACCAAAGCGTCTCCGGTCCCGATTGGAAGAAGAAGCATCGATGCGACGCGACACCAGCCGGGATTCCGGCGCCGACGCCTATACCAAGATCCTCGAGGCCATCGACCGCGGCGCCTATCCGCCCGGCGCGCGGCTGGTGGAAACCGAACTGGCCGAGACTTTCGGCTTTTCGCGCACCCCGATCCGCGAGGCGCTGGGACGGCTTGAAATCCAAGGCGTGGTCACCCACGACGGACGGCGCGGGATGGTGGTCGCGTCGCTCGACCACGACCAATTGGGCGAATTATATGAGGTCCGCGCGGTGGTGGAGGGGTTGGCCGCCCGCCTCGCCGCCCGCCATGCCGCCCCCGAAGAAGCCGCGATTTTGCGCGCCTTGGTCGAGGAAAGCCGCGCCATCGCCGACCAGCCCGAACCGCTGCGCGAGAATAACGGCCGCTTTCACCGCCAGATCCACCGCGCCAGCCACAACCGCTATTTGAATGGGATGCTTGAAGGCATCCGTCGCTCTATGGCGCTGCTGACGCTGGCGGGGCTGTCGGATCCAGGCCGCGGGGCGGCGACCATCGCCGAGCATGAGGCGATCGTCCACGCCATCGAAACGCGCGATGAGGACGGCGCGGATGCAGCGGCGCGGCAACATATCTCCAACGCCTATGCTACGCGGCTGCGCCTTGAGGCGGACCGCTAAGCGCGGTCGCCGACCCCGTGTCGCGCCAGGGCGGCAGCTGAGATCGACGCCGTGCCGTTCGAAGACCGTGCGCCCGGTCCCCCTCCGCCGGGTCAGGGCGGCGAGGCTCGATGGCGGGCGGCGCGCCGGATCGGTCGGGAGGGAGAGCGACCCCGGCATGTCCTCGTGCGGACCCGTCGCCGGATGCGCCCGACCGGGTCGAAGTTAAGGCTGCCATGGGATGGCTTTTTCGCAAAGCTCTATCTTTGCGGGCCGCGATGCGGCAATGTTCATGCCAAAGGCAATCAAACTCGGTGCCAGCGAGGTTTTCCCTGCCTCTCCGCTCGTGTTATAGGGACCTTATGAAGCAGTTTCACCGCCTTGTGATAGCCGTCGCCGCGCTGTTCGTGCCGGTTGCGGCCACCATCGCGGCGCCCGGCGCCATGTTCCCGTTCGTGAACACCGCGCCCGACGCGCCGCTGCCGTCGCGCGCAGAAGTGTTGCGCGATGGCGTGCCGCTGCCTTTTTCGGAATGGCAGGATATGACCGCCGGGCGCACCGTGTGGTATTTCACCGAGGACGGCCTGTGGGGGCGTGAAACCTATCGCCCCTCGGACGCGCCCGGGGGCGGCATGGTGACGTTCGAGCACCGCGATGGCGACTGCCTCGACGCGGCCTGGACCTATGATGCCGGGCTTTTCTGCTTTGATTTCGGCGCCGGTCCGCCGCACTGCTTCGAACACATCCGCTGGCAGGACCGGCTGTTCGCGCTCAGCGTCGGCGGCGACGTGCAAGAGGTGAAGCGCATCGACCGCACCGGCCTGACCTGCGGCGCGGCACCGGTCAGCTGACGCTCGCCTCAGGGCAGCGCGCGCCAGCCGATATCGGTGCGGTGGAATCCGCCGGGCCAGTCGATCGCCTCGATGGCGGCATAGGCCTTGGCGCGCGCTTCAGCCAGCGTCCGCCCCCGCGCGGTGACGTTCAGCACGCGGCCGCCGTTCGACACCACCTCATCCCCGTCCAGCCGAGTGCCGGCGTGGAAAATCTCCACATCCGGGTCAGCGCAGGCGGCGGAAAGATTGCGGATCGGCTCTCCCTTGCCATAGGCGCCGGGATAGCCGCGCGCCGCCACCACCACTGAGATGGCCGGCTCGGGGCGCCACCGCAGCGCCACCTGATCAAGCCGCCCTGTCGCGCACGCCATCAGCGCCGGAAGCAGGTCGGACCCGAGGCGCATCATCAGCGCTTGGCATTCCGGATCGCCGAACCGGACGTTGAACTCTACGAGCCGCGCGATGCCATGCTCGATCATCAACCCGGCATAGAGGATGCCTTGGAACGGCGTGCCGCGGCGCGCCATCTCGTCGATCACCGGCTGGACGATGGCCGACAGCGCCTGCGCCTCCAAATCGGGGGTCATCACCGGGGCGGGCGAATAGGCGCCCATGCCGCCGGTGTTAGGGCCTTTGTCGTTGTCATAGGCGCGCTTGTGGTCTTGGGCGGTCGCCAGCGGCAGGCAGGTGCGCCCGTCCGACAGCACGAAGAAACTGGCTTCTTCGCCGGACATGAAATCTTCGATCACCACCTCGGCGCCCGCCGCGCCAAAGGCGCCGCCGAACATGTCGTCGATGGCCGCCAGCGCGTCGTCCACCACCTCGGCCACCACCACGCCCTTGCCCGCGGCCAGCCCGTCGGCCTTGATCACGATCGGCGCGCCGCGCGCGATGACGTATTCGCGCGCCGGAGCCGCCTCGGTGAACCGCGCCCAGGCGGCGGTGGGGGCGCCGACGGCGTCCGCGATCTCTTTGGTGAAGGTTTTGGATGCCTCCAGCGCGGCGGCGGCCTTGGTCGGGCCGAACACCGGCACCGCGGCGGCGGTCAGCGCGTCGGCCACGCCTGCGGCAAGCGGCGCCTCAGGCCCCACGATCACCAGCGCGATGTCGCGGATGGCGCAGAACGCCACCACGGCGGCGCCGTCCTCAGGGTCAAGCGCGACGCATTCGGCGACATCCGCGATCCCAGCATTGCCCGGCGCGCAGTAAAGCCGCGTCAGCTCCGGGCTTTGCGCGATCTTCCAGGCCAGCGCATGTTCGCGCCCGCCGCCGCCGAGAAGGAGAATGTTCATCTGCGCCCCTTTTGCTGTCGCGCGTGGTTTTAGGCGCTAGCGGGCGGCAGGTCCAGCGGCGCGGCACGCCCGCATCAGGTAAGGAGACGGCGCAACGGTCCGCCTGCGGCGTCTAGCGCGACCGCATAGGCAAACGAGCCGGCAATCACGGCGACACCGAGTGCGACCCCATGAAGGTTGAGCGTGTGGCCTGCGATCAGCACCAGCGGATGGATGAGATAGATCGAAAATGACATCCGAGCCGCCCAAGCGGTCGACCGACTCGCTGGGATCGGAACCATGAACAGGGTCATCGCAGCTGCGGTCCCTGCCAGAATTGTGATGTTGTCGGAATGCGGACGAACGACGTGGAGCACAGCGAAGGCTAAGCCAAGCGATACGAACGCGGCGCCCCGGCCTCGTCCCGATCGCCCAAAAAACGCCGCTCCCGCGACAACTGGAACCAAGCCGAACGCCCATTGATTCAACGGCGGCATAGCGTTGGCGGGAAATAGCGCCACAGCGACCGCCCCGACGATCGGTGCGATCAACGCGGCATTCGGATGGCCGTCCAGCCCTCGTAGCGCAAAACCCAAGAGCGCCGCGAAAGGTAAAAACCACAGTGCAATCAGCGGGCCATACAGAACCATCTCAGGCTTGGCCCAAGACAGAGGGTCAAGACCGTTTCGCAACGCCATCGCGGTGTTCACCGCTGCATATATCGCCGACCAGACCACCCAAGGGCGAAGCAAGCGAGTTGCGCGCTGCGCCATGCCCGCTCCCGAAGGCATGGCGAGCAAAACCAGGAAAAATGGCAATGCGAGATAGGCGACTCGCGCACCCGGAGCGCCGGAATGAAACCAAGCAATTCCGAATGCGCAAATCAACCTCGAAGCATCAATACCACCATTTCTCATCATACAACCTTTAAATACTACAGAAAAAAATATCTATTTTTTCTTTAATAAATTTTATTACCCTAAATTTGTAAGGAAGCACCCAACGCCGCCACGATCGCGTCGCCCATCTGAGAGGTCGTGACCGGGGTCGCCCCGTCTTCGCCCAGCAGATCGGCGGTGCGCAGGCCGTTCGCCAGCACCGCGTTAACGGCATCCTCGATGCGCGTCGCCTCGACCCCCTGATCGAACGAATAGCGCAGCGCCATGGCAAAACTCAGCACGCAGGCGATCGGGTTGGCCTTGCCCTGCCCGGCGATGTCGGGGGCGGAGCCGTGCACCGGCTCATAAAGCGCTTTGGGGCGACCGTTCTCCATCGGGGCGCCCAAGCTGGCGGAGGGCAGCATCCCAAGCGAGCCGGTCAGCATCGCGGCGCAGTCGGAGAGGATGTCGCCGAACAGGTTGTCGGTGACGATCACGTCGAACTGCTTGGGCCAGCGGCACAGCTGCATGGCCCCAGCGTCGGCATACATGTGGGTCAGCTCGACGTCCGGGTAATCATCATCGTGGACCTTCTGCACCACTTCGCGCCACAAAATGCCCGATTCCATGACATTGGCCTTCTCCATCGAGCAGACCTTGTTGCCACGCTTGCGCGCCAGCTCGAACGCGGATCGCGCCACGCGGTCGATCTCGGATTCGGTGTAGCGCTGGGTGTTGATGCCGACGCGCTGATTGCCCTCGACGAAGATGCCGCGCGGCTCGCCGAAATAGATGCCCGAGGTCAGCTCTCGGATGATCATGATGTCGAGGCCGGAGACCACGTTGCGTTTCAGCGACGAAAAATCCGCGAGCGCATCAAAGCACTGCGCCGGGCGCAGGTTGGCATAAAGGTCCATTTCCTTGCGCAGGCGCAGCAGGCCGCGTTCCGGCTTCACCGAAAAGTTGAGGTTATCGTATTTCGGGCCGCCGACGGCGCCCAGCAGCACCGCGTCAACTTCTTGCGCCTTGGCCATGGTGGCGTCGGTCAGAGGGGTGCCATGGGCGTCATAGGCGCAGCCGCCGACCAGATCCTCGGTGACGTCGAAGGTCATGCCACGGTTCTCGCCGTACCAGGCGATAACTTTGCGGACCTCGGCCATCACTTCGGGGCCGATGCCGTCGCCGGGCAGGATCAGGAGAGAGGGATTGGTCATGGGGCGTGCTCCTCGCGCATAGGGATGGGAATGCGGTAGCGGGCGACGGGCGCGCGGTCAAGCGAGGCGCGGCTCGGCGGCGACTCAGGCCCATGCCGCGAGGGACGGGGCGGCGCGGCGGCGCGGATCGCGTCCATGGCCGCGCGACCCCACCGGCCAGACCCGCTGCAGCGCAGCACAGTCCAAAGGACACGGACCCACGGTTGCCCGCAAAGTAGGCAGACGTTGCTTTCATGAATTCATTAAAAAATTTTACTTCAAGAGGGTTAGAAAATTTTTTATTCCTTCTTAACCTCGTTGACAAAATTACCCTTGCAGCGCAACATAAATTGCAATGGGCGGTGTTTTCAGCTGTTGAGCGCGACCAGCGCCGTGATCCGCCGGATCGATCTAAAGGACGAGCACAAAATGACCACTCTGCGTAGCATCGGTATCTTCACTATAGTACTGGCTGCGGCATCACTACCAGCTTCGGCGGCAACTGTCGGTTATTCCATCACCATCGGCACCGGCGGCGCGCTTAACGGAACGTTTGACTACCCAGCGTTCACGCTGACCAACCTGAGCGATCCGGGCACCTCGATCTCGTCGATCAACTTCACCATCGGCGACCCGACGTTCAACTTCGACCGGGTGACCAATTCGATCGCACCGGCGGGCGGCACGATGGTGCGCACGATCGGCGACAACGCGAACGGCGGGCCGCGCACCGACCTGTTCGCCTTCGACTTCTCCGGCTTCGACGCCGGTGACTTCGCCACTTGGCGGGCGGAGATCGACCCGGATTCCTTCAACGCTGCCCGCGATTTCCGCAGCGTGTTCTTCAACAACGGCGGCATCGTGGTGCCCAACAGCTTGGTGTCGGTGCTGTTCTCGGATGGGTTCATGCTAGACTTGACGCTAGTGGACACCGGCAGCGCCTCTAGCTACACGTTCTCGGCCTCCCACGAGACCGTGTCGGCGGTGCCGATCCCCGCGACGCTGCCGCTGCTGGCGGGCGCGTTCGGCCTGCTCGGCCTCGCACGTCTGCGTAGCGGTCGCGCCACCGCCTGAGCGACTGCTAGAGCGGTCCTCGACCCGGCCGGCGCCCCAAGGGGCGCCGGTTTTCGTTTGAGCAAGTCGGCGCGCTCTTGACCGCCGGCGCGGCGCGGCATCCCTTCGAAGGGTCCCCGTCCCGGATCCGGAGCCCCCATGTCCCCCAAGCTCGACCGCCACGACCTGCGCATTCTGACCGGCCTTCAGCACGACGGCCGGATCACCAAGGCGCGGCTGGCCGAGGTCGCGGGCCTGTCGGCCACCCCGGCCTGGGCGCGGCTGAAACGACTGGATCAGGCCGGGCTGATCGAAAGCTGGGGCGCGCGGGTGGCGCTGCGCAAGCTGGCGCCGGTGACCGAGGTGATCGTGCAAGTGACGTTGGCGAACCACCGCGCCGCCGATTTCCAAGTGTTCGAAGACGCGATGCGCCGCACGCCGGAGGTGGTCGCTTGCGACGCGACCGGCGGCGGCGTGGACTATATCTTGCGGCTGCTGGTGCGCAATGTGGACGCCTATCAGCGTCTGATGGACCGCTTGCTGGAGGACCGGATCGGCATTGAGCGCTATTTCGGCTATTTCGTCACCAAGCCGGTGAAAATGGCGCCGCCGGACCTGTCGCTGCTGCTCGATCCGACCGAGGATTGATCCGGCGCCGAAGCCGAGGGGGCCTGCGTGGGGTGCAGGGCGGGCCAGAGGCGGACCGGCCGCCTTGGCGGTCGGGGCGCGATGGGCCGAACCAACCCCCGCCCTACGATGCGAAGTAAAGGCGGCGCCGGACCCGGTGCGGCGGACCCGGCGCAACGCCTCACGCCACCCGAGCGGCGCTCTCACCCTCCACAAGCGAAGCGCCCGCGATCAGCAGCGGCGACATCGGACCGATACAAGGCTGCGGCGCCCACATGGCTAGCCCCGGTCCTGAAACAGAATATGACGAAATAAATGCGACACCGCAAGCACCCAAAGTAAGAGAATTTGATATTTCCGTTCGTAAATCAATTTTTAATTATTGGTTCATTAATGTTGGTTAACCATGTATGTCGACCCAGACCAGCCGGTGATCCGAGCTTGGCGGGCGCCTGCCGCCCGTCACCAACCCCGCCCCCGGCGCGCCGGACGCGGGCCAGAACACCCCCGCCCCGGTGATCGAAAGCCCCGCCGACGGCAGCGCATAATCAACCCGCAGGTTGCCCGGTCCGCGCGCATCGGCCCAGTCGGCGGTGTCGCGTTCGGGCGCGCCACGGTGGCGCGCGTTGGCGCCGCCCTGCACTTGCGCCGCCTCGGCGCCGCCCGCGCTTTGCGGGGCGGGGTCGACCAGCGCCGGGCTTGCCAGCAGCCCCGCGATGCCGTCATGGCGCCCGTCGCCGTCGAACGGGTCCGCGTTCAGATCGCCCAGGACCACGAACGCCGCCCCCGCCTCCAACCCGCCTGAGACGCCGGAGTCATCGGTCATCCACCCCGCGCCGGCGATATAGTCGGTCCAGAACCGGATCTCATCATGATTGCGGCGACCGTTTCGGTCCTCAGGCCCATCGAACACCGGCGGGGTCGGGTGCGCCGCCAGCAGATGCAGCCGCGTCCCGCCCGGCAGGATCACCGGCAGGTCCCAATGAGATTTCGACGACAGCCTCAGGAGGTCCGACGCCGCGCCATAATGATCGCGCGGCAAAAGCGCATCCGGCATCGACGCCCACGCCATGGTCTGAAAGCTGCGCAACGCGTCCACGTCCAGCGGCAGGCGGCTCAGCACCGCCATGCCGTAGTGGCCGGGGAACAGCCCGAACCCCCAGGCGTCGCCGGGGCCGGCGATCTCTCCGTCGCCGTCAAGGTCAATGCCGCTCGGCGTCCCGGTATTGACCGGCCCGGCGAAGGCGAAGGGATAGTCGACGCCCGCGGTCCCGATCTGATCCACCCGCAGCAGCGCTTGCAGCGCCGCCAGCGCGCGGCCCTCTCGGTCATGGTCGAGTTCCAACACCAAGATCACGTCAGGGCGCACCGCTTGGATGATCTGCGCCACGCGCCGCACCTGCCGGTCCTTGCCGTCGGTCAAGGCCCGAAGCGCCATCCCCGCCCCCTTGCGCGACAGCGAGGCATTGAACACCGCGACCCGCACCGCACCCTCGGTCGGGGGCGGCACGGCCAGGTCCGCCGCCCGGCCCGGGCCCGCAAGCGCCAGCAGCGCCGCGACGATCAGCGCCAGCCAGATGGTCGGATGCGAGGTCATCGCGCCCGCCGGATCAGCCAGGCGATCTTCGCGATCGCCAGCCCGCGCAGCAGCAGATACATCGGCGCCGTGGCCCATATCGTCATCGCCCACACCAGCGGCAGCGGATCGAGCAACATCGGCGGGTCGAACCGCCCCACCGCCAGCGAGGTCAGCGCGATGCTGGCATAAGGAGCGCCGATCCCGGCCAGGATCATCCCCGCCGCGACGCGGAACAGCCGCCGCTCGACCTCGACGCCAAAGGCGGTCTCAAGCGTCGGCAGATTGACCCAAAGATTGAAGTCCTCCCGATCGGCGGGCCATGGCGTGATCCAGAACAGCACCCCGAAGAACAGCGTCCCGGTGCCGGCGGTCACGAACGACAGCGCCGCGGCGCCGCGCAACATCTCCAACATCTCCGACAGTTCCGGCACGGCGGGGTCGCCCAGCGTGGTGGCGAACATCTGCACCGGCGACAGCGGGAAATCGAACCGCATCCCGATGTTGATCGACGCCATCAGGATCTGGCCCGAGAAATCATCCCGCCCGTCCTGCGCACGCACGAAAAAGATCATCATGAACAGGACGGCGGTGAACACCGAGAACCGCGCCCGATTATAGGGCGGCGCAAACCGGAAATCGATCAGACCGGGGTTGCGGGCGGCGTATTCGAAAAACACGCACAGGCCCGCGATGGCGCCGATCACCGCGCTGATCTCGCGCGCGGTCGACGACACCGCGGGCACCAGCACCGCGGGCGAGATCAGGGCGAACAGGACTATCAGCGCCCTCAGCAGGCCCCCTGACAGTCGCTGCACGACCCCGACCCCTGTTCAGTCTCAGCTCGCCCGGGCGATCCAGGGCTGCGCTGCGCCCAGTCCGGCCTCGAACTTGTCGATGGAGTTGGCCTTCTCCATGGTCAGTCCGATGTCATCGAGTCCGTTGATCAAGCAGTGCTTGCGGAAGGCGTCAACTTCAAAGGTGATCTCGCCGCCATCAGGGCCCTTGATGGTCTGGGACGCCAGATCGACGGTCACCATCGCGTTGGCGCCGCGGTCGGCGTCGTCCATCAGCTTGTCCACGTCCTCTTGCGGCAGGACGATCGGCAGGATGCCGTTCTTGAAGCAGTTGTTGTAGAAGATGTCGGCGAAGCTGGGTGCGATCACGCAGCGGATCCCAAAATCGGAGATCGCCCACGGCGCGTGCTCACGGCTTGACCCGCAGCCGAAATTCTCGCCTGCAACCAGGATCTTAGCTTCGCGGTAGGCGGGCTTGTTCAGCACGAAATCGGGCTTTTCGTTGCGGTCGTCGTCATAGCGCATCTCGTCGAACAGGCTCACCCCCAGCCCCGACCGCAGAATGGTCTTGAGGAACTGCTTGGGGATGATCATGTCGGTGTCGACGTTGATCAGCGGCAGCGGGGCTGCGACGCCGGTGAGAGTGGTGAACTTATCCATGGCGAAGACTCCTGAACCTGTCGACCAAGGGTAAAGCACGGAAAAGCGGGCTTAGGCAAGGCGGCCGCGCCCCTCGCCGCATCTATGAACGGCGCCGCTTGCCAGGGGCGCGAACGCGAACGGGCCGGGGGTCGCCCCCCGGCCCGTTCCGATGCGCGGCGGCTTCGATCAGACGAGGCTGTCGTCGATCGCCTTGCACGCTGCCACAAGGCCTTTGACGGCTTCGATCGACTTGTCGAACATGACCTGTTCTTCCTTGTCGAGGGTGATGTTGATCACCCGCTCGACGCCGCCTTCGCCGATCACTGTCGGCACGCCGACATAGAATCCGTCGAGGCCATAGGCGCCGTCGACGAACGCCGCGCAGGGCAGCACGCGCTTCTGGTCCTTCAGGAAGCTCTCCGCCATCTGGATCGCCGCCGCGGCGGGCGCATAGAACGCCGAGCCGGTTTTCAGCAGGCCAACAATTTCCGCGCCGCCGTCACGGGTGCGCTGGACGATGGCGTCGAGCTTTTCCTGCGAGGTCCAGCCCATCTTGACCAGATCCGGCAGCGGAATGCCGCCGACGGTGGAATAGCGGACCAGCGGCACCATGGTGTCGCCGTGGCCGCCGAGCACGAACGCGGTCACGTCCTTGACCGAGACGTTGAATTCCTCAGCCAAAAAGTGGCGGAAGCGCGCGCTGTCGAGCACGCCGGCCATGCCGACGACCTTTTCCTTGGGCAGGCCCGAGAAGCTCTGCAGCGCCCACACCATCGCGTCGAGCGGGTTGGTGATGCAGATCACGAAGGCGTTCGGCGCGTGGGCCTTGATGCCCTCGCCGACCGATTTCATGACCTTGAGGTTGATGCCGAGCAGATCGTCGCGCGACATGCCGGGTTTGCGCGGCACGCCGGCGGTGACGATGCACACATCTGCGCCGGCAATGTCGGCGTAGTCATTGGCGCCTTTGAAGCGGGCGTCGAAGCCGTCGACCGGGGCGCTTTCGGCGATGTCGAGCGCCTTGCCCTGCGGCGTGCCCTCGGCGATGTCGAACAGCACGACGTCGCCGAGTTCCTTGAGGCCGACGAGATGGGCCAGCGTGCCGCCGATCTGACCGGCGCCGATCAGCGCGATTTTCGCTCTGGACATCGTAATCTCTCCCGCGATGGATGGGTTGGGGTTATCGCCCGCTTAGCGCCGAACGCCCCGGCCTGCAAGTGCGACCCCGCCGCACGTCGCCTTGGACCGCGATGCGGGCGCCTTGATGCTGGCGGTGGTATCTGCGCCTAGTCGGCGGACCGCACCCTGACTTGGCCGAGTTTCCATGACCCCGATCGACATTTCCGACCCGACGTTCCTGATGCTGGCGATTCCGGCGGTGTTGATCGCGGGCCTGTCCAAGGGGGGCTTCGGGGCCGGAGCCGCCTTTGCCGCGACGCCGCTTTTGGCGCTGGCGCTGACGCCGCAGCAGGCGGTGGGGCTGATGCTGCCGCTCTTGATGGTGATGGATGTCACCGGGATCCGCGCCTATTGGCGGCGCTGGGATTGGGCGCAGGCGTGGCCGATCATGCTCGGGTCCGTGGTGGGCGTCGGCCTTGGGGCCACGTTCTTCGCCGCCACCGATCCGAACGCGGTGCGCGTGTTGATCGGAGTGCTGGCGCTAGGCTTCGTCGCGTTCCAATTGGCCGGTCAGCGCGGATGGCTGAGCGGCGCAAGCACGGCGCCCAACCGGATCGGCGGCGGGTTCTGGGGGGCGGTCGGGGGCTTCACCAGCTTTGCCAGCCATGCGGGCGGGCCGCCCATCGCGGTGCATCTGCTAAGCCGGGTCGCCGACAAGACCGTCTATCAGGCCAGCACGGTGCTGATCTTCTGGTGGATCAACATCATCAAGGTCGCGCCCTATGCGTCGCTCGGCCTGTTCACGCCTGAGACGCTGATCGCCGATCTGTGGCTGGCGCCGGTGGCGGTGGCGGGGATGCTTTTGGGGGTGTGGGGGCATAAACGCCTGCCCCAACGCGGCTATTTCATCATGGTGCGCACGCTCCTGGCCATGACCGGCATCAAGCTGATCTGGGACGGCGTGGGCGGCCTGCTGGCCTGAGGCGTCCGGCGCCGCAGTGGCGCGCCTGACGCGTCGCTTATCTTAATGGCGCGCCTGCGGTTTCGGTTGCCACAAGGGCATGCCTGAGGCGTCGTTTGTTAGAGGCGCGCCTGAGGCGCGATGCGCCTCAGGCCACGGCGGATCAGGCGTCCTCGCCAACCATGCCGCGGGAAAGCGCCAGCTCGCGCATCCGCTTTTGCAGCTTTTCGAACGCGCGGACCTCGATCTGGCGGACCCGCTCGCGGCTCACGTCATAGATCTTGGACAGTTCCTCAAGCGTCACCGGATTGTCCTTCAGGCGCCGCTCGGTCAGGATGTACTGCTCGCGCTCGTTCAGACCCTCCATCGCCTCGGTCAGCAGTTCGCGGCGGTGGATCAGCTCATCGGCCTCGGCATAGGCGGCCGCTTGGTCGGCGTCGTCGTCCGCCAGCCAGTCCTGCCATTCCGAGGACCCCTCGCCATCCGATTTCAGCGGCGCGTTCAGCGATGCATCCCCGCCCGACAGGCGGCGGTTCATCGCGATCACCTCGGTCTCGGTGACGCTCAGGCTTTTGGCAATGCTGGCGACGTTTTCGGGGCGAAGATCGCCTTCCTCCAACGCGCCAAGCTTGTTCTTGGCCTTGCGCAGGTTGAAGAACAGCTTTTTCTGCGCCGCGGTGGTGCCCATTTTGACCAGCGACCACGACCGCAGGATGTATTCCTGAATCGCGGCGCGGATCCACCACATCGCATAGGTCGCAAGGCGGAAGCCCCGCTCGGGATCGAACCGCTTCACCGCCTGCATCAGCCCGACATTGGCCTCCGAGATCACCTCGGCGGTCGGCAGGCCATAGCCGCGATAGCCCATGGCGATCTTGTTGGCGAGCCGCAGATGCGACGTCACCAGCCGGTGCGCGGCATCGCGGTCCTCATGGTCCGCCCACGCCTTGGCGAGCATGTATTCCTCGTCCGGCTGAAGCATCGGAAACTTGCGGATCTCCTGCATGTAGCGGGAGAGCCCCTGTTCGGGCGACGGGGCCGGCAGGTTGGCGTAGGTGGCCATGAATGTTCCCCTTGGCGAAAAATCTGTGGCGCCCCTTCACTTGGGCACGGAAACAGTAAAGCGCAACATTGTCGAAACAGTGATTACGATCTCATGAGCGATCCGCAATGTGCGTTCCTAAGGAACGCGCCCGCACGGATCAAAGTTCCGCGCGGGCGTCACGGTTCAGCCCCGAAGCGCCGCCAGCAGGTCCGCCATGTCGGCGGGGAGGTCGCTTTCGAACCGCATCTCCTCCTCGGTGATCGGGTGAATGAAGCCCAGCGTCGCGGCGTGCAGCGCCTGGCGGGGGAAATGATCAAGCCCGTCGCGCGCCGCCTCGGACAGCACGTTCTGCGGGGCCTTGCGGGCGCCGCGATAGGTCTGATCGCCGATCAGCGGGTGGCCCGCATGGCTCAAATGCACGCGGATCTGGTGGGTGCGGCCGGTCTCCAGCTCGCATTCCACCAATGACGCGATCGATTTTTCCGCGGGTCCGAATCGCTCATTGGTGCGGAACCGGGTGATGGCGTGGCGCCCGCCCTCACGCAACACCGCCTGCTTTTTGCGGTCGCTGGGCGAGCGGCCGATCTGAGTCTCGAGCCGCAGGATGCCCGATCCCTCGGCCTCCATCCCCTCGATGCCGCGCAGGCGCGGGTCCGAGATTTCCGGCGCACCCCAGACGATCGCCAGATAGCTCCGCTCCAGATCATGGGCGGCGAACTGCGCCGACAGGCCTTGGTGCGCGGCGTCGGTCTTGGCGACCACCAAAAGGCCCGAGGTGTCTTTGTCGATCCGATGCACGATGCCGGGGCGCGCCTGCCCGCCGATGCCGGACAAGTCCTTGCAATAGTGCAGCAATGCGTTGACCAGCGTGCCGGTCCATGCCCCAGGCGCCGGGTGGACCACCATGCCGGATGGCTTGTCGACCACGATCAGCCACTTGTCCTCATACACCACGGTCAGCGGAATATCCTCCGCTACGGGCGTCGCGGGGGTTGGCGGCGGCGGGATGACGCGGTAGCGCTCACCCTCCTTGACCGCACCCTTATAGGTGGCGACGGTCCGCGCGGAGCCGTCGGGCGCCTCAAGGCTGACGGCGCCTTCTAGGATCAACGCCTGCAGGCGCGAGCGTGACAGCCCGAGGCCGGGCGGCACAATGTAGGCGAGCGCCTTGTCCAAGCGGTCGCCATCGGATTCGGACGCGATCGTCAGCGTGAGTGTCGCGCCGCCGTGATCGTCATCGTCGAAGTCGTCGCCGGGGCCCTGATCGGGTGCGGCGGAGGAGGAGTTTTCGGTCATGCCCAGCACCATATCCGGTCCTGACGAGGAGCACGACGACAGTTTTAAAGAGTCGCCGCGGCTTCGCACCCTTCGCCTTGCGGTGACGGGGATGATGGTGGTGATGGCGGTCGGCTTCGTGGTGATCACCGCGACCATCGTGATACGGCTGAGCGGCGGCGGCCCCGCCACCCCGGTCGCCGTCAGCGCCGAGAGCATCGCCCTGCCCGCCGGCTTCGCGGTGACCGCGATCGGGGCGGCGGGGCCGCATCTGTTGCTGCTCGGGCGCGACGCGAGCGGGGCTGAGGTTCTGCTGACGCTGCGCAAGGCGGACGGGGCTGAGAT
>JBLIKI010000027.1:0-20311 GCA_047636235.1 Paracoccaceae bacterium | reverse complement strand
TCGCCTTCTGGCGGGCTGTTGGCGGCGCCGCCGCGCGGGCCGTTGGCCGGGCGCTTGCATGTTGAGATCGCGCGCGTCGCGATGGCGGGGCTGCTGCTGTCGTCACTGACGGCGCTGTGGATGACGGCGTCGACCTTCGATCTGCTGCCCGATGGCGGCATGCCCCCGGCGTTCCCGTCGGCGGTCAGCCACGAAACCGTCATGGCGTCGGCGGATATCGCGCCTCTCATCGCCACCGAGGCGGACCAGATGCGCGCGCTGAATTTCCCCTATCCGGGCGATGCGACCGATGTGTTCCCCCTGAAAACTAACCTTGGCGAGGGCTATATCGACCAAGGGCCCGGCGCGCTGCTGGCCTGGGCCGACCTGTCCGCGTGGCAGAGCGTGTCTGAGACCATCTATATGCTGCACACCGGCCAAAGCGCCGCGACGCTGGGGCTGGCGCTGGCGCTGATGGCGCTTGGCGTGCCGGTGATGTGGGTGACCGGCGTGCTGATCGGGCTGGCGGGGCGCGCCGCGCGCCCGCGGATCCGCGGCAACGCGCCCGCGGCGACGGCGCAGACGATCGTGCCGGTCGGCTCCGAAGGCGGCGCCACCTGGGGGTTCGCCGCCACCTTGCACGCGGCGCTGACCGAGGCGGGCCAGACCGTTCACACCACCTCGTTGTCCGCCTTCGCGCCGCGCCACCATGCGGGCGCGCGGCGGATCCAGGTGCTGGCGGCGTCCTACGGGATGGCGACGCGCCGGCCTCGGCCACGGGGTTCCTGGACGCGCTGGCGGCGCAAGCGCCGGTCGGCGACATCCCGATCACGGTGCTGGGCTTTGGCGACCGCAGCTTTCCGGCCTATTGCGCCTTCGCGGCCGCGGTATCGACGGCGGCGACCGCAAAAGGCTGGACCGCGCTGATCCCCAAGGGCGACGCGGACCGCCGGTCGCCGCAGGATTTCCCGCTGGGGCCGCGTGCTTGGCGCCGCGCTGGCGCTGGAGCTGGCGCACCAACCCGCCCCGCCCGCGACCCAGGCGCTGACGCTGATCTCGCGCCATGACCAGGGCGAGGAGGTGCAGGCTCCCACCGCGATCTTGCACTTTGCACTACCGCATGCGTCGATCTGGCAGCGGCTGACCGGCGACAGGTTCGGGCGCTTCGTCGCCGTCGATCTGGTCGGCATCGTGGCTGAGGGCTCGCCGCCGCCGCGGCTCTATTCGCTCGCCTCGGCGCGCCTCGACGGGTTTTTGGAAATCGTGGTGAAGAAACACGCGGGCGGGCTCTGCTCCGGCCAGCTGAACGCGCTGATGCCGGGCGAAACGGCGGCGGCTTTCCTGCGGCCCAATCCGGGCTTTCATGCCGGGCGCGGGCGCGGGCCGCTGATCCTGATTGGCGCGGGCGCCGGCATCGCCCCGCTGACGGGGTTGGTGCGCGGCAATCGCGGGCGGCGCCCGATCCACCTGTTCTTCGGGATGCGCCACCCGGGCGGCGATTTCTTTTATGCCAAGGATCTGGCGGACTGGCAGGCCGGGGGCCGCATCACGCGGCTGATCACGGCGGCCTCGCGCACCACGACCCCGCGCTATGTGCAGGACGCGGTCCGCCGCGACGGGCCCGAGGTCGCGCGCCTGATCGCGTCCGGCGCGCGAGTGATGGTCTGCGGCGGGCGCGACATGGCCGCCGGAGCGGCCGACGCGATGGCTGAGATTCTGGCGACCGCGGGCCTGACGCCGCCCGCGCTGAAGGCAGAGGGGCGGTATGTTGAAGATATCTTCTGATCCGGTGCGCCATGCGCTGAACGGCCCGCCCATGGGCACGCGCTGGTCGGCGCTGTTCCACGCCCCCGAAGGCGTCGACCCCGCCCCGATCCGCGCGGCGCTGCAAGCGGCGGTCGACGATGTGGACGCGCAGATTTCCACCGGGAGCCCGGGCAGCGACCTGATGCGCCTCAACGCCGCGCGGCCGGGCGATTGGCTGGCGGCGCCGGCGGGGCTGATCGAGGTGCAGCGGCTGGGGATGGAGATAGGCCGCGCCTCAGGCGGGGCGTTCGACATCGGGATGGGGGATGCGGTGACGGCATGGGGCTCCGGTCCCGACGCCGCCGCCCCGGACCGGATCCGCGCCGCCATGGCCGTCCGGCGCATCCCCGCCCATGAGTCGCGGCAGATCGACGGCGACCGCGTGCGCGAAACCGCGCCGCTGGCGCTTGACCTCAACGGCATCGCCAAGGGCTATGGCATGGATCGGCTGGCGGACACGCTGGCCGCGTTCAGCATCGACGACGGTCTGGTCGGCATTGACGGCGAGATGCGCGCCAGCGGCCTGCGCCCGGACGCGGCGCCATGGACCATCGCCATCGAGGCGCCCGACCCGACGCGCCGCGCGCGCCATTCGGTCCTCACGCTTGAGGACGCGGCCGTCGCCAC
This sequence comes from Paracoccaceae bacterium, assembly GCA_047636235.1. Lineage (GTDB taxonomy): Bacteria > Pseudomonadota > Alphaproteobacteria > Rhodobacterales > Rhodobacteraceae > JBOCEF01. Next base: position 17,899 of record JBLIKI010000027.1, on the reverse strand, counting down.
CTCTGGCGATTATCGCCATTGGGTGGAGGTGCGGGGCCGCCGCCTGTCGCACACCATGGACCCTGCCTGCGGGGCGCCCGCGGCGTCGGCCCCCGCCTTGGTCACCGTCGTCGCGGCCACCTGCGCTGAGGCCGACGGCTGGGCCACCGCATTGGCGGTGCTGGGGGAGGATCGCGGCGCCGCGCTGGCCGACGCGCGCGCGATGAACGCGCTGTTTTTGCTGCGCGAGGCGGACGGAGCGGTGCGATCCGTCGCCGTCGGCGCGCTGTTCGGCGACGATGCAAGGTGAGGTCTGGCGGACATGTTCGCTGCCATTCGCCCTTGGCGCAGTCTGCAGAACCAATGAAAAATAGCGGTTTGCCCTTCATTCCCTCCAACTCGGAGCGCCCTTTCGGTGGACGCCGTCATTGAGCGTGAAGCCATGAAATCCTCCGCTTTTGCGGGCGCGATGCCGCTCACGCTCAGCGCCATGTCAGCCGCCGCGTCAACGTTCACAAGCCTGCCTTCAGGTTTTCTCAGGGTCACCGCTTTCGACGGCCCCGAAGCGAGCTTCGCACCCCATGGCGCTGACGTTCACCTCGGCGGCGCCGAGGGTCCGCCGGATTCCATCTGCGCCATCGGCGCCGGTTGAACAGCCGGCTTTGACATCGACTTCACGCTCGATGCCATCGACCTGACCTTCGTCATCGCAGGATGCGGCAGCGGCGGCTTGCCGGGCCGGCAAGTCGTGACGTCGAATATCGCGGTGGATTTCAGCGCTTTCGCCGCGATCCTCAGCCTCAGCTTCGTCGATGCGGCGTCGGACGGGGGGTATGGCGATGGCAGGTTCACGCTCTCACAGCTCGCCTCCGCCGTGCCGGTTGCGGCCAGCCTGCCGCCGCCGCTTGGCGGACTTGGCGCCATGGTGGCGCCGCATCGCCGCAAGACCGCCCGATCCTGGTCGCCTCCGACGGGGCCGGGCATCCCGCCCGCGCGCCGTCCGAGGCCGCTTTCGACCCGTCATCGGCGGGGCCGCCCGCGCCCTGATCGACCGGGCGGCCGCCCCGACCCCCATTGAACGGACTGACGCCATGAACCGCCTCACCCACAGTGAAAACCACATGGTCCACCGCGTCGGCTGGCTGCGCGCCGCGGTGCTGGGCGCCAATGACGGACTGGTGTCCACGGCCAGTCTGGTGGTCGGCGTAGCGGCGGCCGGGTTTGGCAAGCCCGAGGTGCGATCGCCAGGCTTGCGGGCCTTGTGGCGGGCGCGACGTCGATGGCGGCGGGGGAATATGTCTCGGTCAGCTCACAAACCGACGCCGAGCGTGCCGACTTCGGGCGCGAGACCCCCGAATTGGCCGAAACCCCGGAGGCGGAGTTGGAGGAGCTGACCAAGATCTATGTCGCCCGCGGGCTCGACCGCGATCTGTCGGAAAAGGTCGCGGTTGAGCTGACCGAAGACGACGCCCTCGGCGCCCATGCGCGCGATGCGCTGGAGATATCCGCGATCGTGACCGCCCGGCCGATTCAGGCGGCGCTGGTCTCGGCCGCGACCTTCGCTTTAGGCGTGGCGGCGCCGCGGATCCTCGCGCTGGTCGCCCCGGCGGGGTGGATCGGCGGGGTGGATCGGCGCGATGGTGGCTGGATCGACGATTGTGGCGCTGGCGGTTCTGGGCGCGCTCAGCGCCTCGGCGGGCGGGGCGGGGCTGGCGCGCGGCGCTGCGCGGGTGACGTTCTGGGGCGTGCTCGCCATGCTGGCGACGGCGGGGGCGGGGATGCTGTTTGGCGCGACCACAGGCTAAGCGCGACCGCAGGCTAGGCGCCCCCGCGCGGCGGCGCGATCCGCCCGCGCTGCGGCGCCTGCGCGCGCGGCGCGTCCGCGCATCGGGTTATGCAAACGCGGTTGCGCCGCTAAGGTTGTCGCGGAACATAGCCGGGCGCTCGCCCCGAACGAAGCTTGCCGCGCGCCACCGCCCCGCAACCATCAAAAGGCAGCAGCCCATGACCTCGACCCGCGATGCGATCCCCACGGCGACCACCGACGGTTTCGACGCTGACGCCGCGGCGCGACTGCTGCGGGGCGCGCATGGGGACCCATTCTCGGTGCTGGGGCCGCACCAAGGGGCCGAGGGATGGATTGTGCGCGCCTTTCTGCCCGGTGCCACCCGCGCGACCCTGCGCGAGGCGCGGCCTGAAACGGGGCCAGAAACGGGCGCGACCACGCACCCGATGACCGCCCACGGAACCGACGGCCTGTTCTGCGCCGCCCTGCCCGTCCGCCCCGGCGCCTATGTCTTTGACGCGGCCAACGAGGGCGGCGCATGGACCGCGCCCGACCCCTACCGCTATGGCCCGATCTTGGGCGAGCTCGATGAACATCTCATCTCCGAGGGCGCCCACAAGGCGCTGTGGACCGTGCTCGGCGCCCATGCCCGGCCCCATGAGGGCGACGCGGGCACGACCTTTGCGGTCTGGGCGCCTGATGCAAGCCGGGTCTCGGTGGTGGGCGATTTCAACGATTGGGACGGGCGGCGCACACCGATGCGGGCCCGCGGCTCCACCGGCGTGTGGGAGATTTTCATCCCCGATCTCGGCCCCGGCGCGCGGTATAAGTATGAGATATCGGGCCATGGCGACGGGCTGCCGCTGACCAAATCAGACCCGATGGCGCGGCAGGCGGAGCTGCGCCCCTCGAACTGCTCCATCGTTCCAGCGCCCGACAGCCATGTCTGGACGGATGGCGACTGGATCGAGGCCCGCGGCGCGCGCCAGACCGTCGCCAGCCCGATTTCCGTCTATGAGGCGCATTTGGGCAGCTGGCGGCGCAAGCCGGACGGATCGTGGCTGACCTATCGCGAATTGGCCGAGACGCTGGTGCCCTATGTCAAAGACATGGGCTTCACGCATCTAGAGGTCCTGCCGATCACCGAGCACCCGTTAGACCGATCCTGGGGCTATCAGCCGATCGGCCTTTACGCCCCCACCAGCCGCTTCGGCACGCCCGAAGATTTCCGCGCCTTCACCGAGGCGTGCCATGCCGCGGGGATCGGCCTGATCCTCGACTGGGTGCCTGCGCATTTCCCGATCGACGCCCACGGGCTGGCCCGGTTCGACGGCGCCGCCCTTTATGAGCACGCCGACCCGCGCGAGGGCTATCACCCCGACTGGAACACCGCGATCTACAATCTCGGGCGGCGCGAGGTGGTCAATTATCTGACCGCCAACGCGCTTTATTGGCTGACGGAGCACCATATCGATGCGCTGCGGGTCGATGCCGTGGCCTCGATGCTATACCGCGATTACAGCCGCAAGGATGGCGAGTGGATCCCGAACAAGTTCGGCGGCAACGAGAACCTTGAATCCATCGACTTTCTGCGCGCCATGAACACCGCCGCCTATGCCGCCATGCCGGGCGTGATGACGGTGGCGGAGGAATCCACCGCCTGGCCCGGCGTGTCGCGCCCTGTATATGACGGCGGCCTCGGCTTCGGGTTCAAGTGGAACATGGGGTGGATGCACGACACGCTGGAATACATGCAGATCGATCCTTTGTATCGCAACCATCACCACGGGCAGATGGCGTTCCCGATCGACTATGCGTTCTCTGAGAACTTCGTGCTGCCGATCAGCCATGACGAGGTCGTGCACGGCAAAGGCTCGCTCTGGACCAAGATGCCGGGGGACGGGGCGGCCAAGCTGGCCAATTTGCGGGCCTATTACGCGTTCATGTGGGCGCAACCGGGAAAAAAGCTGCTGTTCATGGGGCAGGAATTCGCCCAGCGCGGCGAATGGGCGGAATCGGGGCAGCTGGAATGGGGCCTGCTGAACGATCCCGGCCACGAAGGGCTGCGGCTGCTGGTCAGCGATCTGAATGCGATGTATCGCGACCTGCCCGCCTTGCACGAGCGCGACGCCAGCCCCGACGGATTCCAGTGGATCGATGGCGCGGCGGCCGATGCCGGCGTCTATGCGTGGGTGCGCTGGGGCGAGGATGGCGCCGCCCCGGTGATGGCGGTCTATAACTTCTCCGGCGCCGCGCATCAGGGCTGGCGGGTCGGGGCGCCAAGGGCGGGACGCTGGCGACAGATCCTGTCCACCGATGCCGGGCGCTATGGCGGGGCGGACAGCTTTGTCGGCGCCTCGCAACTGGCGGAGCCGGAAGCCTGGCACGGCCAGCCGCAATCGGTGGTGCTGAACCTGCAGGCGCTCAGCGCCATTTGGCTGATTTGGGAGGACGCATGATGGACGAAGACCACACCCACCCGACCGTCGCGCTCCCCCCCGTCGCCCGCGACGACGCCGCGACCGACGCCTTCGCGGCTTGGGTCGACGACGCCTGGCGCCACGGGCAAAGCGCCTTCGCTTGCGCCCGCGCCATCGCCGCCCGGCTGGGCGCCCATAAGCGCGGCGATCTGGTCGAGGTCGCGTTCTGGGCCCCGGACCTGCAAGAGCACCGCATCCCCGACGACGACATCTTCCTCGAGGTGCTGGACCCTGAGACGGAGCTGTCGGTGCGCCGCCAGCGCCAATCGGTGACCTTCCGGCGCACTCTGATCCCAGTGGCGCGGATCGATGCGTTTTGCGTCGCGTCCGTCGCCGGAATGCGGGCGGGGACGCGGGCGGAGATCGGCTCGTTCTACTCCCTGATCTGGCGCGACGCCGAGGGCGCGTGGAAACGCATCTTCGACCCGCTGGCGGCCTCGCTGCCGTTCGGCGCCTTCGCCCCCGCGGAATGCTACGACACAGACGCCATGCAGGCCGCGCGCGGCGACGCCGCCTATTACAAAGCCCTGCCCGAAGGCGAGGTTCACAAATTCGGCCCCGTGGCCAATATTTTGCAAGTCCATGTCCCCACCGCGACCGCGAGCATGACCATCGCGGGTCTGACCCGGCACCTTGAGACGCTGGCCGAAAAGATCGCCGACGGGCGGGCGCTGGAACCCGCCGACCGGATCTTTCTCGGCTATGACGCGGTGCAGTTGATGCCGGTGGAGCCGACCACCGTCTATGAAGCCGGACCTGCGTTCTGGACCGAGACCGAGACCGGGGCCGAGACCGACGACGCCGCGCTTACCGTCGACCTGCGCCGCCCCGACACCACCAACTGGGGCTATGACGTGGTGATCTCGGGCATGGCGGCGGTCAACCCGGCGCTGCTGGAATCCGGCCGCCCGGACGAATTGGTCGATCTGGCCGCCGCGCTGCACGGCTTTCCGACCGGGCCGAAGCGGCTGATCTTCGACGTGGTGTTCGGCCATTCGGACAATCAGGGGCTCGACGCGCTCAACAGCCACTATTTCGCCGGGCCCAACATGTATGGGCAGAACATGAACTATCGCCACCCGGTGGTCCGCGCCGTGCTGCTGGAAATGCAGCGCCGCAAGGTCGATCTGGGGGCGGACGGCGTGCGGGTCGACGGCGCGCAGGATTTCAAATGGTGGGATCAGGACGAAGGCGTCCATTGCCACGACGACGAATATCTGCAAGAGATGGCCGACATCGTGCAAGAGATCGCAGGCCGAAAATTCCGCCCCTGGTTCATCTTTGAAGACGGCCGCCCATGGCCGGATGAGGATTGGGAGCTTTCGTCAACCTATCGCGCGGTGATCGACAACCAGCGCGACGACGACGTGTTCCAGTGGGGGCCGTTAACCTTCGCGCACAACACGCCGTTTCTTTATACTTTCTGGCTGTCGAAATACTGGCGGATCACGGAAATCCTGCACAGCGGCGCCAACTGGATCTCGGGCTGCGCCAACCACGACACGTTGCGCCGCGGAACGCAGATCAGCCCCAAGCAGAACGTGAACACAAGGCTCGGGGATACGAGGATGGAGATCCTCGACAAAGCCTATGACAACCCCGCGACGCAGCTTTTGACCTATGCCGCGTTCCCCGGGGTCCCGATGGATTTCCTCAACGCCATGGCGCGGGCGTCGTGGGGGTTCATCCGCAACCAAGACGACAAATACGGCGTCAAGATCGTGGCTGAGGAGGGGATGTCGCTCACTTGGCAGGTCGATGAATACGCCTATTCCAAGCCGGGCGCGTTCCGGCGGCTGAAGGATCTGGGGTTCGATGACCGCGACGGGCTGGGCCGGTTCCTCGATTTTCTGGCCGCGTTGGTGGAGGTGACGGACTATGACCTCCCCGCCATCGCCCGCATGGTCAATGAGGCGGAGCCGCCCCTTGCCGGCCCCCCGCGCTATGACGTGCCGACGCTGAAGGCGATCGCGCGGGCGTGGATGGATGACATGCACGATTACTGCAACGTCACTCACTACCAAGAGGGGCTTGGCGACGCGCACACGCGCTTCATGCTCAATTTGCGGGAATTTCGCCGGGCGCGCCCGTGGCTTCGCGGCAATCTGGGGCCGCGGGATCATTTCACCTATCGCGCGCCCACGGACGGGATGGTGGTGTTTCGATCCTATCGTGTCGGGCCGGACGGCGAGGAGGTGTTCGCGGTCGCGCATCTTGAGGGCAAGCCCTTGGAGGACTGCGATCCCCTGCACTGGGGCGTGCCGGGGACCGAAGGGGGCGGGTGGGAGCTGGCGCTGCGCTCGCCGCCCATCGGCGCCGAATATCAAGGCGGGCCGCTGACCTTGCGCGATGGGATGGGGATGGTGTTCGTGCGCCGCAAGGGACAAGTGACCGGGGGCGTCTAGCGCCCCCGCCTGCCGCCATCACCGCCCGCTTGGCGCGGCCCACCGCCACCATCGTCATGGGGGGCCTGGCGCCCCCGCCGAGGCCATAGCCGCCTAGCCCCCAGAGGCAGGGCGTTTAACGCCCCCCGCGGCCATAGCGCGCCTAGCGCCCCGCCGCGGCCATGATCGCGGCGACGCGGCGCAACGGCTCGGCAGACGCCAGCGCGGCCGGGTCCACCGCGATGCGGCGGCGCCAGTTGGGGTGCTGGTGCACGGTGCCCGGCAGGTTGGCTTGGTCGGCGGCGGCGAACACGTCCTCGATCTGCACCGCCACCAGCCGCGCCGGGGTGGCCGCCAACAGCGCGTGCATCGCGTCCACGCCATCCCCCCCCGCCCGCGCCGCCAGCCCCGCCGCATCGCGGGCGCGGGCGGCGCGCATGTCCGCAGCCCCCCGCCCAGCCACATGGCCGAGCCGTTCGTGCCAATCGATATCCGCCCCCGCGCGCCAGCCGTAGAGCGGCGGCAGATCATGGGTGCCAAAGCTGCCCAGCACCGCCTCGGGCCAGTGCTGCGGGGCCGCGTCGAACATCGCAAGACGGCACCCCAGCAGGCCCGAGGCCGCAAGGTCGGCCTGAAGCCCCTCAGGGATCACGCCCAGATCCTCGCCGACGATGGATGCCCCGGCGCGCGCGGCCTCGATCCGCGCGACGGCGAGCATCGCGGCTTTCGGCATCGTCACATAGGCCCCCGGCAGGTCGCCGTCCGGGGCCCAGAACGCACGCTCGAACCCCAGGATGTGATCAATCCTGAGCAGCCCGGCGAAGCGCAACTGCGCGCGCAACGTCTCGGCCAAGGGGCGGAACCCGCGGGCGATCAATGCGGCTGGGATCATGGGCGCGAGGCCCCAGCTTTGCCCCTGCGGCGCGAACGCATCGGGGGGGGCGCCCAGCGACACACCGCGCGCGAAGAGCGCCGGGTCGGCCCATGTCTCCGCCCCCGCAGGCTGCACGCCGACCGCGAGGTCGAGATAGAGGCCGAGCGCCATGCCCACGCCAGCATCCCGCACCGCGCCAAGCTGCGCCGCGGCGCGCCATTGCAAAAAGGTGTGGAACGCCAGCGCGTCGGCGGAGGCGGCGGCGAAATCGCGCACGGCCGGGCACGCCGGGTCGCGCATGTCTTCGGGCCAGTCGGGCCAATAGGGGCCGAAGCGGTCCGACAGCGCCTGATGGGTGGCGAAGGCGTCAAGCGGCGCTCCTTGCGCCGCGCGCCATGCCGCCAGCGCCGCGCGGTCGTCGGCGCCGAGCGCCGCGAAATCGCGCCGAAGCCGCGCCATGCGGTCGGTCACCGCCTCGGGCCAGTCGACCAGCGGGCCGGAGGGCGCGGCGCCCTCGCCCCCGACCGCGATATGCACCGGGTTGAACCAGCGGCGCGAGGACGGCGAATACGGGCTGAACGCGCCCGGATCGGTGGAAAACCCGGCATGAACCGGGTTGATGCCGAAAAACGCCGCCCCCGCCGCCCCCGCCGCCGTCACCGCCGCCGCAAGGTCGGCATAATCGCCCAAGCCGCCCCGCGCTGCCGGGCGCAGACCATAGAGCGGCGCCATCAGCCCCCAGCCCCGCGCCGGGGGCGGCAGGCTGGCGGGCGCGCTCAGCAGCGTCGTCTCCACCCCGCCCAGGGCAAGCGTGTGGATGCCGAGCGGCAGCGGGGGCAGCGCCACGGTCCCGTCGGCGCGGCCCTCCGTCGTTTCGCCCGATTCCAGCGTCAGCGTCCAAGCGCCCGACCCGGCCAGCTGCGGCGCGGCGCCGACCTCGGTCACCAGCCATGGGGCCAGCGCGCGCGGGGCGGTCATGGCGGCCAAGGATGCCGCGGCCTCAGCCTCCGTCGCCGCCGCGACGCCCATCGCCGCCAACAGGGCGCGGGCGGTGTCGGCCGAGGTTTCGCGCACCTGTCGGTCCAGCCCGGCATAGCGCGGCACGATCCCGGCGGCGGCGCAAAGGGCGGTCAGCGCCCCAGTCAGCACCCCGGTCGGCGCCCCGGTCGGCGTCCCGGTCATTCGCTCGCCTCCAGCACCAGCGCGACCACCGCCTCGCTTGGCATCTCGAACGAGCCGCTGACCGGGGTTGGGGCACGGCCCGGGGCGGCGGTGTCGATATGAATGCTCCAGCGCTGGCCATCGGGCGCGTCGGGCACCGCGACATCCATTCCCGCGCCGGCGTTGAACACCACGAACACCGCATATTCCAGCGCGGTGTATTCGGGCGACCCCGACGCGGTCCGCATCTCCACCGCCAGCAGCGCCAATTCAGGGTCGTCCCAATCGGCGCGGGTCATCGTCTCGCCATCGGCGCGGCGCCAGAACAGATCCTCAATCCTGTCGATCAGCCGTTCGCGCGAATGGAGGAACAACTTTTGCCGCAAGATTGGGTGCGCCTTTCGGAACGCGATCAGCTTGCGGGTGAAGTCAAAGAACGCCTCGTCCGCGTCCAGCCAGTCGAGCCACGCGATCGCGTTATCCTGGCAATAGGCGTTGTTGTTGCCGCCTTGGCTGTGGCCGAATTCATCCCCCGCCAGGATCATCGGCGTGCCTTGCGACAAGAGCAGGGTCGCCATCATCGCGCGGCGGCGGCGGGCGCGGGCGTCGATGATCGCAGGGTCGTCGGTCGGGCCCTCAACCCCCATGTTATCCGAATAATTGCCGTCGTGGCCGTCTTGGCCGCTCTCGCCGTTCGCCTCGTTGTGCTTTTCGTCATAGCTGACCACGTCCATCAACGTGAACCCGTCATGGGCGGTCAGCAGGTTGACCGAGGACGTGGCCGCCCGCCCCGAATGGTCGAACTGCATGGCGGACCCAACCACGCGCGCCGCCAAATCCGGCGCGCGCCCCGCATCGCCGCGCCAGAACCCGCGCACGCCGTCGCGGAACCCGTCGTTCCATTCCGCGAAGGGGGGCGGAAAGGCGCCGAGCTGATAGCCCCCCGGCCCGATGTCCCACGGCTCTGCAATCAGTTTCACGCGGCTCAGGACCGGGTCCTGCCGGATCGCCTGCAGGAACGGGGCGCGCTGGTCGAACCCTTCGGGTTCGCGCGCCAGCGACGCGGCGAGGTCGAAGCGGAACCCGTCGACATGCATCACCTCAACCCAATAGCGCAGTGAATCCATCACCATGCGCAGCACCATCGGGTGCAGGATGTTCAGCGTGTTGCCGCAGCCGGTGTCGTTGACATAGCGCCGACGGTCGGGCGACAGCCGGTAATAGCTGGCGTTGTCGATGCCGCGGAAGCTGAGCGTGGGGCCAAGCTCCGACCCCTCGCCGGTGTGGTTGTAAACGACGTCGAGGATCACCTCGAGCCCCGCCCCGTGCAGGCGTTTCACCATGCGCTGGAATTCGGCTATGTCGCCCGATTCCAGATACCGCGTATCGGGGGCGAAGAAGCCGATGCTCTGATAACCCCAGTAATTGGTCAGGCCCTTTTCCACCAAAAAGCGGTCGTCCAGAAACGCCTGCACCGGCAGCAATTCCAACGCGGTGACACCAAGCTTCTGGTAATGCTCTAACATTTGGTCCGACGCGACGGCGCGAAAGCTGCCCGGCGCGTGGACCCGCGGGTGGCGCTTGGTCAGGCCGCGGACATGCCCCTCATAGATCACGCTGTCCTGCATCGGGGTGGCGGGGGGGGTGTCGCCATCCCATTCGAAGCTCGGGTCGACCACGACCCCGCGCGGCATGAACGGCGCGCTGTCGCGTTTGTCAAAGCTCAGATCCGCGTTGTGGGCGCCGACTTTGTAGCCCATCAGCGCGTCGTCCCATTTCGGCCGCCCGGTCAGGCGGCGCGCATAGGGGTCGATCAGCAGCTTGTAGGGGTTGAAGCGGTGGCCCTGGTCGGGCCGATACGGGCCATGGGCGCGATAGCCATAGCGCTGGCCGGGGCGCAGACCGTCGATCCGGCCATGCCAGACATGGTCGGTCCGCTCAGGCATCGCGATATTGGCGATCTCATCGCGCCCGTTCTCATCGAACAAGCACAGCGTCATGCGGGTCGCGTTTTCGGAGAAGATGGCGAAGTTGACCCCCTCGCCGTCGAATTCGGCGCCGAGCGGCCAAGGCCGCCCCGCGGTCATCTTGGTGGGTATCGTCATTCGGGCGACGAGAGCCTCCGATAGAGGGTGGCATAGGCCGCCGCCGACGGGCCCCAGCCCACCGCGGATTTCATGCCGTTGCGCTGGATGCGGGCGAAGGCCTTGGGGTCGGCGTAAAGATCGCACAGCCGGTCGATCGCGACGGCAAGCGCAGGGGCTGTGACCGGCGCGAACTGCACCCCCGTCGCCACCCCGGCCGACAGGGCGGCGGGGTTGGCGTCGATCACCGTATCGGCCAGCCCGCCGGTCCGCGCCACCACCGGCACGGTCCCATAGCGCAGGCCGTAAAGCTGGGTCAGGCCGCACGGCTCGAACCGCGACGGCACCAGAATGGCATCCCCTCCGGCGATCATGCGGTGCGACAGCGCCTCATCATAGCCGATCCGGACCGACACGCCGGGATAAGCGTCGGCGGCGGCGCGCCACGCCCCCTCAAGCCCCGGATCTCCGGCGCCGAGCAGCGCCAGCCGCCCACCCCGCGCCAGCAGCGCAGGCAGCGCGGAAAGCAGCAGATCAAGGCCCTTTTGGTCCGATAGCCGCGATATCACCACGCAAAGCGGGCCGTCGCCATGCGGCAGGCCAAATTCGTTCGCCAGCGCCTCTGTCGCCTTGGCCTTGCCGCGCGGGTCTTGGAACGGGGGGGCGTGGGGGTCGGACGCCGGGTCCCACACGCTCTCATCAATCCCGTTCAGCACGCCGGTCACATCGCCGCCGCGCGCGCGGATCACGCCGTCCAGCCCCGTGCCAAATTCGGGCGTGGTCAGTTCGCGCGCGTAGGTCGGGCTGACGGTGGTCACCTTCCAGGCGAACATCAGCCCCGCCTTCAGCGCCGAGACATGGCCGTGATATTCATAGCCCTCGGGGTGGAATCCCCAGCGCGGCAGGGCTAGCGCGTCGATGCGCGACGCCGCCGTCAGCCCGTGAAACGCGATGTTGTGCACGGTCATCACGCTCGGCAATTCATGGCCGCGGGCTTTGAGGTAAAGCGGCGCCAACCCCGCCTGCCAGTCATGGCAGTGCAGAACGTCGGGGGTCCAATCGCCCAGCCCCTCGGCCCCGATCAGCGCGCCGGTCCACGACAGCGCCGCGAAGCGCAGGTCGTTGTCGGGGTGATCGCGGCCCGAGGCGTCCAAGTACGGGCCGCCGGGGCGATCATAAAGATGCGGCGCGTCCAGCACCAAAAGATCCAGCCCCGCCGCCCGCCCGGCCAACAGCCGCGCCGGGCCGCCGAACAGATCGGGCCAGGACCGCTGCGCCTCGAATCCGCCCGCCGCCGCCATCACCGCCGGATATCCCGGCAGCAAGGTCCGCATCTCAGCCCCCTCGGGCGCCAGCGCGGCCGGGAGCGCCCCGACCACATCCGCCAGCCCGCCGGTTTTCACCAGCGGCGCGCATTCCGACGCGACCGAGAGGACCCGGATCATCCCGCCGCCCGCCGGTTCAGCATCGATTGGGTGATCAGCGTCACGCCCCCTTCGGAGACGCGGAACCACTTGGCGTCCTCAACGGGGTCCTCGCCGACCACCAGCCCTTCGGGGATGATCACGCCTGCGTCCACCACCGCGTTGGTCAGGCGCGCTTTGCGCCCCACCACCGCGCGCGGCAAGGCCACCACATGGTCGAGCACGGCATAGGAGTTGGTTTTGACCATGGTGAACAGCAGCGAATTGCGCACCTCGGTGCCCGAGATGATGCACCCCCCCGACACCATCGAGGACACGGCTGACCCGCGGCGTCGTTCCTCATCATGGATGAATTTCGCGGGGGGGACGCTTTCAGAATAGGTCCAGATCGGCCAGTTGCGGTCCCACAGGTTCAGCTCCGGCGCAAAATCCGTGAGGTCGATATTCGCCTTCCAAAACGCGTCGATGGTGCCGACATCGCGCCAATAGGCCGGGGCGCCGGGGGTGTCGCGCACGCAGCTCTCGGCGAACTTATGCGCCATCGCCTTGCCGTTCTTGACGATCTGCGGGATCAGGTCGCCACCGAAATCATGACTGGAATTGGAGTCCGAGGCATCGGTCAGCAACAGCTCGCGCAGGAATTTCCAGTCGAACACATAGATGCCCATCGACACGAGGCTGGTGTCGTCCGACCCCGGCATGGTCGGCGGGTCGGCGGGCTTTTCCAGAAAATCGGTGATCCTCCCGGTCTCATCCACCGCCATGACGCCGAACGCGCGGGCCTCGGCCTTGGACACGGTCAGACAGCCGACGGTGACATCCGCGCCGCTTTCGACGTGCTGCTGGATCATCGCGCCATAGTCCATCTTATAGATGTGGTCCCCGGCGAGGATCAGCACGTAATCGACGTCATAGCTGTCGACGATGTCGATGTTCTGGGTCACCGCGTCGGCGGTGCCGAGATACCATTGGTTCTCCGCCACGCGCTGGCTGGCGGGCAGGATGTCGAGATATTCGTTGCGTTCCGCGCGGAAAAAGTTCCAGCCGCGCTGGCAATGGCGGATCAGGGAATGCGCCTTGTATTGGGTCGCGATGGCCATCTTGCGGATGCCGGAATTGAGCGCATTCGACAGCGCGAAATCGATGATCCGCGCCTTGCCGCCGAAATAGACCGCCGGTTTGGCGCGGTTGTCGGTCAGCTCATTCAACCGGCTGCCGCGTCCGCCAGCCAGCACGAACGCCATGGTGCGGTTGGTGAGCCGTGTGTGGCTGATGGCCATTGGTGTCTCCTCCCCATCTGTTCGCGCCTGGTCCCGCTCATGGGGACGGTGCCGCTTCGGCGCCGCCCGGGGGCGGTCCCGATCACCCTATGGCGCGCGGCGCGAGGTGCAAAGACGCCTCGGCGGGGGTTGCCAGGGATTTCGCGTCCCAAATCCCCTCCATATAGCCCTTGATGGTGCGATCGGACGAAAACCAGCCCGACCGCGCGGTGTTGCGCGCTGCCATGCGCCGCCACAGATCGGGGTCCGCAAAGACCGCCTCGGCGCGACGCTGCGCGTCCCAATAATCGGTGAAGTCCGAGCAGACGAGGAAATAGTCGTGCTTGGTCAGGTTCTCGATCACGCCCGCATAGCGGCCCCGGTCCCCGGCTGAGAAAACGCCGGTCTCGATGTCGTGCAGCGCGCCCGCAAGCCGGCGGTCGGCGGCGATCGCCTTGGCGGCATGGCCGGGGATCGCGCGGCGCGCGTCCACCTGATCGGCGGTCATGCCGAACAGGAAAAAGTTCTCCGCCCCGACCCGCTCCCGGATTTCGACGTTGGCGCCATCCAAGGTGCCGATGGTCGGCGCGCCGTTCAGGGCGAATTTCATGTTGCCGGTGCCTGACGCCTCTTTGCCAGCGGTCGAGATCTGCTCGGACAGGTCCGAGGCGGGGATCAACCGCTCCGCCATCGTCACGTTATAGTTGGGCAGGAAGATCACCTTAAGCCATTTGTTGGTGACCGGATCGGCGTTGATCACCGCCGCCGCGTCGTTGATCAGGCGGATCAGATCCTTGGCGAAGAAATAGCCCGGCGCCGCCTTGCCGCCGAAGATCTTGACCCGCGGCGTCCAGTCCGCGTTCGGGGCGGCCTTGATCTCGCGCCACAGCGCGATCGCCTCCAGAATATTCAGGTGCTGGCGCTTGTATTCGTGCATCCGCTTGATCTGCACGTCAAACATCGCTTCGGGGTCGACCGGCAGGCCGTGATCGGACGCCAACCAGTTGGACAGCGACACTTTGTTGGCCCGCTTGGCGCCCGCATAGGCGTCAAGCCAGGCGGCGTCCTCGGTGTGCGGCTCCAGCTTGCTCAGCTGTTCGAGATCGTCGATCCAGCCGGTTCCGATGGTGTCGGTGATCAGGCTCGACAGCTTGCGGTTCGCCTCCAGCACCCAGCGGCGCGGGGTGACGCCGTTGGTCTGGTTCATGATCCGGTCGGGGTGCAGGCGGTGCAGTTCGGCGAACACGGTTTGCTTCATCAGCCCGGTGTGCAGCGCCGAGACCCCGTTGACCTTGTGGCCCATGACGAAGGCCAGCGCGCCCATCTTGACCTCGCCGCCGTCGACCAGTTTGACCTTGCGGCTCGGGTTCTCGGCGGCGTGGGCGGCGTCGATCCGCTCGATCAACTGCATGTGGCGCGGCAGCAGGCCGGACATCAGGGTCACCGGCCAGCTCTCCAGCGCCTCGGGCAGCAGGGTGTGGTTGGTGTAGGCGAGGCACCCGCGCGCGGTCTCGATGGCTTGCGCCAGCGGCATGCCGCGGTCGTCGTGCAACAGGCGCACCAGTTCCGGCCCCGCAATGGCGGGATGCGTGTCGTTGAGCTGGATCGCGGCGTGCTTGGCCATGTCCGCCAGCGGGATGCCGTCCGCCTCGATCCGGCGCAGCACGTCGCGCAAGGATGCGGCGGTGAAGAAGAATTCCTGTTTCAGCCGCAGCGCCTTGCCGGACTCGGTGCTGTCATTGGGGTAGAGGACGCGGCTGATGGTGCGGGCCAGCGCCTCGCATTCCGCGGCGCCGGCGTAATCGCCGCCCTCGAACCGCTCCAGATCGAACGGGTCCACCGCCTGGGCGGACCACAGGCGCAAGGTGTTGGCCCAATTGCCGTTCCAGCCGATCACCGGAATGTCGTTGGCCTGCGCCACGACAGATTCCGACGGCGTCCAGACCGATGTGTCGCGGGTGGTCTTGACCGTGCCGCCGAACCCGATGCGGAAGGTGCGGTCGGTGCGCTGGATTTCCCAGACATGGCGCTGCGAGGTCAGCCAGTCCTCAGGCGTCTCGATCTGGCGGCCGTTCTCAAAGCTTTGGCGGAACAGGCCGTGCTCATACCGGATGCCATAGCCGAAGGCGGGGCAGCCAAGGGTCGCCAGCGATTCCATGAAGCACGCCGCCAGCCGCCCAAGCCCGCCATTGCCCAAGGCTGCGTCCGGCTCATCCGCGAACACCGCGGAAAGGTCGAGCCCCGCGGCGGCCAGCGCCTCGGACGCTTCTTCCTCCAGCCGCAGGTTGACCACGGCGTCTTCCAAAAGGCGCCCGATCAGAAACTCCATCGACAGGTAATAGACCCGTTTCGCCCCCGCCTTGCGCGCGGCGCGGTTCGATGCAAGCCGCCGCGCCACCATGCGGTCGCGCACCGCCAGCGACAGCGCGGCGCGCCAGTCGTGGATCGAGGCGTCGGCGGGATCGACGCCCAGCCCGAAGGCGAGATGGCTCAGGATGCTGTCGCGAAGGTTCGAAACGGTCACTAAGGAGGCTCCTGAGATGCGGTCATGGAAATGCTGCGGCGCCGCAACAGTTGCAGCCCTTCACCGAAACTTCAAGCGCAAGGCGCGCCGCGGTGCAAGCGCGGCGCACGGTGTTTCAGGCGTTGGGGCGCACTCGGGCCGCGGTCTTGTCGGCGAAGGCGGCGAGGCGTTCGCGCGCGGCGGGCTGGGTGTTGACCACGCCCGCGACCACGGCTTCGGCATAGGCGGCGTCCAGCGCCGACATGTTCTGCATGTGGCTGATCGCCGAGCAGATCGCAAAATTCGTCAGCGGCAGGTTGGCCGCCGCGAGCTTGGCCAGCTCCATCGCCTTGTCAAAGCTGGACCCTTCGACGCGGTATTGCGCCAGACCGATCGCGACCGCCTCGTCGCCCTGATAGACGCGGCCCGTCAGCATCATGTCGATCATCCGCGCCTTGCCGACCATATCCGCGACGCGGATCGTGGCGCCGCCCCCGGTGAACAGGCCCCGCTGGCCCTCGGGCAGCGCGAAATAGGTGGTGTGGTCCATGACGCGGATATGGGCGGCGCTGGCCAGCTCCAACCCGCCGCCGACCACGGCGCCTTTGAGGGCGGCGATCACCGGCACGCCGCCATATTCCATCTTGTTGAACGCCTCATGCCAGCGCAGGCAGACATGCATGAAATCGGCCGGGCTGCGGTCGGCGTCGTGATGCTCGATCAAGTCGAGCCCGGCGCAAAAATGGTCCCCCGCCGCCGCCAGCACCACCGATTTCGCCCCCGCGCGCGAGGCTTTGGAGAACAGCTCCACCATCTCCTCGATCGTGGCGATGTTGAGCGCGTTGCGCTTGGTCGGCCGGTTCAGGGTCACCACCCACACGCCATCGTCCTGCGGGGCGATGTCGAGGTTCTGAAAGCGGGTCAGGTCGAGGTCGAGCATGTCAGGTGTTCCTTGGTGGGGGGCCTTGGTGTGGGGCATTGCGATCGGGCCTTGCGATCGGGCTTTGGCATTTCGGGCTAGGGCGCGGCGATGCCTACCCTACTGGCGCGACCCTGCCAGCGTTGCGCGCCGGGGTCAAAGCGCAGCGCGGTCGCGGCCACGCGCGGCTTGGCGCCGGCGCAAGGACCGCCAAGCGAAACCGCCGCAGCCATGGCTTGCGGATCGCCCGGGGGCGGTATCAGATGCGGTCCTTGCGCGGCGACCGGCGGCGCGGCGCAACCCGAGCGAGGCTTTCATGACCGACGACCTGTTACGCGGGCTGATCCGGGGCGGGCGCCTGCGCGCCGCCATCAATGTCGGCAACAAGGCGCTGGTCCAGCAGGACGGGGATCAGCTGCGCGGCGTCAGCCCCGCGCTGGCCGCCAGGCTGGCAGAGAGCTTGGGCGCCGAGCTGGAGACCGTGATCTATTCCAGCGCCAACGAAGTGGTCACCGACGCCGACAGCGGGCGCTGGGACGTGGCGTTTCTGGCGGTCGATCCGGGCCGCGCCGACCGGGTCACCTTCGCCGACGCCTATGTGACCATCGAGACCACCTATGCGGTGCGCGCGGGCGATCCGATGATTTCGGTTCATCAGGTCGACGCCCCCGGCAAGGTGATCCTTGTGGCCACCGGATCGGCCTATGATCTGCACCTGACCAAGGCGCTGCGCCACGCCACCCTGCTGCGCGGCGGAACCCCGCCCGAGACGATGGCCGCGTTCCACGCAAGCGCGGCCGACGCGGTGGCGGGGGTCAAGCAAAGCCTTGTGGCGGCGCTGGGGGCCGACCCGACGGTGCGGATCCTGCCCGGCGCCTTCGCCGAGGTCAGCCAGACCATGGCCCTGCCCGCCCGCAACGCCGCGCTGCTCGGCGCGCTGAACGGGTTTGTGGCCCGCGCCAAGGCGGAGGGGTTCGTGCGCGCGGCGCTGGACGCCAGCGGCCAATCGGCGCTGACGATCCCGGATTAGACTGGCCCGGCTAGGC
>JBLIKI010000026.1:0-21449 GCA_047636235.1 Paracoccaceae bacterium | reverse complement strand
CCGTAGAAGCCTTTCTTACGGCTCCCACGGCACGGTATGGCTCAGCGTCAGCGTGGGCTTGCAGACCTCAGGCTCCAGATCACCAACGCCGTGGAAGCGTTTGGTGAAGCGACCGAAATCCTCAGGCTCCGCGCGCAGCACCAGCCAGAACCCTGTCTCGTCCTGGCGCAGGTCCAACACTTCCATCCGGGCGCGCACCCATGCCAGCGCCTCGCCCGCCGATAGCGGCAGCTTCATGCGGCGGACCTGCTTGGCGGCGCCGAGCCGCGCGTCGATCATCGCGATCAATTCCTGCACGCCCTCGCCGGTGATCGCCGACACGGCGACCGCCTCCGGCTGGCGCGAGGTCTCGTTGATCAGCGCAAGGCGCTCCTGCTCCGGGATCAGATCGATCTTGTTACGGATCTCGATCATCGCCTCGCGCGCATCCTCGTCCACGCCAAGCTGGCCGAGCACATGCATCACGTCGGATTTCTGCGCCACCGCATCCTCATGCGCCAGATCGCGAACGTGAAGGATCAGGTCCGCCTCCAGCACTTCTTCGAGCGTCGCGCGGAACGCAGCCACCAGCTGCGTCGGCAGGTCCGAGATGAACCCCACCGTGTCGGACATGATGATCCGCGTGCCCGACGGCAGGTCGATCGACCGCATCGTCGGGTCCAGCGTGGCGAACAGCATGTCTTTGACCAAGACATGCGCCTCGGTCAGAAGGTTGAACAGCGTTGACTTGCCTGCGTTGGTATATCCCACAAGCGCAACAATGGGATACGGGGTTTTCTTACGCGATTCCCGGTGAAGGGTCCGCGTCTGAACAACCCGCTCCAACTTCTTCTCAAGCCTGATGATTTTGTCACCGATGGCGCGGCGGTCGGCCTCAATCTGCGTCTCGCCGGGGCCGCCGACGAAACCAAGCCCGCCGCGCTGACGCTCAAGGTGGGTCCAGGACCGCACCAGCCGCGATTTGGAGTATTCGAGATGCGCGAGTTCGACCTGCAGCACGCCCTCTCGGGTGCGCGCGCGGTCGCTGAAAATCTCCAGAATCAGACCGGTGCGGTCGATCACCTTGCAATTCCAAGCCTTCTCCAGGTTGCGCTGCTGGATCGGGCTGACCGGGCCGTCGACGACCACCAGATCAATCTCGCCCTCGGCGAATTTCAGGCGTAGTTCCTCGGCTTTGCCCTTGCCGAACAGCATGCCGGCGGTCGGCAGCGCGATGTTCACCACATCGGCGCCGATGACTTCGAGCCCCGGCAGCGCGTCGGTCAGGCCGACGGCTTCTTCCAAGGCGGCATGGGTGTCGCGAAGACGCAAAGACGCCGCGCGCGCCGCGTTCTTATGCGTCGAGCGGGACTTCAGAACCGGGTGAATGACGTGGACGCGTGTGCTCATGCAAGCGGTCTCAAATCATTCTTCTCCGTCATAGAGGTTGATCGGCTGCGAGGGCATGACAGTTGAGATGGCATGTTTGTAGACCAACTGTGACTGTCCATCACGGCGCAGCAGCACGCAAAAGTTATCAAACCACGTTACCACGCCCTGCAGTTTGACGCCATTGACGAGGAAAATAGTCACCGGCACTTTGTTCTTGCGGATGTGGTTCAGGAACGCGTCTTGGAGGTTTTGCTTGTCGCCTGCCATGGTCTGGCCTCGGTTTTATTGGCGTCGGCCACGCGGTCTCCCGCGATGCGTCGGCATATGAAAGGTATCGCATACAAATTGCGACATTCCCACTAGATTGCACGTCGAACCGCTATGCTGCAAGTGCGAAATCACCGGCTCCACCAGCGTGGGTTCATCAGCGCGACCACGGCCAGCACCTCGATCCGGCCCAGCACCATCGCCGCGCACAAGATCATCCGCGTTGCCGCGCCGAGGTTGGCATAGGCCGCAGGGTCTTGTTCCACCAAGGGAAATGCCGGCCCGGTGTTGGACAGCACCGAAATAGCGCCGACCAGCGCTTGCTCGAACGGCATCCCCGCCAAGGTTAGCGCCAGCAACGTCGCCGACAGCGCCGCCATGAACAGCATGGTGAACACCAGCGCGTTGATCACCGCCTCGCGCCCCAGACGCCCGCCGGGGCTGCGCGGCCGGTCGATGGCGTTCGGGTGCGACAGGCCGGCCAATTCGCGCATCCCGTGTTGATACAGCGCATAGGCGCGGAACAGCTTGATCCCGCCTGCGGTCGATCCGACCCCGCCGCCAAGCGCCGCCAGACCGAGCAGCATCAGCGCCGGGTTCGACAGCCCCGACCAATCCTGCGCCGTCGCCCAGTCCGAAGAGACATAGCCGGTGGTGGTCGCGAAACTCGCCACCGTCGCGATCGTGCCCCACAGCGCGGACATGGTGTCCGCTAGCCCCTGTTCGGGCTGCGCGAGGGTGATCGCCCCCAGCCAGTGCCGCCCGAACAGCCACACCGACGCGATGATCACCGTTAGCGCCAGCAGCCGCAATTCGGGATCTTCGGCGACATTGGCGGGCAGCCTCGCGATCCGCATCCGCGGGCGCCATGGCAGACGGCTGGCGGCGATGACCATGAAGATGATCGCCGCCGCTTCGGCCAAACGGTTGCCATGCTGGGCCAACCCGGCCGAGGACGGGCTGATCCCGCTGGTGCTCAGCACTCCCATGGCGTGGCACAGTGCGGTGAAGGTATCGCCCCCTCCGGCGGCCAGCAGCACCGTGAGCAGCGCGGTAAGACCCAGATAAAGCGGAAAGATATGTCCCAAGGCGCGCCAGGTCCTCACCCCGCCGTCGCCAAGGCCAAGCACCCTGCCCGCCCGGTCCATCGCCAACTCGCCGGTCTGTCCGGTCCAGCCGGCGGCGTCCTGCGCGGCGGGGCCGTCGGGCATGTCCAGCAACCCGCGCGGCGCCAGCACCGCCGCCGCCGCCACCAGCGTGGTCAGCCCGCCGATCCAGCCCAGAAGCGACCGCCACAGATGCAGCGAGGGGGCCGATTCCTCAGGCCGCGGCAACAACGTGGCGCCGGTGGTGGTCAGCGATGACACCGCCTCGAAGAAAGCGCCCTGCGCTCCCAAGGTCGGCTCCAGTAACGCGAAGGGTATCGCCGCTAGGATCGGCGCCGCGGCGAAGCACCCCGCATAGGTTAGCAATTCGCTCCGCGGGGCGATCGCCGTGCGGGTGGCGCCCCGCGACGCGGCCCCGAGGATCGCGCAGACCGCCAGCGTGAACACCCCGGAATAAAGGAACAGCCGCGCTGAGCGCCAATCCTCTTCGACAAAAGCGAACAAGCACGGCGCGAACATCGCGGCGCCAAGCGCGGCGGTGAACCACAGCAGGACGGGAATGCCGTGAAAGCGCATCGGATCAGAAAAAATCCACCGACACGCGGAACAATTGCTCCACCTGCCGAACCACATCGCGGCGCGCGAACACGACCACGCGGTCGCCTTCCTCGATCACCAGATCGCCGCGGGGCATCTTGACCCCCTTGGACCCCAGCACCGCGCCCACCACCGACTGTTCGGGGAACGCCGCGTCGCGCAGCGGCCGCCCGGCGATGGGCGAGGTCGCCAGCACCTGCGCCTCGATCACCTCGGCCTCGGAATCCCCGACCGTATAGACCGCGCGCACCTTGCCGCGCCGCACATGGCGCAGGATCGAGCTGACGGTGGTCGCCCGCGGCACGATCAGCGCGTCCAGGCCCAGCCGGTCGCCAAGTTCATTGAAGGACGGGTCGTTGGTCAGCGCGATGGCGACGCGGCAGCCCGCGGCCTTGCCGCGCGCCGCCGACAGCAGGTTGGTCTTGTCATCATCGGTCAGCGCCAGGATTGCGTCGGCGTCGGAAATGTTGGCTTCCTCGAGCAGCGCCGCATCCAGCCCGTCGCCCAACAGCACGATGGTGCGGTTCAGCGCCTCGGCGGCGCGCTCGGCCTTGATCTTGCTGCGCTCGATCATCTTGACGCGAGGGCGCGCGGGGTCCGCCTCCAGCAATTTGGCCACCGACAGGCCGACATTTCCGGCGCCGACGATCACCACTCGGCCCGCGGGCTTGGATTCGCGCCCGAACAGGCTGATGGCGCGGCTGACATCCTCGCGCTGCGCGACCAGATAGACGTCATCGCCGCTGAACAATTGGTCGTCCGGGGACGCCACATGCAATACCCCTTCGCGCCGATACGCCACCACGATGGCGCGAAGGGTCGAGAACAGCTCCGACAACTGCCGTAGCTGGGTGTTCAGCACCGGGCATTGGTCGGTCAGGTGCAGGCCGATCAGCTGGACCTTGCCGTCCAGAAACGCCTCGCCGTCGAACGCCTCGGGCGCTGCCAGACGGCGGATCGCGACGCGCGCGACCTCAAGTTCGGGTGAGATGATCACGTCGATCGGCATATGATCGCGGCGGAACAGATCCGCCCATGCCGGGGACAGATAGCTTTGCGCTCGCACTCGCGCGATCTTTTGCGGGACTGAGAACACCGAGTGCGCCACCTGACACGCCACCATGTTGACCTCGTCCGCGAAGGTCGCGGCGATCAGCATGTCGGCGTCTTGGGCGCCGGCGCGCTCCAGCACATCGGGGTGGGACGCAAAGCCGGTGACCCCGTTGACGTCGTAGCTGTCGGTCACGCGGCGCACCAGCGCCGGGTCCTGATCGACGATGGTGACATCGTTGTTTTCAAGCGCAAGGTGCCGGGCGATCTGAGAACCGACCTGGCCTGCGCCGCAGATGATGATTTTCATAAAGGACTATCGGCCTGTTCATGCGCGGGCGTGCGGGCCCGAGGATCGTTGCAGACTATGCGCTTGTCCGGCCCCGCTCGTCAAACCGGGCGGCATCGTCGGGGACGCTGTTTGCGGTTGCGCCGAGGGCGCGCTAGGGTTGGACGTCGGACAGCACGAAAGGATCGCCCATGCGGAGCACGATCAACTTCATCGCGGTGATCGCTGCGATGGTCGCCGTGGGGGCGACGCCGCTCGCGGCATCAGCCAAGGTGATGAAGCGCGAGGGAACCTGGCAGTTAGCGCTGGTCCCGATGGGCCCCGGCGTGATGATGTGCGCGGCCACCAGCCACGAGGACGCGACCCGCTCGGTGTTCGACTATATCGTTGTTAATCGCCGACTGACCGCGTTCCGCATCTCTGGCCCGTTGATCGAGAAGCTGGCCGACACCAATGAAGGCAAATTCGTGATGGCGGTCGACGACCAGTCTCCGGTCGGCCTGATCGGCCAGAAGGGCGGCGCGTTCGTGGTGATGCCGATAGCGCGCGACAGCGACGCCAAGCGCGATTTCGTGCGCTCCATCGCGGCGGGCAAGCAGCTGACTGTCAGCGTGCTCGGCGGCGAAACGCTGGGTCGGTTCGATCTGCGCGGCGCGGACAAAGTGCTGCGCGCCTTCGGCCCCTGCGTCGCCCGCCTGCCCGACCGCGACCTGCCGTCCTAGGCGGCAGGTGGTCAGGGGCGGTCAGTCGTCGAACGGTTCCTCATCCGCGATGGCGACGCGCGCGCCGCCGCGGGTGGTGGTCACCACCCCGAGGCTTTTGAGCTTGCGGTGCAGCGCCGACCGCTCCATCCCCACAAAGCTCGCGGTTTTGGAGATGTTGCCGCCAAAGCGGTTGATCTGCGCGATCAGATAGTCGCGCTCGAACAACTCGCGCGCCTCGCGCAGCGGCATCGAAGCCATCAGCGCCGACAGCCGCGCGCCATCGCTGTCGCCGCCCCCCACGCCCGACAGCGGCAGCTCATCGGCCTCGATTTCGCCCGCGCCGGGGGACAGGATCAACACCTGCTCCATCATGTTGCGAAGCTGGCGGACATTGCCCGGCCATGGCTGGGTCTGCAGCAGCGCGATGGCTTCCTCGGACAGTGAGCGCCGCGGCAGGCCCTCGGCGGTCGACAGACGGTCGAGGAAATGATCCGCCAGCGCGGGAATATCCTCGCGCCGGGCGGCCAGGGGCGGGGTTTCCAGCGGCACGACGCCTAGGCGGTGGAACAGATCCTCGCGGAACCGGCCCTCGCCGATCAGCGTTTCCAGATCGCGGTTGGTGGCGGAGATCACCCGCACGTCGACCTTCAGCGTATCGCCGCCCCCGACCCGTTGGAACCGCTGGTCCACCAGCACCCGCAGGATTTTCGATTGGGTGGTGGCGGGCATTTCCGCCACTTCGTCAAAAAACAGGGTGCCGTTATGGGCGCGCTCGAACTGGCCGGCGATCATGCGGCCGTCGGGATGCTCGCGGCCGAACAGGACTTCTTCCATCATGTCGGGGGTGATGGTGGCGGCGTTGACCACCACGAACGGCTTTTCGGCGCGATCCGAATGCTCATGGATATACCGCGCCGCGACCTCTTTGCCAGACCCCGGAGGGCCCGACAGCAGAACTCGGCTGCCGGTGCGTGCGACCCGGTCGAGCTTGCTCCGAAGCGACGTGATGGCGTGCGAGGCGCCGATGATCTCCGCGCCCTGCGCCTCGATCCGGCGCAGTTCGGTGTTTTCGCGGCGCAGGCGCGACGCCTCCAGCCCGCGGCTGACCACCATGGTCAACTGGTCCATATTGAACGGCTTTTCGATGAAATCGTAGGCGCCCTGCTTGACCGCCGCCACCGCGATTTCGACGTTGCCGTGGCCGGAAATGATCACCACCGGCAAGTCCGGCTGGTTGACCTTGACGCGCCGCAAGATCTCAATGCCGTCCATGCGGCTGCCCTGAAGCCAGATGTCGAGGATGATCAGATCCGGGGTTCCCGCCTCGATCGCCGCGAAGGCGCCGTCGGCGTCGGACGCCTGCCGGGTCGAATACCCCTCATCCTCCAGAATATCGGTCAGGAGGTCGCGGATGTCGGCTTCGTCATCAACGACTAGAATTTCGACCATGTGTCCCACCATTTTTCACTGCTTCTCAATGCTTTGACGCTGCATCTTCGTGCGCTGTCTTATCTTTATCGCTCGACCCTCCATGGGGCCCCGCGACCGGCAGGCGGATCACCGCCATCGCCCCCCTGCGCCCCTCGGCCCACGGGTCGGGCGCGTCCTCGATCTCAAGGGTCCCGCCGTGATCCTGCGCGATCTTCTTTACGATCGCGAGACCGAGCCCGGTGCCCTTCTCCCGCGTCGTCACATACGGCTCGGTCAGGCGCGATCGGTTGGCCGGCAGGCCGACGCCGTTATCGATGATGCGGATCACCTCCGCCTCGCCGTCGCGGATCAGCTCGGCCCGCACTTCGCCGCGCGGCTCGGGCGTCTCGGCCAGTCGCGCCTCAACCGCCTCGCCGGCGTTTTTCAGCAGGTTGGTCAGCGCCTGCGCGATCAGCCCGCGGTCAATCACCACCGGGCGCGCCTCACCTTCTATATGGCACGAAAACCGCACCCCCGCTCCCGCCGCGTCCTGCAGCAGCACCGCCTCGCGCAGCACCCGCCCCAGATCATGGGCGCCGAGTTCGGGCGCGGGCATCCGGGCGAACTGGCTGAACTCATCCACCATGCGGCGGATGTCGCCTGCTTGACGCACGATCATGTCGGAATATTGGTCGAACCGCACGCGGTCCTCCCCTTCCATCTTGGCGCCGAACTTTCGCTTCAGCCGCTCCGCCGAAAGCTGGATCGGGGTCAGCGGGTTCTTGATCTCATGCGCGATGCGCCGCGCCACGTCGCCCCAGGCCGCCATCCGCTGGGCCGAGGACAACTCGGTCAAATCGTCGAAGGTCAGCACGAACGCATCCGCGCCGTCATCCTGCGCCACCCGGGACGCGCGGACCATGAACTCGCGCTCACGCCCGTCGACCAGCCCGTGCACTCGATCCTCGGCGGCGCC
Source organism: Paracoccaceae bacterium (assembly GCA_047636235.1). GTDB lineage: Bacteria > Pseudomonadota > Alphaproteobacteria > Rhodobacterales > Rhodobacteraceae > JBOCEF01. Next base: position 13,679 of record JBLIKI010000026.1, on the reverse strand, counting down.
GCTCTTGCGCGCCCGCGCCAGTTCGAGAACTGGCGCGAACACCGCGACCACATCGGCCAACACGCGCCCGGCGGCGTCCATGCTGCGGCGGTGAAGCATCTTTTCCGCCGCTTCGTTCATCATCCCGACGCGCCCTTCGGCGTCGAGCCGCATCACCCCCGCCGTCACCCCCGACAGCACCGCCTCGATAAAGCGGCGGCGGCGCTCTGTCTCGCGGTTGGCGTTCAAAAGCGCGTCACGCTGGCCTTTGACCTGCTCGGTCATGCGGTTGAACACGCGGCTCAGCACCGCGATTTCATCGTCGCCGCGCTCTTCTTTGACGCGAACGTCAAGATCCCCTGCCCCGACCCGGTGCGCCGCCCCCGCCAGCCGCCCGATCGGGCGTGACAGACGTTCCGCGAACCACAGACCCAACCAGATCGCCGCTAGCGTTACCAGCAGCGCAAAGCCGATATAGATCACAGCGAAATCCAAAAGGATCTGCCCACGGTCGCGCTCCAGCCGCTCGTAAAGCTGCACGGTTTCCTGCGTCTCGTCGAGCAGCCGCAACACTTGGCCGTCGACCCGGCGTGAGACATAGAGGTAATAGTCGAAAAAGTCGCTCAGATGGACAAGCGCCCGGATTTCATCATTCTTGTCGTCGTCGATGATCACCACTTCGCCTGCGCGCGCCTGTTGCAGCGCCTCCGGCTCCGGCGGATCGAAGCTGAACAGATACGAGAACTCTCCGCGCGCATGCAGCGTGATGCTGCTGTCAAAGATATACGCCTCCGGTATCTCGCGGATCCGGGCCTGCGCGCGCAGCAATTCGCCCAGCTGGCCGTCATCGATCCCTTGGCTTCCGGCGCGGTTCAGGTCGTTGGCCATCGCCAGAATCTCGCCGCGGATCGCGCGCTTGTGCTCTTGCTCATAGGCCTGCGCGGTGGACAGGGCGTTGCGCACCACGGTGCCGATCTGGGCGGAAAACCACCCCTCGAGTCCGAAGCTGACCGTGACGGTGGCGAACACCGCGACGATGATGGTCGGCGCCAGCGCCATCACCCCGAACACGCCGGTCAGCCGCAGATGCAGCCGCGATCCGGCAGATTTGGCGCGCCGCGCCGCGATCAGCGCCGCGACCCGCCAGACCAACAGCCCCGCCACGGCGATGATATAGACCAGATCGGCCAAAAACACCCAGCGCAGCAGCTCCGGCGCCGCCGGGCCCCGCCCCTCGCTGTCGCTGAGCGTGATCACCGTCAGCCCCACCAGCACCGGCGCCAGCGCCACCACTCCCAGCGCGAGTCGGTTGCGTAACCGCCGCGCGCGTTCAGGGCGGGACAAGGAGGCGCGCAGACCACGCAGATGGCGGCCGATGAACTTCTCTGCGGCGGCGAGGTCGCGTGCCAAGGGGCGTGCGCCCTTTCTACTGTTGCATCGTTACATCAGTTTCTTGCCCCGGGTGACCGGAATGTCAAGGTCACGAATTTTTTTCCGCAGGGTATTTCGGTTGATCCCGAGCAGCTCCGCCGCCTTCAGCTGGTTGCCGCGGGTGGCCGACAGCGTCAGCGCGATCAGCGGCAGCTCCACCTCTCGCACGATCCGGTCGTAAAGCCCCGGGGGCGGTAGCGCGTCGCCATGGAGCTGGAAATACGACCGCAGATGCGCTTCCACCGAGGCGCCCAAGGACGCCCCCCGCTCGCCCTCTGGCGCCGCCCCGGAGGTCGGGCGCGCGGCCAGCTCATCCTCCACCACGTCCGCGCCGATCACCTCGTCGGCGCACAGCGCGGCGAGGCGTTTCATAAGGTTCTCCAGCTCTCGCACGTTGCCCGGCCAAGCCTGACGCTTCAGTACCTCGACCGCTTCGGGCGCGATGGACTTCTTGGGCAGCCCTTCGGCCGCGGCGCGGCGCAAGAAGGCGCGGGCAAGATCGGGGATGTCTTCCACACGTTCACGCAAAGGTGGAAGTCTGATCGGCACGACGTTGAGACGATAAAACAAATCCTCACGGAACGTGCCTTCAGAAATCAGCGCGCGCAGGTCCTGATGGGTGGCGGCCACCACGCGCACATCGGCCTTGATCGGCTGGCGACCGCCGATGCGAGTGAACTCACCTTCCTGCAGCACCCGCAGCAGACGGGTCTGCGCGTCGTGCGGCATGTCGCCGATTTCATCGAGGAACAGCGTCCCGGTCGCGGCCAATTCGAACTTGCCGACCGCGCGGTCGGTGGCGCCGGTGAAGGCGCCCTTCTCATGACCGAACAGCTCTGATTCAATCAGGTCGCGCGGGATCGCGGCCATGTTGACGGCCACGAACGGCCCCTGCTTGCGCCAGCCGAAATTGTGCAGCGCGCGGGCGACCAGTTCCTTGCCGGTGCCGGATTCGCCGTTGATCATCACCGTCAGGTCGGTGTTCATCAGGCGCGCCATGATGCGATACACCTCCTGCATCGCGGGGGACCGGCCGATGATCGGCAGCCCCTCGTCGCGCAGCGGCTCATCCACCGGGCGGCCATCGCCCCTGCGGTCGACCTTTTTGCCCTCGACCGCCTTTCGCACGGTCTCGATCAACAGCTTCAGGTCGAACGGTTTGGGCATGTATTCATAGGCGCCGACCTCTGCGGCGCGGATCGCGGTCATCACCGTGTTCTGCGCCGACATCACGATCACCGGCAGGTCGGGCCGCCGCCGCCGGATCGCCGGCAGCAGGTCCAGCGCGTCGCCATCGGGCATCATCACGTCGGTGACGACGACATCGCCCTCGCCTTCTTCGACCCAGCGCCACAACGTGCTGGCGGAGCCGGTGGACCGCACCCGACACCCCGCCCGCGTCAGCGCCTGGCTGAGCACGGTGCGGATCGCCCGGTCGTCGTCTGCGATCAGGACTGTGCCCCCGATTCCTCCGCTGATGCTCATGATGCGGCCTCTTCTTTCGATTTGCGGGCGTTCTTGGCGGCGGCTTTCGCCTTGGCCTTGTCCGGGTCGTTCCAGACCGGCAGCAACATGCGGAACGTGGTCCAGCCCGGATCGCTCTCGCACTCGATCACGCCGCCATGGGACGCGATGATCTTGCTGACCAGCGCCAGCCCCAGCCCCGACCCGGTGGCCTTGGAGGTCACGAACGGCTCGAAGATGTCGCGCTTCAGCCCCTCCGGCACGCCCGGCCCGTTGTCGGATATCGATATCTGCAGCGGCAGGCTTTCGTGGCGCCCCGACGGCGCCGCCATGCGGATGCCGGGCCGAAAGCTGGTGCGGATCGAGATCATGCCGCCGACCTGCGGCGCGGCCTCGGCGGCGTTCTTCAGCAGGTTGAGGAACACTTGCATCAGCTGATCCGGATCGCCTGCGGTGGGCGGAAGCGACGGATCATATTCCTCGACGAAGCGCACATGCTGCGCGAAGCCCGATTTCGCGGACAGCCGCGCGCGGTCCAGCACGTCGTGGATGTTGACGGGGCTGAGCGCGGTGGGCCGGTTGTCGCCGAACTGCTCGACCTTATCGAGAAGCGACGCGATGCGGTCGGCCTCCTCGCGGATCAGCTCGCACAGCTCGGTCTCCTGGTCCCCCAGTTGCATCGACAGCAGCTGCGCCGCGCCGGAAATGCCCGCGAGCGGGTTTTTGATCTCATGCGCCAGCATCGCCGACAGCCCGATCACCGACCGCGCGGCGGCGCGGTGGGTCAGGCTGCGGTCCATCCGCTCCGCAATGCTTTGCGGATGGATCAAGATTAGCGCGCCGCCCCCCAGATCGATGCCCGACGACACATGCAGATCGACCATCGAGGGCGGCCGATCGGGCAGCGACAACTCCATGCCGTGTTCCCCGACCGACACCCCGGGCCCCCTGCGCGCCTGGCCGACCAGATCCATCAGGCGGCTTGATTCCCCAAAGATGTCGTTGATCTTGCGGCCCTTCAGCGACCGCGCGCTGATGCCGAGGAACGTCTCCGCCGCCCCGTTCACCATGCCGATGCGGTCATCGGCCCCGAGAATCATCGCCGCCTGCGGCAGGGCGTTCCACACGGCCTCATAGGTGGGATCGGTCATGCGGCACGCTCCTGCGAATGGCTTGCGGCGGGGGCCGCGTCGGAAAGATGCGCCCTGAGGGCTGCGTGGATCGTCGCGGGATCGGTTTCGCGAAACAGCGCGGCGCGCAGCGCGGCGCTTTCAGGCACACGGTCAAGATACCAGCCCAAGTGCTTGCGCGCGCAGCGAAGTCCGATGGTGACGCCATAGAAGGACAGCATCGCCTCATGGTGCTCGATCACCAGATCGGCCAGGGCCGCGCCGGTCGGGGTGGCCGGGGGCGCTGTCCCGGCGATCTCGGCGGCGATCTGGCCGACGATCCACGGCGCGCCCTGCATCGCGCGCCCGATCATCGCGCCGTCGGCGCCGCTGGCGGCCATGGCGGCGCGCGCATCATCGGCGGTCAGAATGTCGCCGTTGACCAGCAGCGGGATGGTCACCGCGTCGCGCACCGCGCGCACCGCGGCCCAGTCGGCCCGCCCGGTATAGAATTGCTGACGAGTGCGCCCGTGAATGGCGATCAACGCGATCCCGGCGTTCTCGGCCCGGCGCGCGACCTCTGGCGCGGTCAGCATGTCGTGGTCCCAGCCGAGCCGGGTTTTCAGCGTCACCGGCACCGAAACCGCGTTCACCACCGCCTCGATCAGCCCCAGCGCATGGTCCGGGTCGCGCAACAGCGCCGATCCGCACAGGCCGCGGGTCACCTTTTTCGCCGGGCAGCCCATGTTGATGTCGATGTAGTGGGCGCCCGAATCCTCGGCCATGCGGGCGGCTTCGGCCATCCAATAGCCCTCGCGCCCGGCGATCTGCACCGCTTCGATCGCGGCGCCGCCCAGTTCGGCCTTGCCGCGGGTGCACCTGTGACCCTCTACCGCCTCGCGCGATCCGACCATTTCCGACACGGTCACTGGCGCGCCAAAACGGGCTGCCAGCCGCCGGAACGGCAGGTCGGTGATCCCTGCCATCGGCGCGGGCAGAATCACGCTTGTCAAGGCGATATCGCGTATGGAAAGAGGCATGTTGGTGATAGCTGCTCAATAATTACGCTGTCTCGCAGAAATACAGGCGCACCCATGGTAGGGCAAGGCTTGTATATGCACTGCGGCGCCATCACCGCCCAATCCTCAGCCATCTTCGACGGATCTAAGCCCGATATGCACGCACACGCCCACGCCCTGATCGTCGCCGCCGGACGCGGGCTTCGCGCCGGTCCCGGCGGGCCGAAACAATACCGGACCTTGGGCGGCGCCCCGATGCTGGCGCGAACCTTGCGCGCGCTGGCGGCGCACCCGGCGGTGCGGTCGCTCCGCGTGGTGATCCACGCCGATGACCGCGCGGCCTATGACGCTGCGGTGGCGGGGCTTTCCCTGCCGCTCGCCCCCCCGGTGATTGGCGGGGCGGAGCGTCAGGACAGCGTGCGCCGGGGCCTTGAGGCGATGGAGGCCGACGGTATCGACGCTGACGCCCCGGTGCTGATCCACGACGCCGCGCGGCCCTTCGTGGGTGCGGCGGTGATCGACGCGGCGCTGGCCGCGCTGGCCGCGCACGACGGCGCCTCCCCGTCGCTGGCGCTTGCAGACACGCTGCGCCGGGGCGATGTTGACGGAGGATACATCAGCGCCGGCGCTATGATCCCGCGCGGCGGGCTTTACCGCGCGCAGACCCCGCAGACCTTCCGCCTCGGCGCCATCGCGGGCGCCCACCGCGCCGCCGCGGGCCGGGCGCTGACCGATGACGTGGCGGTGGCGCAGGCCGCGGGGCTGCGTGTCGCTCTGACGCCGGGCGATCCGGCAAACGAGAAAATCACCACGGCGCAGGACCTTGCCCGCGCCGAAACCATGCTGCGCGCAGGAGAGCCTATGGACATCCGCTTTGGCACCGGCTTTGACGTGCACGCCTTCGCTCCCGGCGATCATGTGACGCTGTGCGGCGTCAAGGTTCCCCATGACCGGGCGCTGACCGGCCATTCCGACGCAGATGTCGGGATGCACGCGCTGACCGACGCGATCTTCGGCGCGATCGCCGAGGGAGACATCGGCCGCTGGTTCCCGCCTTCGGACCCGCAGTGGAAGGGCGCCGACAGCCGGATTTTTCTGGCGAAAGCCGCCGAGAGGGTCGCCGCCCGCGGCGGCCGCATCCTGAACGTCGACGTCACGCTGATCTGCGAGACGCCGAAAATCGGCCCCCATGCCGACGCCATGCGCGCCGCCTTGGCCGCCATCCTGAACATCGAGGTATCCCGCGTGTCCGTCAAAGCCACCACCACCGAAAAGCTCGGCTTCACCGGCCGGTCCGAGGGGATCGCCGCCCAAGCCGCCGCGTCGGTGTCGCTGTGAACGCCGCCAAGCTGGTCGCGACCGGTTTCGGCCTCGGGCTTGCCCCATGGGCGCCGGGCACCGTCGGCTCGCTCGGCGCCGTCGCGCTCGGGATAGCGCTGCACCTGATCGGGGATTTCCCGCTGCTGCTGGCGGGGCTGCTGGTCGTGACCATCGCAGGCTGGGTGTCGACCGAGGCCTATATGAAGGCCACCGGGCGTGAGGATCCGCCCGAGGTCGTGATCGACGAATTCGCGGGGCAGTTGATCGCGCTGCTGCCGCTCAGCTTCGGGCTATGGCATATCGGGCGCGCGCCTGAGGTGTTTCTGGCGGCGTGGCCGGGCTATGTCGGCGGGTTCGTCATGTTCCGCCTGTTCGACATCTGGAAGCCGTGGCTGATCGGCCGGGCCGAGCGGCTGCCCGGCGCCACCGGCGTGATGTTCGACGACATCCTCGCCGGGGTCGCCGCCGCGCTGGTCATCACCGTCGCCGCCGTCATCGCGCATGGAGTGCTGATATGATCGAAGAGCCGCATTTGTCGGATCTGGCGCGCGCGGTGCTGGCCGCCGCGGGCGCCGCGGGGCTGACCGTGGTGACGGTTGAAAGCTGCACCGGCGGGCTGGTTGCCGCGGCGCTGACCGCGATTCCGGGGTCGTCCTCGGTGGTGGATCGGGGCTTCGTAACCTATTCCAACGGCGCCAAGCACGACATGGTCGGCGTGCCGATGGACCTGATCGCGGCCCATGGCGCCGTGTCCGAACCCGTGGCCGCCGCGATGGCGACCGGGGCGCTGGCCGCCTGCCCCGCGTCGCTGGCGGTCTCGGTCACCGGCATCGCCGGGCCGGGCGGGTCGGAGTTCAAGCCCGAGGGCCGGGTCTGCTTCGCCATCCAGCGCCGCGGCGCCCCGGTCCGCACCTTGACCGAGGAGTTCGGCGCCCGCGGCCGCGATGAGGTCCGCGGCGCCGCGGTCCATCGCGCGTTGGAGCTGTTGTTGGAGGCCGCGCAGGCCTGAGCGGCGATTCCCAGCCTGAGGCGCGCCTGTGACGCGCCTCAGGCTGGGCGCAAAAATTTACCAACCACTGCCTATTATCGCGCCTATCTAGCCTATTTTTTACGCATCTGCCGCAAAGTGAGCGTGAATGCTGTTTACCAATGGGTAAACAGTTTCCATTGCGCCGCCGCACCTCCTATCCCCTCGCGCTGAGAAAGCTGCAAGGCGCCTGATATATGAGCGCCATGAAAACACCTCTGGGGGGATTCTGAATGAATGGCGCCGACACTGCCTGGATCATCGTCGCGACGGCGCTGGTCCTGTTCATGACGCTGCCCGGCCTCGCGCTGTTCTATGGCGGGCTGGTGCGGGCGCGAAATGTGCTGTCGGTGCTGATGCACTGCATGGCGATCGCCTGCCTGATGTCGGTGCTGTGGCTGGCGTTCGGCTACACCATCGCCTTCGGCCCGGCGGAAAGCGGATGGTGGGGCGGCCTCGACAAAGCGTTCCTGATCGGCGTCGACCGCGACAGCCTGTGGGGCACGATCCCCGAGGTGCTGTTCTTTGCGTTCCAGATGACCTTTGCGATCATCACCCCCGCGCTGATCGTCGGCGCCTATGTCGAGCGGATCGGCTTTGGCTTCGTGATCGGCTTTTCGGGCCTTTGGATGCTGCTGTGCTATGCGCCGGTGGCGCATTGGGTCTGGGGCGGCGGCTGGCTGGCGGAGCTTGGCACCAAGGATTTCGCAGGCGGCATCGTGGTCCATGAAACCGCCGGTCTGGCGGCGATCGTGCTGGCGATGATGCTTGGCAAGCGCCGCGACCGCGCCCGCCCGCCGCATAATCCAGGCCTGGTGATGGTCGGCGCCTCGATGCTGTGGGTCGGCTGGTTCGGGTTCAACGCCGGGTCGCAGCTTGCTGCCGACGGGGGCGCCGCAATGGCGATGGTGGTCACGCATATTTCGGCCGCCGCCGCGTCGCTGTCCTGGGCGGTCACCGAAAAGCTGCGCTATGGCAAATCCTCAATGGTGGGCCTGGTGACCGGAACGATCGCGGGGCTGGCCTCGATCACGCCCGCATCGGGCTATGTCGGGCCGATCGAGGCGCTGCTGATCGGGTCGATCGCCGGGGTGCTCTGCCAATACGCCGTCAACATGTTCAAAGAGGTGTTGGAGATCGACGACACCCTCGACGTGTTCGCGGTGCACGGCGTCGGCGGCATTTTCGGCACGCTGATGATCGCGGTGCTGGGGCGCGGCGACTGGGGCCCGCAGTTGATCGCGCTGGCCGCGGTGGGGGTGTTCACGGTCGTGATGACGTGGGCCATCGCCCGCTCCGTGATGCTGGTCACGCCGCTGCGGGTGACCCCGGAGCAGGAGATCGAGGGCCTCGACTACGCCGCCCATGGCGAGCGGGCCTATGACCTGACCTGACGGCTCGCCGCAGGGCATAAGGGGCGAGAAGACAGCGCCGCCATGGGGTTTCTCTTGGCGGCGCTGTCGTGGGTGGAGGCGCGTCGCGGGCGAGGGCGAGGGCGCGGGCACGACTTCGGGCGAGCGTCGCTGCGCCCCGCGTCGTTCATATGGCTGACGCAGGTCGGTTTTCCGCCGAAATGTCGTCCAATCTTTCTGTGTCAGAGGAATTCTCATGCGATCCATCCTACGCGCCGCCGTCATCGCGGCGACCCTTTCCATGGCCGCGTCCGCTGCGACGCTGGATGGGAATTCGGTCACGCTCACCTTCCAGCCGATCAACGACGCGGTCGGCGGCTTTGTCGGGGCGGGCTATGATTTGACGGCCGGCGTTTTCTAATTCGACCTCAACGCAGGCCTCGGCGGCGATGACGTCGTGTTCTTCGACGACGTAGGCGCGTCGTTTAGCTGCCCCAGCTCAATCGTGCTCTCGGGCCTCGATTTCTGCGGCGGCAGACGTTGCTCGGGTTCGATCTGACCTCGACCACGCTGACCGGTCTGACCGTGACGACCACCGCCGACACAGTGACCTTCAGCTAAGACATCTCCGCATCGGGCGAGACCGATGGCTCTGGCGTGATCATCGCGGGCCGCTTCCTGAGGGGGGTCGCCGATGTGCCGCTTCCCGCCGCCGCGCCGCTGGCGTGCCCTGGCGCGCTGCTCATGGTCGGCCGCCGCCGTGCCTGATCCGGGCCGCCGCGGAGCGTCAGACGCCGCCGCGGGTCCCGCGGCGGCGTTGTGCATTTCGGGCCGCTACAGGCTGCGGGGCCCGTAAAGCGCCTCGGCCCGGCTCTCGAACGCGCGAACGATGCGTTGCATCGCCTCGCCGAACACCACGCCGATCACGGCGCGCAGCACTGCGTTCTTGAACTCGAAGTCGACGAAAAAGTTGACCTCGCAGGTCCCTGGCTCGATTTCCTCGAACCGCCAGTGGTTGTTGAGGTAACGGAACGGCCCGTCCAGATAGGCGACGTCGATCACGCGGCCCTTGGGGTTCAGCGTCACTCGGCTGCCGAACCGTTCGCGGAACACCTTGAACGAGATGATCAGGTCCGCGTCCAGCACCTCGGCTCCCGGCGCCTCGCCGGGTCGGCGGTCGCGCACGCGCACCGCTTCGCACCAGGGCAGGAATTCGTGGTAACGGGACACGTCCGCGATCAGGGCGTACATTTCCCCGGCGGAATACGGCAGGCGGCGTTTTTCTGTGTGCGTCGGCATGGGCGCAGCGTATGCGCCGACCGCGCGCGCCGTGCGAGGGGCGTTTCGTCGCGCCCCCGCCGGGCCGCCGGGGCTGGCGCGCGTGCGCGCAAGGCCTGACGATGCGCACCGCTGCCGCGACGCGCGCCATTTCGCCAAATGAAGGAGTCCGCCATGCCCGGCGCCCAAGTCCCCTATGCGATCGACCCGCTGATCACCGCCAAGGCCATCGCCGCGCGGGTGGAGGCGCTGGCACATGAGATCGAGGATTACTTTCGCGGCACCGACAAGCTGATCGTGATCGGCCTGCTGCGCGGCTCGTTCGTGTTCATCGCTGATCTGGCGCGCGAGCTTACCGTGCCGATGGAGATCGATTTCATCGAGGCGTCGTCCTACGGCAACTCCACGACATCGTCGCGTGAGGTGCGAATCCTCAAAGATCTGCGCGGCGAGATCGAGGGCCGCGATGTGCTGGTGGTCGAGGACATCGTCGACACCGGCTTCACGCTGCACCACGTGCTGCACCTGCTGCGCGCGCGCAAGCCGCGGCGGCTCGAAGTATGCGCGCTGCTCGACAAGCCAACGCGGCGCGAGGTGGACATCAAGGCGCGCTTCACCGGCTTCGTGATCCCGGACGAATTCGTGGTCGGCTATGGCATCGACTATGCGCAGGCCAACCGGAACCTGAGCTATATCGGCAAGGTGCGCTTCACCGAGTGAAGACGACCGCACCTGAAAAAAGGGAATATTGGTTTGCGATTTTCATTTCTCAGCTTCGCCTGCATCCTGGCCTTGGCCGCCTGCGGCGGTGGCGCCGGCGGCAAAATCGACGCCACCCCCGGGGTTGGCGCCGACGCCACCCCAAGGATCGGCGGGAAGATCGTGATACGTGACCAGCATGTGAACTGGAGCGATATAACGCAACGAAATGCGGCGCCTCAGGATGGATTGAGGCATTTTATATTCGTCATCACCCCCACCAAAACCAAAACCTTCCACGGACTGGATGAGGAGGATCTTGTTCGTGAGGCGGCACGCAAAAACATGTCGGTGGAGGCGTTCAAGCAGATGCTTGCCAAGCAGCCCTATAAGCTTGATGGCGCTAATCTCGTGTCCTGCACCTATCGTGCGGCGGAACGCGGCCTCTGCAAGGGCCCGCGATATCTTCCGCTTGACCAGCGTGTCGCCCTTGCGCGCGAGGTGCTGGAGAAAGATGGCCGCTGCCGCTGGGCCGGTTTCGATCCCGCCTTCAACGCCGCGAAATCCCACATTTCCGGCGCCGCAAACGCCATGGTTCACTTCCGCGCGGATTGCAGGTGATCCACGCCGCCCCCGGTCGATCCGAGGGCGGCGCTGCGTTGATCAGAAGTGAACCGCGCGGCCCCAGGCGTCGAGCACCGCCTCGTGCATCATCTCCGACAGCGTCGGGTGCGGGAACACCGTCTCGATCAGGTCCTGCTCGGTCGCTTCCAGCTTGCGGCCGATGATATAGCCTTGGATCAGTTCGGTCACTTCGGCCCCGACCATGTGGGCGCCCAGCAGCTCGCCGGTCTTGGCGTCGAACACGGTCTTGATCAGCCCCTCGGATTCGCCAAGCGCGATCGCCTTGCCGTTGCCGATGAACGGGAACCGCCCGACCTTGATCTCCCGCCCGCTGGCCTTGGCCTTTTCTTCCGTCATGCCGACCGAGGCGATCTGCGGATGGCAATAGGTGCAGCCCGCGATCGATCCCGGCTCCACCGCGTGGGGGTGCTGGCCGGCGATCAACTCGGCCACCATCACGCCCTCATGGGACGCCTTATGCGCCAGCCACGGCGCGCCCGCGATATCGCCGATGGCGTAAAGCCCCGGAACCGAGGTCCGGCAGTGCGTGTCGGTCACCACATGGGTGCGGTCGATCCCGACGCCTAGCGCCTCCAGCCCCAGGCCCTCGACATTGCCGACAATGCCGACGGCGGAGATCACGACGTCATAGTCGCGCGCCTCGACCTTGCCTTTGATCTCGATATGCGCGGTGACCTTGTCCTTGGCGCGGTCGAGCTTTTTGACCATCGCCTTCTCTTCGATCTTCATGCCCTGCTTGATGAACTGCTTCTTGGCGAAGGCGGAGATCTCCGCGTCCTCCACCGGCAGAATCCGGTCCATCACCTCGACCACCGTCGTCTCAACGCCGAGGGTGTTGTAAAAGCTGGCGAATTCGATGCCGATCGCGCCCGATCCGATCACCAGCAGGCGTTTGGGCATGAACGGCGGCACCAACGCGTGCCTATAGGTCCATACTCGGTCGCCGTCCGCCTCAAGCCCCGGCAATTCGCGCGCGCGCGCGCCGGTGGCGAGGATGATGTCGGCGGCCTCCAGCTCCACCACGCCCTTGTCGGTGGTGACCGACACGCGGCCCTTGGCCGGGATCGTCGCGGCGCCCATCACCACGTCGACCTTGTTCTTCTTCAGCAGATGGCCGACGCCGCTCGCCAGCTGCTTGGCGATCCCGCGTGACCGCTTGACGACCGCATCGATGTCGTAGCCGACCTTCTCGACCGTCAGGCCGAATTCCTTGGCGCGGTGGATCAGGTGGAACACCTCGGAGGACCGCAGCATCGCCTTGGTCGGGATGCAGCCCCAGTTGAGGCAGATGCCGCCGAGATGCTCGCGCTCCACCACCACGGCTTTCAGGCCGAGCTGCGCCGCACGAATCGCGGCGACATATCCACCCGGTCCGGCGCCGATCACGATGACGTCGTAGGTTTTCGCGGCCATCTTCATCCCTTCCCCAGGATCTACCGAGGCCCGCTGTCTGTTCGGGGCCGTTTACGGACAAACCCTCGCATTATTGGCCTAGGGCACGCAACGGCGCGCGGCGGGCCTTGCAACGAGGCAATGAAAGCGCGGTTCGCGGTGCGAACGAAATCCGCCGCAGGTCGGGCGCGACGCGGGCGGGGCGAAATTTTACGGCGATGGCGGGGCGTTGGGCAGCACGATCCCGCGCCGCACAGGCTCGCCGGGACAGATCATGTCCCTGCCCCGAGGCACGCCCGGGGTGCGGCAGATCGGCGCCCCCGGCCGCGGCCGGGGGCGCCGATCAAGGGCGCTCAGTTGAACGCGTCGCGGCGGTGGCAGGGGTTGAACTCCGTCCGGCCGTCGGGCGCGCGGCGGGTTTCCCAGCTTTGGGCGCAATAGGCCTCGATCTGCGGGGCGCTGAACATGGCGTACTTGGCGCCTTCGATCGGGCGCTGGCCGCTGACCGGGTCGTTGCCGCTCACGTCGGTGGCAATCGCCACCGTGGCGACGCCGTCAGACGCCGAGGCCATCATCGGGGCGGCCACGCAGCGCTTGCTGGTCTCCGCCGCCGTCAGCGCCTCATGCTGGCCCTTGAGCACGGAAAGCTCAGCCTCGTTGTCCCCCGCAGCCAGCAAGAACAGCGCCGGCCAGAACAGCACCAACCCGACGCCCATAGCGACCGCGTCACGGGTGGCGGCGTCGTCCTGCTTTTGCGCCATGGAGACGACGCGCGACTGCACGGCCGCCTTCTCGGCGGCCAGCTGGCCGCAGTCCCACTGAGCGTATAGCATCGGCGATTGATACGCGCCTGCGACGTTGCTGGACGATTTCGCGCAGCCGGACAGAACCAAAGCCGAAACGACGATGGCGTTAAACATCTTTGACATGGAGGGCCCTCAGGGAGTTCGAAAATTAATGAATC
>JBLIKI010000025.1:0-21679 GCA_047636235.1 Paracoccaceae bacterium | reverse complement strand
GCTTTGACGTGATCCGCACCGTCGAGATGCTGGAAGACCGCCTGTCACACATCAAGACGCCGCTGACGCTGTCGATCATCGGCTGCGTGGTAAACGGGCCGGGCGAGGCGAAAGAGACCGACATCGGATTCACCGGCGGCGGGGCCGGATCGGGAATGGTCTATCTGTCGGGGATCGCCGATCATAAGATCGGCAATGGCGACATGATCGAGCATATCGTCGAGCTGGTAGAGAAAAAGGCTGAGGCGCTCGAGGCGGAGCGCGCGGCCGAGGAACGCGGCGAGGCGGCGGCGGCGCTGGGCTGATCGCGAGGCGGCGGCGGCCGGGCTCGGGGAGGCGCAAGGCCCCCCGCTCGCCCGGCCGCGGCCCGCCATGGGGCGGGCCGGACGGCGGCCTTTGATGGCGCGGCAGGGCGAGCGAATGGCGCGCGCCCATGGGGGGAGGACAGACATGAACATCCTAGTCGGCATCGCCGCCGCGATTGCGCTTGTGGTGGCGGGAGGGATCGCGTTCGTGCGCCTGACCCCCGATGACGCGAGCTTGCAGCACCTCGACCCGCTGGCGGCGGCGCGCACCGGCAAGCCCAACGACGTGCTGCTGGCGCCCGATGGCACGCCCGGCGCCGCCCGGCCCGCGCCGGTGTGGGAGGGTTCGCCGCGCGCGCTGATGGAGGCGCTGAACGAAATCGCCCTCGCCGCCCCGCGGGTCCGCCTGCTGGCCGGATCGCCGGGCGAGCTGTTCGCCACCTATGTGCAGCGGTCGCGGATCGTCGGCTATCCCGACTATATCTCAGTGCGCGCGCTGCCGGCGGGGGATGGCAAAGCGACGCTGGCGATCTATTCTCGGTCGCGCTGGGGATCGTCGGATTTCGGGGTGAACGCGGGCCGGGTGTCAGCCTGGCTGGGCGCCATCCCGCTGCCCGAGGCGCGCTGACGGGGACGCGATGCAGTCGTCCTCGGTCTTGCGCCAGGTCGGGTTGTTCAGCGACATCTCGCACCGTGCGGTGAAGCTCTGCGAGCCGATCGAGAGACAGGCGGTGCGGCCAAGCTCCACCCTCTCTCCCCGGTTGGTGCAGTAGCAGTCGGGATAGGAAAAGCCGTCTTTGGCGGGCGGGCGGACCCAAGCGGGCGCCGATTGCGCCGCGCGGGCGTCCTGCGCCGCGGCGGGGCCGGGCGGGGGCAGGGCGACGAGCAGCGCCAATGCGATCGGGGCGAGAATGCGGAACATAGATCTTGTCTACGCCAGCCGCGCGCTTGCTCAAAGCGCCGTCAGCATCAAGTTTCGGAGATGACTTTATCCCGTGCGCCTTGATCGGGTCGCCGAGGGGGAGACCCCGTGATCGCGCTCATCCGAACTGGCTGTCGCAGGCGCTTTGAAAGGCGGCATGTCCTGAGTCGCAGTCCGATCGCCGCTGCGGTTCCGGTCGCGTCCGCGCTGTCGCCAGCGGGCGCCGCGTTGGATTTCCGCGGCGCTGTGCGCGGCTCCATCGCGGGGGCGCCGAACCGGGCGGGCTTGGGCATCGGGTTTCGCGCCGACCGGACCTGTGCGATCAGCGGGCCGACCCTGCGTTTCGGCCTGCTGGGGCGTGAATATCCGTTGCATCGCCGCCGCCTGCAATGCCCCCGATTACATCGGGGGGCGACGCAGATCGACGGGGTCTTGAGCTGTTCCGCCGCCCGCTTCGTCGGGGCCGCTGGGGCGCGCGGTCACCGGGCGTGGCGCGATGGCGCGGCGTCGCCGCCGAGGGGGATCGCGCGCGGCGGCTTGACCATTCCGGCCCCTCGCGCCATCAGGGGGGTCCCCGCCAAAGCCCTGAGGCCCCCCATGATCGCGCGCGACGCCGCCGAACAGATCCTGCGCCGGTTCGAGACGCTCGAGGCGCGCCTGGCCCAAGGGCGCGCCGATGCGGGCGCCTGGACAGATCTGTCGCGCGAATACGCCGACCTGCGCCCGACCGCCGATCTGGCGCGAGTGTGGATCGATCTGCTGGAGGAGCGCGTCGACACCGAAGCCTTGCGCGCCGACCGCGACATGGCGGCGCTGGCGGCGGAGGATCTTGCGCGCATCGACGCCGCGCTTCCCGTCGCCGAGCTGGCCCTGAAGCGCGCGCTGCTCCCTAAAGACGCCGCCGACCCGCGCCCGGCCATCGTCGAATTTCGCGCTGGAACCGGGGGCGAGGAAGCCGCCCTGTTCGCTGGCGACCTGATGCGGATGTATCAGCGCTATGCCGAATCCCGCGGCTGGCGGATGGACGTGCTGGAGATGTCCGCCACCGAACTTGGCGGGATCCGCGAGGCGGTGACCCGGATTGAGGGGCAGGGCGTGTTCGGGCGCCTCAAATACGAATCTGGCGTGCATCGGGTGCAGCGGGTGCCCACGACCGAAAGCGGCGGGCGTATCCATACCTCCGCCGCCACCGTCGCCGTGCTGCCTGAGGCCGAGGAGCGCGATCTGGTGATCGACCCGGCCGATATCCGCATCGACACCATGCGCGCGTCGGGGGCGGGCGGGCAGCACGTCAACACCACCGACAGCGCGGTGCGGATCACCCATCTGCCCACCGGGATCATCGTGACGTCGTCAGAGAAATCCCAGCACCGCAACCGCGCGCAGGCGATGATGGTGCTGCGCGCGCGACTGCTTGATATCGACAGGCAGGCCAGCGCCGACGCCCGCGCCGCCGACCGCAAAGGGCAGGTTGGGTCCGGTGACCGGTCCGAGAGGATTCGCACCTATAACTTTCCGCAAGGACGGGTCAGCGACCACCGCATCAATTTGACGCTGTATCGACTGGCGGAGGTGATGGCGGGCGATCTCGATGACATCATCGACGCGCTGGCTTCGGCGGACGAAGCCGCGCGGCTTGTGGCGCTGGAGCCATGACCACCCGCGCGAGCCTTCTGCGCGAGGGCGCCGCCGCGCTGGCCGCCGCCGGGATCGACGCCGCCGCGGGGGATGCGCGGGCGCTGCTGCGCTGGGCGTCGGGGCTGGATGGGGCGGCGTTCGGGACTCGGCTGGCCGATCCGGCGCCTGAGGCCGAGACCGAAGCCTATCGCGCCGCCATCGCAGAGCGCGCCCGCCGCCGCCCGGTGTCGCACATCACCGGGCGGCGCGCGTTCTGGGGGCGTGATTTCATCGTGACCGGCGATGTGCTGGACCCGAGGCCCGAAACTGAGATCCTGATCGCCGCCGCGCTTGCAGGGGGGGCGGCGGCCTCGGTGCTGGATCTGGGGGTCGGGTCGGGCTGCATCTTGTTGACATTGCTGACGGAATGGCCGCAAGCCCGTGGGGTGGGCGTGGATGCGTCCGCCCCGGCGCTGGGGATCGCGGGGCGCAATGCGGCAGCGCTCGGCGTCGCCGCCCGCGCTGATCTGCGGCTTGGGGATTGGGGCGCGGGGGTGGCCGACCAGTTCGATCTGGTGGTGTCAAACCCGCCCTACATCCGTGCGGACGACATGGCGGACCTCGCGCCCGAGGTGCGGCTGTGGGAGCCCGCGATGGCGCTAACCCCCGGGGGCGACGGGCTGGACGCGTACCGCGCCATCACCGGCGATCTGCCGCGGCTGCTGGCGCCGGGGGGCCGCGCGCTGCTGGAGGTCGGCGCGGGGCAGGCCCCCGACGTGGTCGCGCTGGCCCGCGCGGCAGGGGCGGCGACCGCCCGGGTGCTTGATGATTTCGACGGGCGGGGGCGCTGCGTCGAAATCGGTTGGAATTGACGCATCGGAGCCGCTCAATTCCTCCCACTGGTGCGGAACCCTCGCAGCTTTGGCTTGTTCACGGCGGTTTTTCGCGTATACACTCGGACACGTCCATCGCCTGACATTCGACACCACGGGTCGACCGTCCGGCACGGGAGATGGACGCCCTTCGCAGCGACGCACCATAAGGCGCTTCGGCGTCATTAGGTCAGCGAGCGACGCGCGCTTTCCGCGTCGGACCCTGTGACCTGCCCGGGCATGGGCCACGCACAGCGGATCGCGCAGTCTGGCGTTTCGGCGCAGCAAATCGCGCCCCACGCCGCAACGGCGACGCCCCCGGTTCGGGCGTGCCGCGGATGCTTGCACCCGCGACACGCATCCGCCCCGCGGCAGCGCCGGCAGAGATCGAGAGACAATGAGACCTTCGCAGAAAAACAACCGGAACCGCATCAACAAGCCCCAAAGCAGTCGCCCTAAGGCGATGGGCAACGTGTCGAACCGCGTGTTCGAAAGCGCCGGGCCTGAGGGCAAGGTGCGCGGCACCCCGCAGCAGATCGTTGAAAAATACGAACAGTTGTCGCGCGATGCCACGCTGTCGGGCGACCGGGTGATGGCGGAGAACTACCTCCAACACGCCGAGCATTACGCCCGGTTGCTGAGCGCCGCGCAGGCTGAACTGGCCACTCAGGCCGAACAGCAGCGCATCGCCGATCAGCAGCGGGTGGTCGAGCAGCCGCGCCAGAACGACCAGCCGCGCCAGAACGACCAGCCGCGCCAAGACCGCGGCGAGCGTCGCAATGACGGATATGAGGGCCGTGAGCCCGCACCTCGCGGCGACCGCCAGCCCCCGCGTCGCCATGACCGCGCCGAGAGTGGCGCCGAGAGTGGCGACGACCGTGGCCCCCGCGATCAGGACCTGCGTGAGCAGCCCGACGCCCGCGAGGTCGAGGACCGGCCCGTGCGCAACCACGCCCCTCGGCCCCCGCGCGACCCTGCGCCGGTTCCCGCCCCCGCGCGAGAGCAGGCTGATCCGGTGGCCGCGGACGCCGCCGTCATCGCGCTCGACGATAATGGCGCCGACGCCGGTTTGGTCCCGACGCCCGAGGAAGATGCCGCCGCCAAGCCGCGTCGCCGCCGTTCCCCGCGCCGCGCCCAGCGCGATGAAAACGCCGCCGCCGCCGCCGCGCCGGTCGCCGATGCGCCCGTCGCCGCGCCCGGTCCGGACGAGGGAGTGCGTCGCACCGCCGCCCGCGGCCGTCGCCGCGTCAAGGCTGATGCGCCCGACGACGCCGACGCCCCGAGCGGCGATCGCAACGAGGCCGTCACCAACTAAGGCGGCATCCCAGAGCTAAAAAAAGGCGCGGTCCCGATCAGGACCGCGCCTTTTTCATTGAGGGGTCGCCTTGGCGCCGCTCAGCCTTGGGGTCTGAGGAAGAACACCTTTGACACGATGACCCAGCGATCCTCGTGTTTGAGCAGCGTCAGCGTGTCGTCATAGTGTTGACCGAGCCAGATATTCTCCACCTGCACCGTCGCGACGTCGCCGACCGCCGACAGGGCGTTGATGCGATGCCAAGGCGACGGATCGGGCGTTTCCACCACCTTGCCCACCGCCGCGATAAAGGCGCCGCGCCCGAGCCATTCCAACTCGCCGTCGAAATGCCCGATGCAGGACAGCTTTTCGTGCATCGCGCGGCGGAGCTTTTCTGGATCGCCTTGGCACATGCCCTCGACTTAGACGCCGACGATCTCGGCTACGTCGATGTAGCCTTGGGTGTCCGCCGTCCTTCGGCCTCCTGTCCGGCCGCAGCCGCGCTCAGCCCACTGCGTTTTGCGCGTCGAACGCCCGCGCCAGCGCGCAGAAATCAGCGATGTCCAGCGCCTCGGCGCGCAACGTCGGCTCAACGCCCGCGGCCTCGCACATGCCGATCGCGTCGGCGGTGATTTGCTTCAGGCTTTGGCGCAGCATCTTACGGCGCTGGCCGAAGGCGGCCTTGGTGACATGCTCCAAGGCTTTCGGCCGGGCGGGAAAGCGCGGGGTCGCCAAGGGCGTCACATGCACCACCGCCGACCAGATCTTGGGCGGAGGGGTGAAGGCCTTGGGCGACACCTCGAACGCGATCCGCGCCTCGGCCCGCCATTGCGCCAGCACCGCAAGGCGCCCCCAGGCGGACGATCCGGGCTTGGCGCAAATCCGCTCCGCCACCTCGCGCTGGAACATCAAAGTCAAGGATGACCAGGTCGGCGGCCAGGCGGGCGGGGTCATCCAGCGCACGAACAGCTCGGTGCCGATGTTGTAGGGCAGGTTGGCGATGATCCGGTAGGGGGCGGTCAGATGCTCGGCGGGGTCGAACTCCATCGCATCCCCTTCGAACACCGCAAGGCGTTCGGGGTATTTCGCGCTGACCTCGGCCAGCGCGGACAGGCAGCGGGCGTCACGCTCGATCGCTACCACCCGGCGGGCGCCCTCGAACAGCAGCGCGCGCGTCAGGCCGCCGGGGCCGGGCCCGACCTCGAGCACATCGTGATCGGCGTTGGACCCCGCGACGCGCGCGATCCGCCCCGTCAGGTTCAGGTCGAGCAGAAAGTTCTGACCAAGCGCCTTTTTCGCCGCAAGGTCATGGTCGCGGATCACCGCGCCCAGGGGTGGCAGCCCGTCTTGGGCCGGGCCGCGGGGGATGTCATTCTCGCTCATGCCGCGCCCCGGTCATAGGTTGCGCGGGCGGCGGCCATGGCGCTGGCGGCGCGGATCGCCTCGATCAACGACAGCGGGGACGCGACGCCCTTGCCCGCGATGTCATAGGCGGTGCCGTGGTCGGGCGAGGTGCGCACAAAGCTCAGCCCCAGCGTCGCGTTGACGCCGCGGTCAAAATCCAGCGTCTTGATCGGGATCAGCGCTTGGTCGTGATACATGCAAAGCGCCACGTCCCATTTCGCGCGGGCGGGCGGGTGGAACATGGTGTCGGCGGGCAGCGGCCCGGCGATGTCCATCCCCTCGGCCCGCAACTGCATCACGGCGGGGAAGATCACGTCGATCTCCTCGCGCCCCATCAGCCCGCCTTCGCCCGCATGGGGGTTCAGGCCCGCCACCGCGATCCGCGGGCGCGCCATGCCGAAATCGCGGCGCATCGCGGCGTGAACGATCCGTGCGGTCTCGATCACCAGATCGGCGGTCAGCAGGCGCGGCACGTCGGCCAGCGCCTGATGAATCGTGACCGGGACGACGCGCATCGCCGGGCCCATCAGCATCATCACCGACCGCGGCGCGTCATCGAGGGCGGCTAGAAACTCGGTATGGCCGGGATGGGCGAACCCGGCGCCGTCTTTCAGCGACTTCTTGTTGATCGGCAGGGTGACCACGCCCCCAGCCTCACCGGACCGAGCCAGCGCGACGCATTCTTCGATCGACGCGATCACCGCGGCCGCGTTGGCTGCGATCGGGACGCCGGGGACCGGGGGGGCGGGATAGGGGCGGTGCAGCACCGGCAGGCCGTGGGCGGCGGCGTGCGTCGCGTCGGCCAGCGCATCGATCCGCACCACTGGCGCGCCGAACCCGGCGGCCCAGTCGGCGTCGCCGATCATCGCAAAGGGCGCCTCAGCCCCCAGCGCGGCCCAAGCGGCGGCGGCGATCTCTGCGCCCACGCCCGCGGGGTCGCCGCAGCTCAGCGCCAGCGGGGCGCCGGGGCGGGGGGTCATCGGCGCCGGTCGATGAAGGCGCGGGCGCGCAGTTCGGCCAGCCGCCCGTCCGCAAGGCGGGTAAGACGTTCTTCGAGCATCCGAGTGCGGACCTGTTCGCGCCCCTCGGCGTTCAATTCGGGCCGGGTCTCGATGCGGTCGTTCAGCACCAGCACCACGATGCCGCCGGGCACTTCGATGGGGGCGGTGGCCTGACCGGGGCGCAGCGGGTCCACCGCGGCCTTGATCGCTGGGGGCATCCGCTCGCTCGGCACCGCGCCGATCCGCCCGCCCTTGGACGCGGTTTCAGAGCGGCTGTGGCGGCGCGCCAGCGCGGCCGCATCGCCGCCGCCGTTCACCTCGGCTGAGATGCGGGCCGCCAGCGCGCGCACCGTGGCCGGATCGTCGCGATAGGGCATCGAGATTTCCGAGAGGTCATAGGTCACCTGCACGATGCGGTCCGAGGTCTCGATCTCATCTTGCAGTTCAAGGTCCGAGACCTGCGCGCGGGTCAGAAAGGTGCGGCGCACATAGGCGGACCACACGATCTCGGTCTCGATGAAATCGCGCAAGGTCACGCGCGACACGCCGGCGGCGGCAAGCTGGGCCTGAAGCCCGGCCGCGTCGACCCCGCGCCCTTGGGCGAAGCGCGTCAGCGCGGCCTCGACCGCGGGGCGTTCCACGGCGATGCCGGCGTCTTTGGCGGCGCCGCGCTTCAGCCGTTCCTCGATCATGCCTTCTAGCGCGGCTTCCGGCCCGTCCGCGGCCTGAAGGAACGCATTCAGCCGCCCGCGCTGCGCGATGTCATAGGCGCTGATCACTTGGTCGTTGACGAAGGCGGCCGGGGCGAAGGCGGCGCCGGACGCTGCGCCGGGGGCGGCGGTCTGGGCCGCCGCGGGCGCCGCCTGCGACAGCGCCGCAACGGTCAGGGCGATGAAAGCTGCGTGCCGAAGTGCGGTCATGTCAGGTCCTGTCCTGTCGATCCGGTCGGCGCGGGGCGGGCCTTGTCGCCGCCGCGGGTTCTGTCTATCCGCTCGGCGGCGTTGCGTCGAGCCGCGGCTTGGCCGCTCAGCTTTGCGGCTTGCAAGCGCCCGTGGCGGGCGCGCGCGCGCCATCCCCGTCGCCAAGCGCCCACAGCCGCACCCGCAGCCCCATATAGGTCGAGGCCGGGGCGTCCGCCGTACCGGTGTAGCGCCGCCCGCCATAGACCTCGAGGTCGACGCATTCGTTGGAATAGCGGATCAGCCCCCCGGTGCGCACCCAGCTTTGCTGGTCCAGATCGCGGCGCAGTTCGGCCCCCACGGTCCAGTTCGAGGTGATGCGATACTGCGCTTCGGCGGCGACTTCGTGGCGCTCGGTCAGGGTGATTTCATCGGGCGCGAGGTAGATGTAGGAGCCGAGCACGCTCGCCGCCTCCCAATCCACTTGGCCGTAGACTTCGTTGCGGGTGATTTCCAGCGCGTCGGACACGCGCATCCGGTGGGTCAGACGCCCGACGTCCGGCAGCGCCAGCGACCAGGCGCCGACGAAATCGCTCTCGCGCCCGTTCAGGCCTGCGCCGGCGCCATAGCTGTCGATGGATTTGGCGCGAAACACCCGCCCCACGGTCGCCGAGAAATCCGCGCCATCGTCGCCGATCATCGCATAGCGCACCCCGAGGTTGATCCGCGGGCCTTCCTCGACCCCGTCCCAGCCGGAATGGCGGCGCAAGGAAAACAGATCGGTCTCGTCGAACTCGGTCAGCAGGCTGTCTTCGTTCGGCGCGCCGCTGGCGGCGCTGTGATAGGGCGCGACCACGGCCTGCACGATCGGCTCGATCACATGGGTCACGCCGCCCCCCAGCGCGTCCGCCAGCGCCCCGTCGGTGTCGCGGCGCGCCAGCGGCAGCCGCGCCTCAAGCCCCGCCTGGGGGTGCAGGCGCGCCACGCCGTCATCGCCGCCGGTCCCGCTGGCGTCGCTGATGCGCCAGGCATCCGCCTGCGCTTCGGCCACCGCGCCGATCAGCACGCCGAACGGCAGGGTCCACGACCGCTGCCAATCCATCCCGAGGCCGAGATGCGCGGTGTCCTGCCCGTCCGAGCGCACCAGCCCATAGCCCGCGGCATCCGCGCTCAGCACTCCGCCCAGCAGGCCGTCGCCCACGCGGCGGCGGCCCTCGAAGCTGGGGGCCGCGAAGGGGATTTCCCCGAACGGTTCATCCGAGCGAAAGGACTGGAAGCGGACCGTCGATACCTCGAAGAACCCATTTCGGTCGGACTGGCGCAGGAATATCTCCGATGTCAGCCGGTCGGCCTGTGAGAAGTCATAGCGTTGCAGATAGCCGTCGTCCGAGGCGAGTTGAAGATCGAACCCCGCCTTCCAGCCCGGCAGCCCGGCGACCTCGCCCAGCGACCAGATCCCGGCGGAATCGATATGCCCGCGCAGGCGGTTGTCGCCAGCGTAGTCGGAATAGGTCACAGAGCCGGCCAGCGTCATCGCGCCGCTCTCGAAGGTGCGTCGATACTCGCCCTCCATGATCACGCCCCTGGCGGTGGTGATGAACGGGGTCACGGTCAGGTCGGATTTCTCGTCGATCACCCAGTGCATCGGCAGCTTGACCGCCTGGCCGAAGCCGCTGCTTTGCAGATATTCGGGGAACAGCAGGCCCGAGGCGCGCTCCACCCCCGGGTCGGCATGACGGAAATACGGCAGCCACACCACCGGCATCCCGAGGATGTCGAAAGTCGCATCCTCATAATGAACCACCTTTTCGACCTCGTCATGCACGATCCGGCGGGCGCGGATCCGCCATAGCGGGGTCGGATCGGCGGCGCAGACTTGACAGGGGCTGAACACCGCGCGGTCAAGCACGTTATACCGCCCCTCGATCCGTTGCAGGCGGGCGGCGGCGAAGCGGGCGTCCCCGGGCAATTGCATCCGCGCGCTTGCGATCAGCGCGTCGCGCAGGCGATCGTCCAGATCAGCCATGTCGGCGATCAGGGTGACGCCTTCGGGGGTGCGCAGGGTCACGTCGCCGGTGGCCATGATTCGGCCCGTGGCGGCGTTGTATTCGATGCGTCGCGCGGTCAGGGTGCGGGCGCCTTGATAGACCTCGACATTGCCCTCTGCGGTCAGGATCTGGGTCGCGTTGTCGAACCGCACCATGTCGGCCACCAGCGCGACCGGGGCCCGCGTGTCGGCGTCGGAGGTCAGCCCCTCATAAAGCGGCGCGGGGATGCGATCGCTCTGCTCGGCCAGCGCGGCGTGGGGCGTCGCGGCGGTCAGCAGCAGCGCGGCGGAGGCGATCTTGGCGTTGAGGCGGATCACGCGGGCTACACTCCCTGATGGCGGCGGCCGGTCCGCGGTGCGGGGCGGCGATGGTCTGGGCCGCGGCGCGGCAAGGATCGGCGAGTCGCCCCGCCCCATGGTCGGGACTGTTTAACCGTCCTCAAGATGCAGCAGCAAGCCGATCGCAAGCAAGGACATAGCCGCCGGGGGCGCCCAGGCCGCCAGCGGCGCCGGAATCCCCCCCGACGCGCCGAACGCAGCGGTGATGTTCGATAGCACGAAATAACCAAGCCCGGTGCACACCGCCCCCAGCGCCATCAGCCCGAGGCCTCCGAACCGCACATGGCGCATGGAGAACGCGGCCCCGATCAGCACCATCGCCGCCAGCAGCAGCGGCGTCGACAGCTGCCCCTGCCAGAACATCCGGTGGCGCGCGGCTGAGAAACCCGACGTCTCCATCGTTTCGATGAACCCGCGCAGTTTCCAAAAGCTGATGGTTTCCGGGGCGGAGAAGCTTTCGATGATTTGTTCCGGCGTCAGGTCGGTGGGCAGGCTGGTGATTTCGGACACCACCTCGGGCGGCGGTCCGTCGAGGTCCGCGTCAAAAGTCCAGGATCGGACCTGATAGAGCGCCCAAGCGCCGTCGCCCAAGGTGGCGCGCCCGGCCTCGATGCGTTCGCGCAAGGTGTCGTCGCGGTCGAATTGGAACACCGAGACGTCCCACAGCTGCGCGCCCTCGGCCCCGGCGCGCTTGGCGCGGATCACGATCTGGCCGCCCGTCCCGGCCTGGCGCAGCCACAGCCCGTTGCTGGACACCGAAAGCTGGCTGGTCTGGTTGTCGAAATAGCGGGCCTTGAGGGTTTCGAACCGCTGCAAGGTGCCCGCCGCGATCGGGTTGTAGACCGCGAAGGCGAGCACCCCCAGCACCGCCGCCGACAAAAGCGTCGGCAGGATCAACCGCCACACCGACACCCCCGCCGCCCGCGTCACGACCAACTCGGA
This sequence comes from Paracoccaceae bacterium, assembly GCA_047636235.1. Taxonomy (GTDB): domain Bacteria; phylum Pseudomonadota; class Alphaproteobacteria; order Rhodobacterales; family Rhodobacteraceae; genus JBOCEF01. Next base: position 10,037 of record JBLIKI010000025.1, on the reverse strand, counting down.
GCTGCGCGCCAGCCGCGCGAAGCTGGCCATCGCCGCCAGCAGCGTGATGAACGGCAGGATCGTCAGCATCAGCGACGGCGCGTGCAGGACCGCCAGCAACAGCAGCTCCAGAAACCCGGTCTCGGTTCGCGCCGCGCTGCGGAGCAATTCGACCATGTCCACCAGGACGACGATCATGAACACCACGATGAATGCGCCGAAGAACGCAGACAGGAACCGCCGCGCGACGTAAAGGGACAGAGTGCCGATCATGCCGCGCCCTCCGCCGGGGTGCGCGCGCCGGGGGGCGATTGGGGCGCGGCATCGGGCGCCGCATCGGAAGGGGACGGTGGCGGGGACGGGCGGCGCAGGCGCGGCAGGCCCGCCCACAGCGCCCACATCGCCAGCATCGCGCCGATCACCGGGGGGGCGTACATCAGCGGCCACAGCTCCGCCGCCCCCGATGTCGCTGATTTCGCCGCGACCCCCGCCAGTCGGCACAGCGCCGCCAGCGCGATCGCCACCGCCAGCCGCCCGCCATAGCCGCGCCGCCGGAACCCCGGCGCCAGCAAGGCGGCCAGCGCGATCAGCGGCAGCGTCACGGCATAAAGGGGGGCGGAGATCTGCTCATGCCCCTCGGCCACGAATTTTCCCGGCGGGCGGCCATCCAGCGTCCCGGCGTCGGGAAAGATCAGATCGATGGCGTAAAGCTCGGACGGCTTTCGCCGCCGCGCCACGTCCGGCTCGATCAGGGTCGATAGGTCATAGACCAGCTTCTCAAAGCTTAGCGTCGACAGCTTGCGGGTGCCCGGCTCGAGGCGTTGCGCCGCGCCGTCGAACATCACCAGCCGCGGGCCCTCGTCGGTTCGCACCAAGGCGGCGCGCCGCGCGGTGTAGGTGATGCGGATGTCGGGGTCGCGGTCGTCTTGCACGAACAGGCCCGCCATCTGCCCGTCGACGCCGGTGGCGCGGATATAGACGGTGACGCCGGGGGCGGCTTGTATGAATTCCCCCTCGCGGATCAGCGCGTTGGCAACGTCGGCCTGAAGGGCGGCGATGCGGTCGCGCATCTCGCGGCTGGCGGCGGGCATCAGGTAAAGGGTGATCCCTGCCATCGCCAGCATGCACAGAAAGCCGAACATCGCCACCGGGCGGGCCAGCCGCACCCGGCTCATGCCCGCGGCCATCAGCACCACGACCTCGGATTCCATGAACATCCGATTCATGGCGTACAGCGTGGCGGCGAAGGCGGCGACCGGCAGGATCATGCTCATGACCGAGGGCAGCAGCAGCGCGGTGAATTCCGCGAACACCAGCGCCGATTGGCCATTGTTGACCACCGTGTCGATCACGCGCAACGATTGCGTCAGCCAGACCACCCCGAGGAAGATCAGGCTGAACAAACCGAAGGGACCGAGGATCTGGCCCAGCACATATCTGGCTATTGTTCCACGCATGGCGGGCAACATCGCTTGGCCGAGGCGTCATGGCAAGCGGCGCCGACGCGGTTGCGCAGATCGGTCATGCGCCGCGCGGGCTGGCTTAGGCGGGCGCCGGATCAGCCTGCAGGGGCGAAACTGGTCATCTTGATCCGGGTCTTGCCGTCGGCGGCGCCGGCGCGGGCCCAGTCGATCGCCTCGGCGGACTGGCCGATCGCATCGATCAGGCCGACCTTCATGCCCTGGCGCACGCCGATCACGAAGCCATTCTCGATCATCGCGACGCCCTCGGCCGCGGCGTCGGGGCGCACGGTCAGCGCAGTGCGCAGCCACTGGCCGTAAAGCGCGCGGCGGACGCGGTCCTGCGCCGCCTCCTGCGGGGCGGTGTCGGCTGCGGCGCTGTCGGGGCTTGCGGCGGGGCTTGCGGCGGCGCGGGCGGCGGCGCGGGCCGCCGCGCGGGCGGCCGCCGGGGCAGGCGTTTCTTCCTCGGCCGAGACGACGATCACGTTTTCGCGCTCCCGGGCGGTCCAATCCTTGGCCGCGAGGGCGACCGCGGCGTCATGGGGCGGCGTCGCAATGCCGCCCAGAAAGCCTGGCAGAATTAATCCTGTCTCCATCGCCATGATCCGGCTGGCGGGCGCGACCATCGCCAGCACGTCATTGCTCACATCGCCGTGCAGCACCACCGCGACAGGTTTTGCCGCGCTGAGCCGCGCGAACACGGTATGCCACCGCTCCACGGTCCGCGGATCGAGGGTCAGATCCCCGGTCACCACGATCACCACGACCACCGCCGACACCGACCCTGAGGACGCCCGGCTCAGCACCGCTCTCGCCCCGCCAGGCGCCATCACCGCCCGTTGGTTGAGGGTGACCACCAGCACTTCGCGCGTTTCCGACACGGAGACCGACATGGAGACCGCCACGCCGACCAGCATCGCCAGCGCCGCAAAGCGCCAGGCCCAGATTTCCACCCGGCGGGCTCTCCTACGAGGCATCTATCGTGCGCCCCGATCGGTGTTGTTGCTGCGGGGAAGCGGAAGGGGAGCGGGGCAGGTCATCGGCGATTTCGGATAATACGTTCGCATGGTGCAAGGTTCCCTGACGACGTTTCGGGCCGCGGGCGGCCGACAACTTGCCACGGGCAAGAACCGCGATGCGATCCTTCGCATCGACAACGCGGTTGTTATAGCTAACAGCGGGTTAAGGCCCAGCGCGCCACCGCATACGTGCGATACGCCGACGTATCGTGCCGCGCGCAAATGGATGCGGCCCTATGCGTTCGTATAGGTCAGGTGGACTTTCGGCATCCGAGCGCGTCGCGCGCTTCGGGATCAATTCTGATCGAACACCCAAGCGGTCAGCGCGCGGCGCAACGCCAGCGTCTGCGGGTCTTTGGCGTGGCCTGACAACATGCCTGCGATCAGGTGTTCCAAGGCGATCCGGTCCTCATCCCGTGCGGGATCGAGGGGGGGCGTGTGCTGGATCATGCTCTGCCTTCGGTCCTGCAGGCGCGCCGCGGCCTTGGGCGCGGCCGCCCCGGATGCGGGTCTGGCGTACGCTTGCCGCGCGGCGGCGGCGGGGGGATGAATCTGATATGTCATGTGCATTCACCTTTCAGTCACCAACCAAGATGAAGCGTCAAGCGTTGTATGGCAATGACCAAAATATGGTAAGAAATTCGCTTTGCTATAAATATTGACTGCAATTTATGCCATTCATGCGGCCAGATTTATACACAAATTTGGGTATTTGCATTTTGCACGCGTGCGCCTCGCCGTTGCGGCGTCGGCCTTTCCGCCCCCCTTCCCCCGCCACCGCAGACACCCGCGACGCCGTGGGGCTGGCGCATGGCGATCATGGCGGCTAGGAATCAGTTTGAACGTCGCGGCGGGCGCGCCAGAATGGCCGCGCCCCGCGGCCCCAGCCATTCCGGACCCCCCCGCGGGTACCGACCCTTCGTATCAGGAGCCTTCCATGACCGCCCCAGCCCCTCTGTCCTTTGTCGCCGCCGATCTCGACGCCATCGCCGGTCTTTCCGGACGCGCGGTCGCGTTCGTCCACGGCAACGCGCTGACGCCGGGCGCGGCGGCGGTCGATGCGGCGATGGCGGGCGCGCTGACCCGCGCCACCGCCTCGCCCGATTGGAAGGGCCGCGCGGGCGACGTGCTGCGCATGCCCGCCCCCCACGGCATGGCCGCCGACGCGCTGCTGCTGGTCTCGCTCGGCGATGCGGGCGCGGACGATGCGATGGCCAATGCGCGGCTGGCGGGCGGCGCGATCGGCGCGGCGCTGGCGGGCAAGGCGGGTACGGCGCTCTGCGCCGGGCTGACCCCGGCGCTGGCCGCGGAAATCGCGTTCGGCCACGCGATGCGCTCCTACACCTTCGACATCTACAAAACCGGCGAGGACGCCTCCAAGGACGCCGCCCGCGTCGCCTATGCGGTGGATGAGCCGGAAAAGGTGTCGCGCCTCGCCCGCGCCGGAGCGGCGGTGGCCGAGGGCGTGTTCTTCACCCGCGATCTGGTGTCAGAGCCTGCCAACGTGCTTGGCACCGAGGATTTCGCCGCGCGGATCGCCGCGATGCACGAACTCGGCCTTGAGGTCGAGATTCTGGAAGAGCCGGAGCTGGAGGCGCTGGGGATGCGCGCGCTGCTGGCGGTCGGGCGGGGGTCTGAGATGCCCTCCAAGGTCGTGGTGATGAAGTGGAACGGGGGCGGCGACGAGGCGCCCTTCGCGTTCGTCGGCAAGGGCGTGGTGTTCGACACCGGCGGCATCTCCATCAAGCCTTCGAGCGGGATGGAGGAGATGACCATGGACATGGGCGGCGCCGCCGTCGTGTGCGGCGTGATGCGCAGCCTGGCCCTGCGCGGCGCCAAGGCCAACGTGGTCGGGCTGGTCGGCTTGGTTGAGAACATGCCCGACGGCAAGGCGCAGCGCCCCGGCGACATCGTCCGGTCCATGAAGGGCGACACCATCGAGGTGATCAACACCGACGCCGAAGGCCGCATGGTGCTGGCCGACGTGCTTTGGTACGCGCAGGAGCGTTTCAAGCCCACCGGCATGATCGACCTCGCGACCCTCACCGGCGCGATCATCGTGGCGCTGGGCGATTCCACCGCCGGGTATTTCGGCAATGACGACGCGCTGGCGGCATCGTTCCAGGCCGCCGCGGACGCCGAGGGCGAGGCCGCATGGCGCATGCCGATGGGCAAGGCCTATGACAAGCTGATCAAGTCGCGGCTGGCGGACATCAAGAACAGCGCCGGGCGCGGCGCCGGATCGATCACCGCGGCGCAGTTCCTGGGGCGGTTCGTCAAGCCCGAAACCCCGTGGCTGCACATCGACATCGCGGGGGTCACCCTGTCCAAAGAGGCGCTGCCGCTATCGCCCAAGGGCGCGACCGGCTGGGGGGTCATGGCGCTCGACCGGCTGATCCGCGACAAGTTCGAAGGTTGATCCGCGCCGGGGGGCCGCCGCGCCCCCCGCGCCGCCCGAAAGGGGCCCGATGGCCGAGGTGCTGTTCTATCACCTGACCGAAACGCCGTTGGAGGGCGCCTTGCCCCCGATGCTGGAGGCGTCCATGACCCGCGGCTGGCGTGTGGTGGTGCGCCTCGGATCGCCTGAGCGGGCCGAGGCCCTGAACGCCCATCTGTGGTCCTACCGCGACGACAGCTTTCTGCCCCATGGCGGGCCGGGGGATGCCGCCCCCGACCGCCAGCCGATCTATGTGACCGGGGGCGACGAGCTTCCGAACGCCCCCGACGTGCTGATGCTGGCCGATGGCGCCGGGGCGACGCCCGCGCAGATGGCGGCGCTGATGCGCACCTGCATCCTGTTCGACGCCCGCGACGCCGACGCCGTCGCCGCCGCACGGCTGCGCTGGAAGGAAGTGACCGCCGCAGGGCTGAAGGCGGTCTATTGGAAGCAAGAGAACGGCAAGTGGAACAAAGCGTCGGAGTCCGCGGCCAAGCCCTGATCGCGCCCCGCTGACCCTAACGTGACTTGCGCCGCGCCGCGTCCGCGCCATCCTGATCGCCACGCGCCTTTCGCGCCGGAGTCCCGCCATGTTCCGCCCGATCCTGATCGTCGCCGCCTTGGCGCTGGCGGCCCCCGCCGCCGCCCGCCCGGTCAGCTTTGATGATGCGTGGACCGAGCAGCGGTTCTCGCTGTTCTCCAGCAACGACTTCGGGCTCGGGGGCGACACGCTCTCGGTCCGCTCCGACGGCACGGTGTCGCTGGTCTGGGCGCCGGTGGCGGGGGCGTCGCAAGGCGCGCGCCATGCGGCGTGGAGCTGGGCGGTGGACCGATCGGTCGCGCCCACCGACCTGACGTTGAAGGGCGGGGATGACCGCGACCTGTCGGTCTATTTCGTGTTCCTGCCGCCCGAGGCCGCCGCCAAAGCCGCCGGGCGGGGCATCAAGGCGTTGCTCGACGATCCCGACGCGCGGGTGCTGACCTATGTCTGGGGCGGGGCCCATGCGCGGGGCGAGATCCTGCACAGCCCCTATCTCGGCCCCCGCGGGCGCACGGTGATCTTGCGCCCCGCAGGGCCGGGGGAGGCGCAGGAGAGCATCGATCTGGCGCGCGACCACATGGCGGCGTTCGGAACTGCGCCGGGTTCGCTGGTGGGGCTGGCGGTGTCGGCCGACAGCGACGACACCGACGGGGTGATCGTGGCGCGGCTGTCGGATCTGACGATCGAGTGACGTTTAGTGAAGCTCGTTTCTTGTGGAGCGCACCAAAATTATCCAATAATTGGTGCCTGAAATTGAATATTCTCAACTGTGATATTTGTAAGTGCGCTATGGTTTTGGGAATAAAATCACTATATTGAAATTAATTTGGTGTGAAACAAGCGGTGAGATCGCTGAGCGTTCGGGATGCGATATTATCCCAGCGCAATTTTATAGCTTCTTTTGTCAATTTGGAGGCGTTGAACACTGGCGCGCTCTGGGATGATTTGCCTGACGGTCTTTTCAGTTTTTTCGGAGGCATTGACGCCCAAAATAATTCCTACGGCCTCCAAGGGGTGAAATCTATAGTAACCTGCTTTTTCGTTTTCGAGTACCGCAACCCTCCACTCTTTCTCATGATTCCAATCAGATGACTTCTCTAGTGCAAGTGCGGCAAACGCTTTGGCAATAAGCCCATCTGGAAGTGGGTGGTTTATGTCGCTCTCTCTTGCAACGCATATTGCATCAACAGTATTTATGGTGCTTCTTTCGTCCACGTAGTTGATTTTCATCGGATATTCGGTGATTTTGGCAAATTTTGAGGTATTTAATTTGTATTTGATGCATATACCGGTGTGTCCTTGTGTATAATGGCTCCACATTAGAGTGGAGTTCCAGTCTTGACAGAAGCTAGCAACCAGGGTCCGCGATCTAAATCTGGCCATATGAAATTTGACTGTCTGCCTAGATATTCTTGCATTTTCAATAATTGATGTTTTTTTTATTTTTCTGGTCATCCTTTTGTCGGCGCCAAATCGACGCAGTGATTCATTTGAAACTACTGGAATGCGGTATTTTCTGATGGTGTCAGTTACTTCTCGGAATGAAGAATTTTCCAAGACTGGATTGCAATCAAGGGGATCGTTCATTTCTGATATGGGCGAGCAAAAAACTTCCCGGTGTCGAAAAGCTTTACTGATTTCCATTTCAAAATATTCAGTTTGTGCGGACCTGTACCTGTACAGGAAGTCGGGGAACAGCAATTTTTTCACTCCTCTCTGGATTGTCGCAATCGCCGCCGCCTGTCACCCCTCCCTATTCTCCGGCCGCCGCAAATACATCGCCGGGCCCGCGAAGGTCATGACCAATTCATCCCGCTGGTTGAACACCTCGGTCCGCCAGCCGACGATGCCAAGATGGGGCCGCGTTTCCGACATCCGCTGCGAGGTCACCTTCACCACGCCCCGGATCGTGTCGCCGGGCCGCACGGGGGCGAGCCATTTCAACTCATCCATCCCCGGCGCACCTTGGCTGGCGGGGTTGATCACGCCCATCCCCTGCCACAGCCGGAACGCGGTGCTCAGGGTATGGAACCCCGACGCGATCAGCCCGCCATAGATGCTCGCCTTGGCGGCGGTCACGTCGGTGTGAAACGGCTGCGGGTCGTAGCGCATCGCATAGTCGATGATCGCGGCCTCGGTCATCGTGGCGCCGGGGGTGTGGAAGGTCAGCCCGGGGACGAAATCCTCGGCCCACCAGATCTTTTGAGCGGTCATCGTGTCGGGTCTTTCTTGCAAAATTTCAAAGGGGGCGCGCCGCGGCCTGCGGCATGCGGGCGGGAGGCCTGGATCGGGGCTTTCATGCGGGCGTCTCCCATGCTACCCGAGCCGCGCTGAATTCAAGCCGGGGGCGCCGCCCTCCGCCACCGAAAGGACCACGTCATGACCGTCGAGCGCACCCTGAGCATCATCAAGCCCGATGCGACCAAGCGCAACCTGACCGGCGCCATTAACGCGAAATTCGAGGCCGCGGGCCTGCGGATCGTCGCGCAGAAGCGCATTCACCTCAGCCCGGCGCAGGCCGGCGCGTTCTATGCCGTGCACGCCGCGCGTCCGTTCTATGGCGAGCTGGTCGAGAGCATGATCTCCGCCCCCGTCGTGGTGCAGGTGCTAGAGGGCGAAGGCGCCGTTCTGGCCAACCGCACCGTCATGGGGGCCACCAACCCGAAAGACGCCGCTGAGGGCACCATCCGCAAGGAATTCGCGCTGTCGATCGGCGAGAACTCGGTCCATGGGTCGGACGCGCCGGAGACCGCCGCGGTCGAGATCGCGTTCTTCTTCTCGGGGCTTGAGATCGTCGGCTGATCCTTTCGGGGGTTGCTGAGACGGGAAAGGCCGCCCTTGGGGGCGGCCTTTTTCGTTCGAGGGTATGCATGTTTCATGGTCATCTGAGGGGCGCCGTGGTCGTGGCTGCGCGGTGGCGGAGAGAAGCAATGCACGGACGTAAAACTAAATCCTACACCGAAGCCTTCGCCGCCTACCGCGCCAAGCCGCGCAATGTCCGTTGGTCCTGGGCGGCTTGGAGCGACCGGTTCAACTGCATCGCGCTGACGGTCTGGCGCGATCGCTGGGTGGCCCAAGAGGGCCTTTTCGCGCTGCCCGCATGGCACGGCGCCGGGAGTGAGGAACGCAAGCGTTTGCTCGGTTTGACCGCGATCGGCGATCGGGTCCGCATCATTCTTTGTGAGGCGGTGGATGCGCGGACCGAGCCGCGTGCGCTTAAATCGCAATGGGCCGATGATCGCACGTTTGAGCTTGTCGCCAAGGATGACGGCGGGGTGGGCAAGGTTCGCCCGCTGATGAATGAGCCGAAGGTTGCGTTGGTCTGACCGGCGCCACTTCCCCTCACTCTCCCGCGCGCACGCCGAACAAATCCAGCGCCGCTTCCAGCCGCAGCCGCGCCTCATCATCGTTCAGACCGCCCGCGACGGCCTTCTTCTCCGCCTCACGCGCCAAAGTCTTGGCCGATTTCACCTTGATTGACCGCTTGATCGCCGAAAACCGCTTTTTCAGCTCTTTCTTCTCAGCCGGGCGGGCATCCCCCCAAGGGCGGCCCTGCAAGCCAAGAACCATCGCGTAATAGGCGATGAAATGCGGGCGGGCGCCTGCCAAAAGCACGCGCTTATACGCCTCGTCCGGGCCCAAGGCGCGCAAGGCGCCCGCATCGTGGATGCCCGCCTTGCCGTAAGCCACCACCGCCGCCGGGCCGAGATTGGGGATCGAGGAGACCGGCTCCGCCCCATCCGCCCCCGCCTCGGCCGCGCCGGTCATGGCAGCGAGATCGGGCTGCGGTCGCCGGACGCGAACCGGGTCAGCACGGCGGGATAAAGCGTATGCTCCATCCCCAGCACCCGCGCCGCCAGCAGGTTGGGCGTGTCCCCGGCCAGCACCGGCGCCCGCGCTTGGCCGAGGATCGGCCCGCAGTCGAGCACCGCGGTCACTTCGTGCACCGTGCAGCCGTGCTCGGCGTCGCCAGCCTCCAAAGCCCGCGCATGGGTGTGCAGGCCGGGATATTTCGGCAAAAGCGAGGGGTGAATGTTCAGCATCCGCCCCTCCCACGCCGCGGTGAAACCGGGGGTGAGGATGCGCATGAAGCCCGCGAGGCAGATCAGATCGACGCCTGCGCGCAGCAGTTCGGCCTGAATCGCGGCCTCGAACGCCGGGCGGTCGCCTTTGAATGGGCGGTGGTCGACAGCGGCCACCGAAACCCCGCGCGCGGCGGCCTTGGCCAGCCCCCCCGCGGTCGGATCGTTGGAGAACACCAGCGCCGGGCGCGCCGGGGAACCGGGGCGCGCCATCTCATCGAGCAGCGCGACCATGTTGGACCCGCCGCCCGAGATCATGATCCCGACCGCGCGCTGCCGCCCCGCCCCGGTCATTCCGCGGCGGGCCAGTCGTTGACATAGGCGACGCCCGGCTCGTCGGTGACATGGCCGAGGCGGATCACCGTCTCGCCCATCTCCGTGAACAATGCCGCCAGATCGTCGGCTTGGGCGGCGGGGCAGACCACGCACATGCCAACGCCGCAGTTCAACGTCCGCAGCGCCTCGCCCGCGGTCAGCCCGCCCGACGAGATCAGCCAGCGGAACACCCCCGGGGGGGAC
>JBLIKI010000024.1:0-21680 GCA_047636235.1 Paracoccaceae bacterium | reverse complement strand
AGGCTCAAGGACTGGCGACGCATCGCCACCAGATACGACCGCTGCGCACACACCTTCATGAGCGCAATCTGCATCGCCGCAACCGTCATATCCTGGTTATGAGTCCTGAGCATGGTTTTCGTCCATCGAATGGTCCGGCGCCCCAGCCCCTCAGGCCCAGCCCGCCACCAGCGCCGCCGCCGACGCGACCATCCCCGCCCACGGCGCCCAAACCGGGGCGACGAACACCCCCGGCCCCGCCGGCCCGCGGCGTTTCAGCACCAGCAGCGTCGCGTTCATGCCAAAGAACGCCACCAGCAGCACCGACGACGACGTGGCCGCCAGCGCCAATAGCGGCGTGGTCAGCGCCACCGTGACGATCGCCGCCGCGGTCACCGCTGTCGCCAGCGCAGGCGTGCCGAAGCGCGGGTGGACATGGGTGAAAACCGCCAGCACCCCGCCGTCGCGCCCCAGCCCGAACAGCATCCGCGCCGCCATCACCATCTGCGCCAGCACGCCGTTCAGCGCGGCCGCCAGCGCCACCACGCCAAGGGCGGCGGCGCCTTGGGGCAGACCGGCCTCCATCACCAGCGCCAGCGGGCGGTCCGAGGCCGAAAGGACCGCGGCGGGCACCGCGATCACCGCCGCATGGGCCACCAGCGCGTAAAGAACCGTCACCACCGCCAGGGCGATGAAGATCGCGCGGGGCATGGTGCGAGACGGGTCGCGGGTTTCCTCGGCCATGTTGACCATGTCCTCAAAGCCGATGAAGGCGAAGAACGCCAGCAGCGCCCCCGCGCCGACCCCCACCAGCCCCGGCAGTTGCACGGCCTCCACCTGCGGCATCGCGGCCGCGTCGAAGCCGGGCGCCATATGGCCCGCGGCGATAACCACCAGCAGGCCGCCGACCTCCACCACCGTCAGCACGGCGGCCAGCACCATCGATTCCACCACGCCCACGATCGCCGTCAGCGCCAGCGCCGAGCCAAGGGCGATGATCAGCACCCATTGCGGCGCCGGAACCAACGCGGCCAGATAGCCGACGCCGCCTTGCAGCACCGCCGCCCCGCCCAGCATCGCCCCGCCGATGATCGCGAACCCCGCCAGCCGCGACAACCACGCCAGCCCGTAGGCGTCGCGCAAGTACGCCACCTCGCCGCCACTTTCGGGGATGCGAGAGGACAATTCGGCATAGCTGATCGCCGTGGGCGCGGCGACCAGCCCCGCCATCAGGAACGCGATCGGCGCCATCGCGCCCGCAGCCCCCGCCACCGCGCCGAGCAGCACATAGATGCCCGCGCCGATCATCACGCCGACGCCGTAAAGCGTCAGCAGCCCGGGGCCGAGGCGGCGGCGCAGGGCGGGCGGTGCGGTGGGATCGGTCATCGCGGTCCTCGCAGGTCAGGGGTGGAGCATGATCTCTGACAGCTCCGCCGCGCGTTCCTCGGCCATGCCTTCGTGGATGTCGACCGACAGCGGGTGGTTCCCCGCCGGCAGCACGATCTTGGGCCGCTTGCCCGCGTCGCCCCATTCCACGGTGCAGGGCAGGTCCGCGAACGGCTCGCCGTCGGGGCGGTCGTCATAGATCGGCAGGCTGACGGTCAGATCGCCCAAGGTCGCCACGCCGCGCTGGTCGGTGCCGAGGCTGTCGGCATAGTCGTAGAAACATTCCTCGGTCTGGCTGACCCATAGCGACCAGGTGAACGGGCGCCGCGCGCCTTGGATCGGAATCGCCAGCGTGGCGCGGATGAAATACATCGGCTCGCCGTAGGGGTCGCGGTCATGAGGGCGGATGATGCACAGATCGTCCGACAGCTCCACGCGGTCGGCCTGCTCCGACGGCGGCAGGAACAGCGCCTGCGCCGGGGCGGCGACGGAAAAGCTGGGCGCGCCGCGGTGGACCTCGCCGCAGACCGAGCAAGTGAATTCGAACATCAGGCCCCCCTTGGGCGATATCGCCGCCGCGTCACCCTGCGGTCACGCCCTTGGCGGCCAAGGCTGCGGGCAGCGCGCGCGCCCAGCGGGTGATCGAGCCCGCGCCAAGGCACACCACCATGTCGCCCGGCCGCGCTTCGGCCGCCACCAGATCGGCGAGCGCGTCGACCACGGTTTCCTCGTCCCCGGACGGCAGCGCGGTGGCGCGGCGGTGGCCGCGCGCGCGCAGGCCCGCCACCAGCCCGTCCTTGTCCGCGCCCGCCACCGGGGCTTCGCCCGCGCCATAGACGTCGGCGATCGCCACCAGTTCGGCGTCGTTGAAGCAGCGGCAGAAATCTTCGAACAGGCTGCTCAGGCGCGAATAGCGGTGCGGCTGGTGCACCGCGATCACCCGGCCGGAGGCGCCCGACAGCGCCTGGCGCGCCGCGGTCAGCACCGCCGAAATCTCAACGGGATGGTGCCCGTAATCGTCGATGATCGTGACGCCGTTCCATTCCCCGACTTTGGTGAAGCGGCGGTTCACGCCCTCGAACGTCGCGATGCCCCTGCGGATCGCCTCGTCCGGCAGGTGCAGTTCCAGCGCCACCGCGATGGCGGCGAGCGCGTTCAGCACGTTGTGGGCGCCGGGCATCGGCAGGGACAGGTTCTCAATCCGCCGATGGCCTTCGCGCAGGCGGGCGAACACGTCGAAGCGGGCGGCGCCGTTCTCCCACCGAAGGTTCGCGCCGCAGACATCCGCTTGCAGGCTGAAGCCATAGGTCAGCGTGCGGCGGTCGTCGATGCGCCCGACCAAGGACTGCACGTTGGGATGGTCGATGCAGCACACCGCCACGCCATAGAACGGCAGGTTCGACACGAACTGATCGAAGGCGGCGTAAAGCGCGTCTTCGGAGCCATAATGGTCAAGGTGTTCGGGGTCGATATTGGTCACCACCGCGATGGTGGCGGGCAATTTGACGAAGGTGCCGTCGGATTCGTCAGCCTCCACCACCATCCAGTCGCCGGTCCCCATGCGCGCGTTGGACCCATAGGCGTGGATGATCCCGCCATTGATCACGGTCGGGTCCACCCCGCCCGCGTCCAAAAGCGCGGCGACCATCGACGTCGTCGTGGTCTTGCCGTGCGTCCCCGCCACCGCGACGTTGGACCGAAGGCGCATCAACTCGGCCAGCATTTCGGCCCGGCGCACCACCGGCAGGCCCATGGCGCGGGCGGCGTCCAATTCGGGGTTGCCCTTTTTGATGGCGGAAGAAATCACCACCACCTCCGCCCCCGCCAGATTGTCGGCGTTCTGGCCCAGCATCACCCGTGCGCCCAGTCCGCGCAGGCGTTTCACGGTGTCGCCCTCGGCGATGTCCGAGCCTTGGACGTCATAGCCGAGGTTCAGCATCACCTCGGCGATGCCGCTCATGCCGATGCCGCCGATGCCGACGAAATGGATCGGGCCGATGTCTTGCGGCAGGCGGGTGGCGGTGCGGCGGCGGGTGGCGTTCATGGGGCGGCGCTCCGGGTTGCGACGTTTTTAGCAAGCGCGACGAGGGCTGCGGCGGCGTCCGGGCGGCCAAGGCTCCGCGCGGCGGCGGCCATGGACGCGGCGCGGGCCGGGTCGCTGAAGATCTCGCGCAGATGGCCCGAAAGCAGGGCTGCGGTCAATGGGTCGGGGCCGGACTCCGGCGTCACGATCGCCGCGCCTGCATCCGCCAAGGGGGCGGCGTTGGCGGTCTGATGGTCGTCCATGGCGGATGGATATGGCACGAGGATGGCGGGCCGCCCGATCACCGTCAATTCGGCGATGGTCGAGGCCCCGGCCCGCGCGATCACCACCTGCGCCGATGCGATCAGGCCGGGCATGTCCGCGAAAAACGGCGCGATGTCGGCGGGAACGCCCATCGCGTCATACGCGGCGCGGACCTGCGCCCGCTCGCCTTCGCGCGCCTGCTGGGTGACGTGCAGGCGGGCGCGAATGTCATCGGGCAGCAGCGCCACCGCCGCGGGCACCATGTCCGCCAGCACCGAGGCGCCCTGGCTGCCGCCAAACGCCAGCAAATGCAGCGGCCCTTCCCCCGGCGGGGCATAGGGGATCTGCGCCGCCGCCAAGGCTGCATCCCGCACCGGGTTGCCCATCCGCACCAGATGCGCGCCCTCGGGCGGGCGGGTCAGCGGCCATGTCCCGCAGGCCACCGCAGCGACGCGCCGCGAAAACGCGCGGTTGACCCGGCCCAAGACGCCGTTTTGTTCGTGGATCAGCCGCGGCACGCCGGTCAGCACCGCCGCCGCCAGCGCGGGCAAGGACGGATAGCCGCCGAACCCCGCCACCACCGCCGGGCGATCGCGCAGAAACCACAACGCGGTCTGCACGATCCCCGCCACGATGCTCACGGGCGCCAGCGCCTTGGCGAGCATTCCGCCGCGCGCGAAGGTGGCGGCGCGGACCTCGCGGCGCGCCACCTCAGGCGGGAAGCCCCCGGCATAGCGGGCGCCGCGCGCATCGGTGGACAGGGTGACCCGCCAGCCTTGGCGCAACGCTTCTTGGGCCAGCGCCTGAGCGGGGAACATATGCCCGCCGGTGCCGCCCGCGGCGATGATCAGATGAGGGCGTTTCGCGTCAGGGTTCGGCATATCGCCTCCGATCTCAGATCAGCCCGCCGCCGCGCGCCGGTTCGGCGGCGGATCATAGGGCAGGTGCGGCGGCGGGTGGGGAGCGTCGCCCAATCGGCGCGCGGCGGCGGGCGTGTTCAGCGCCCCGCCTCCATCGCGTCGATCATGTCGGTCTGCGGGCGCCTGCGGGTCAGCGCCAGCAGCGCGCCCATCGCGATCCCCGCCGCCAGCATCGACGACCCGCCGTAAGAGATGAACGGCAGCGTCATCCCCTTGGCCGGCAGCAGCCGCGTCGCAACGCCCAAATTCACGAACGCCTGCAACCCGAACAGCGCCGCCAGCCCGGCCCCCGCCAGCCTCGTGAACCCGTCCCGCTCAGCGGTCAGGCGCCAGAGCGCGCGCAGGGTCAGGAACAGGAACAACCCGATCACCAGCAGGCACAGCACCAGCCCGTATTCCTCAGCCGCCACCGCGATGATGAAATCAGTGTGCGCGTCCGGCAGGGTGTTCTTGACCGAGCCTTCGCCAACCCCCACCCCGAAAAAACCGCCCTCGCGGATCGCGTCGGCGGCATAGCCGAGCTGGGTGCGCGGGTCGACCTCGGCCGCCAGATACCCGTCGATCCGCCCCGCGAAATGCGAGGACGACTGATACGCAACCACCCCCGCCGTGGCGATCGCCGCGAACAGCGCCGCAATCAGCGGCACCGACGCCCCGGCCACGAAATACATCACCCCCCAGACCGCCAGCACCAGCGTCGCCTGGCCGAAATCGGGCTGGCTCGCCAGCAGGAACGCCACCGCGCCCGCGATCAGGAACGACAGCAATTTGCCCGGCGGGCCGCCCCGCTCAAGGCTGCCGGCCATCAACCAGGCGGTGAAGCCGACGAAGCAGGGCTTTACGAATTCCGACGGCTGGAGCGCGAAGAACCCCAGCGAATACCACCGCACCGCGCCCTTGCCGAAATCGGTGCCAAGCACCGGCAGCAGCAGCAGCGACACCAGCCCGAACCCGAACCCGATCACCGACACCCGCCGGATCGTGGCCGGACGGCACAGCGACACCGCGAGCATCAGCCCCAGCCCGATGCAGGCGAACACCGCTTGGCGGATCACATAATGAAACTCCGACAACCCGTTCTTTTGCGCGAGCGGCGGGGATGCCGCCAGCCCCAGCACCAGCCCGATCACCGCCAGCAACAGCACCGTTCCCAAAAGCCATCGATCAACCGTGCGCCACCAGCGGGTCAGCACCGGTTCCGCCGCGCCGAAATTGGACGGGGCGGCGCGGGGCGGGAGGGCGGTGATCGCGGCGGGATCGAAGCTCATGTCATATCATGCCTTCTGTTGCGCAGGGGTGGGAGTGGCGGCGGGGATGGCGGCTGGGGCGTCGCCGAGCTGGGCGGCCAGCGCGCGGAACGCATCGCCACGGGCCTCATAGTCCGAGAATTGATCGAAACTGGAGCAGGCGGGCGACAGCAGGATGGTGTCGCCCGCCTCGGCGTCCTCAGCCGCGCGGCGGGCGGCGGTGGCCATGTCGCCGCAAATCTCCCACGCCGCCGCATCGCCCAAGGTGGCGGCGAAGGCCGGGGCTGCCTCCCCGATCAAATACGCCTTGGCGATGCGAGAGAAGAGGGGGCGCAGCGGCTCTATCCCGCCCGCCTTCGGGACCCCGCCCGCGATCCAGCGCACCCGATCGAAGGTCAGCAGCGCCTTTTCGGCGGCATCCGCGTTGGTCGCCTTGCTGTCGTTGATGAACGGCACGCCGCGCAGGGCGCCGACCTTTTCCGCCCGGTGCGGCAGGCCGGGAAACGACATCAGCGCCGCCTCGATCGCCTTGGGGCCGAGGCCGAGGTTCCGGCACACCGCCCAGGCGGCGGCGGCGTTCTGCTGGTTGTGCACGCCTTGCAGCGCAGGCGCGGGGCGCAGATCGACCGCGGCGGCCTGCTTGCCGTTGCGCGTTTCCGCTAGGAACCCCTTGCGCACCGTAATCTCCCACCCGCGGCCCGACGGCTTGCGCCCGGTCGACACCTGCATCGTCCGCCCGCCCTGCCCGGCCAGCCGGTCGGCGAGGAACGCGCCCTCGTCCTGATCGATGCCGATGACGGCCATGTCCGGCGCGCCAGCCGTGAACAGCCGCATCTTGGCCGCGAAATAGCCGCCCATCCCGCCATGGCGGTCCAGATGATCGGGTGAGATGTTCAGAAACACCGCCACATCCGGGGCCAGCCGCCGCGCCAATTCGGTCTGATACGAGCTCAGCTCCAGCACCACCACGCCGCCGTCATCGGGTTCTTCCAGATCGAACACCGCGCGGCCGAAATTGCCCCCCGCCTGCGCGTGCCGCCCGACCGAGGTCAGGATATGCGCGATCAACGCCGTCGTGGTGCTTTTGCCGTTGGATCCGGTGACGCAGATCACCTTGGGCGCGACCTCATAGGGCTCCACGTCCTCTTCTGCCCATCCGGCGAAGAACAGGCCGATGTCGTTGTCCACCAGCGCCCCCGCCGCCCACGCCAGCCGGATCGCCTGGTGCGGCGCGGGGTATAGATGCGGGATGCCCGGCGATACGATCAGGCGGGTCGGCGCGTCCTCGCCCTGCCACGCCCGGTCGCGCGTGAGGTCGACCACGGTCAGCCCCAGCGTCTGCGCCACGTCGCGCGCCGCCTCGCCATCGTCCCACACCATGACGCGGGCGCCCGCGTCCCCGAGCGCCCGCGCCACCGCGAGGCCGGAGCGCGCGAGGCCGAGCACACCGACGATCGTTCCTTCAAAGCCCCTGAGATCGACCATGGCGCGCAGTCCCCTTGTTTATCGCAGCTTCAGCGTCGCCAGCCCCACCATCGCCAGGATCACCGCGATGATCCAAAAGCGAATGACGATGGTCGGCTCGGCCCAGCCCAGCTTTTCGAAATGGTGGTGGATCGGGGCCATCAGGAACACCCGCTTGCCCGTCGCCTTGAAGTACAGCACTTGGATGATCACCGACAGGGCCTCCACCACGAACAGCCCGCCGATGATCGCCAGCACGATCTCATGCTTGGTCGCCACCGCGATGGCGCCGAGCGCGCCGCCAAGCGACAGCGACCCGGTGTCGCCCATGAACACCATGGCGGGGGGCGCGTTGAACCACAGGAACCCCAGCCCCGCGCCGATCAGCGCGGCGCAGAAGATCACGATCTCACCCGTGCCAGGCACGTAATGCAGCCCGAGATACTCGGTGAAGTCGGTGCGCCCCACCAGATAGGAGATGATCCCGAACGATCCGGCCGCGATCATCACCGGCATGATCGCCAGCCCATCCAGCCCGTCGGTCAGGTTCACCGCGTTGGCGGCGCCGACGATCACGATCATGCAGAACGGCACATAGAACAGACCGAAGTTCAGCAGCGTATCCTTGAACACCGGCAGCGCCAGCTGCCAGGCCAGCGCGTCAGGCTGCAAATACGCCGCCCACACCGCCGCCAAGCCGGAGATCACAAATCCCAGTCCCAGCCGCATCCGCCCCGACACGCCCTTGGTGTTGAACTTGGTGACCTTCATGAAATCGTCGGCGAACCCGATGGCGCCGAAGCCGAGCGTCACCAGCAGCACGATCCAGACATAGCCGATGTCGAGCCGCGACCACAGCAGCGTCGACAGGATCAGCCCGCCCAGGATCATCACCCCGCCCATGGTCGGGGTTCCGGCTTTCTCCAGCAAATGCCGCTCCGGCCCGTCATCGCGGATCGGCTGGCCGCGCTTTTGCAATTTGCGAAGGCGGCGGATGATCGGCCCGCCGAACGCGAACGCCAGGATCAGCGCGGTCAGAAACGCCCCCCCGGCCCGGAAGGTGATGTAGCGAAACAGGTTGAACACGTCGCCGCCGTCCGACAGAGGCGTTAGCAGGTGATAGAGCATCAGATCGCCTCATCCACGGCATCGGCGGGGCGGGGCGCCCCGAGCCGTTTGATTGCATCGACGACGCGGAGCATCGCCGCGCCGAGCGAGCCCTTGACCATGACCACGTCACCGGCGTCAAGCAGGCGGTGCATGTCCTCGGCCATTCGGGTCGAGGTTTTGCGCCATTTCCCGCGCTTTGCGTTCGGCAGCGCGTCGTGCAGCGCCTTCATCCGCGGGCCGACGCAGTGCACGAGATCGACCGAGGCCAGCGCCGGGTGCGCGGCCAGATCGGCGTGGCGCGCGATCTCGTCGGGGCCGAGCTCCAGCATATCGCCCAAGATCGCGATCCGCCGTCCACGGCGCAAGCGCCCGACGCCGTGGATCGGATCGCTGGCGGCCAGCACCTCGAACGCCGCGGCCATCGACACCGGGTTGGCGTTGTAGCTTTCGTCGATCAGCTCGATCGCGCCGTCCAGCGCCGGGTCCGCGGGCGCCGCCGCATGGATCGGTTGCAGCGCCACGATCCAGCGCGCGCCGCGCCCGTCGGGCGCGGTCCAGCCGCCAAGCGCCATCGCGGCGCGGGCCAGATCGCCGCCCGCCGCCTGCACGGCCAACAGCGCCGACAGGGAGTTGACCGCCAGATGCCGCCCCGGCGCCCCGAGCTTATAGAGCACCCGCGCGCCGTTGATCTGCGCCGTCGCCGTCGCCCCCCATGCGCCGCCATTGTAGGACAGGATGCGCGCATTGGCCCGCACCGCCTCGCCAAAGCGCAGGATGCGGGTCACGCCGCAGCGTTGGGCGCGGCGGGCCAGCCGGTCATAGTGCGGGTTGTCGCGGGGCAGGATCGCCGTGCCGCCCGGCTCCAGCCCCTCGAATATCTCGGCCTTGGCGAAGGCGATCTCGGTCTCGTCCTTGAAATGCGCCATGTGGGCGGGCGCGATGGTGGTGATGATCGCGACATGCGGGCGCGCCAGTTTCACCAGCGGGCGGATCTCACCCGCGTGATTCATGCCGATCTCAATCACGGCATAGTCGCTTGCGCGCGGCATCCGGGCCAGCGTCAGGGGCACGCCCCAATGGTTGTTGAAAGATTTTTCGGCGGCATGGACATGGCCTTGCACCGACAGGCAGGCGCGCAGCATTTCCTTGACGCCGGTCTTGCCGACCGACCCGGTGACGGCGATCACGCGGGCCGCGCTGCGCGCGCGCGCCGCGCGTGCCAGATCGCGCAAGCCAGCCAGCACGTCCGGCACCACCAGCAGCGGCGCATCAGGCGCGACGCCGTCGGGGATGCGCGACACCAGCGCCGCGGCCGCCCCCGCCGCCAGCGCGTCGGCGACGAAATCATGACCGTCGCGCACATCCGCCAGCGCCACGAACAGATCGCCGGGCAGGACCGAGCGGCTGTCGATCGACACCCCCGTCGCCGTCCAGACGGCATCGCAGACGCCCCCGGTTGCGGCGGCGGCGTCAACGGAGGTCCAAAGCGGGTCGGTCGGCACGGGTCGGATCCTTTCACTTATCGGGTCGCGCATCGGGTCTAGCGTCGGGTCGCGTATCGCGGTCAGTCGGTGTCGAGCATTTCGGCGGCGATGCGCGCCTGCTCTCCATCATCGAACGGTATTACCGTATCGCCGACGATTTGGCCCGTCTCATGGCCTTTTCCGGCGATCAGAAGGCTATCTTCGGGCTCTAGCATGTCCATCGCCGTCAGGATCGCCTCAGCTCGCCCACCGATATCGTGGGCGTCCGGGATCGCGGCCATGATCGCGGCGCGGATCGCGCTCGGGTCCTCGCCGCGCGGGTTGTCGTCGGTCACCACGGCGATGTCGGCGGCGCGGGCGGCGGCGCCCATCAGCGGGCGCTTGCCGGGGTCGCGGTCGCCCCCGGCGCCGAACACCACGATCAGGCGGCCCAAGGTATGCAGGCGCAGCGCCTCGATCGCCGCGGTCAGCCCGTCGGGGGTATGGGCGAAATCGACATAGGCGCGGGCGCCGTTGGCGCGGGTGGCGGCGTGCTCCATCCGGCCTTTGACGCCGACCAGCGCGGGAAGGGCGGCGAACACGTCGTCCGGCGCCTCTCCGCAGCCGATCGCCAGCGCGGCGGCGGTCAGGGCGTTCATGCCCTGAAAGCCCCCCATCAGCGGCAATTCGGCGGAGCGGGACGCCCCGTCCCATTCGAACCGAATGGTCTGGCCCTGCTCGTGATAGTCAGCCCCGGTCAGGCGCAGCGCGGCATCCGCGCCCACCCCGACGCCGATCACCCGCAGCCCGCGGGCCCGGCACAGATCGCGCGCCTGCGCCCATGCCGGGTCGTCGACATTGAGAACCGCCGCGGCGCCCGCCGGCAGCACGCGTCCGAACAGACCGAGCTTGGCCGCCACATAATCCTCATGCGTCGGGTGATAGTCCATGTGGTCGCGGGTGATGTTGCTCAGCGCTCCCGCCATCAGGCGCACGCCGTCGAGCCGCGATTGCGCGAGGCCGTGGGACGACGCCTCCATCGCCCCATGAGTCACGCCCTGCGCCGCCAGATCGGCCAGCAGGGCGTGCAGCGTGATCGGCTCCGGCGTGGTGTGCGACAGGGGGGCGTTGATCGCGCCTTCGACCCCGGTGGTGCCAAAATTGACCGCTCGGCGGCCTAGATGCGCCCAGATCTGCCGCAAAAAGTTGGCGACCGAGGTTTTGCCGTTGGTGCCGGTCACCGCCACCATGGTCCCCGGCTGCGCGCCATAAAACGCTGCCGCGGCCTCGGCCAGCGCGCGGCGCGGGTCAGGGACGATTGCCAGCGGCAGGTCCTCGAAGGTCGGCTCGCGGTCCCAAAGGGCGCGCAGGGTGTCCGCGCCCTCGGCTGAGATCACCACCGCGCAGGCGTCCTGGCGCAGCGCGAAGGGGGCGAATTCGGCGCCGTCGGCCTTCACCCCCTTCAGGGCGAAGAACACCGTGCCGGGGGCGACGTCGCGGCTGTCAACCGACAGGGCGGCGACGGGGGTGTCGGCGCGCGCGGCGCCGCGCAGGGCGCCAGCGTCAAAGCCCAAGCCGCCAAGGGTGCGGCGCGGCGCGGCGTGGTCGGCGGGGACATGCGGTTCAGCCATGATCGCGGCTCCTTGCCTTGCCCCAAGGGCGTATCGGGAGGGGGGGGGCGTGTCGGCGACGAGGTGCGCCGCCCGGGCCCCGGCTTATCGCGCCGCCGGGATGCCCGCCACCCGCTTGGCGGTCGGACCGGTCTGGGCCATTTGCGGCGCCGGGCGCATGCCGAGCAGCGGCGCAAGGCGGTTGATCGCGGCGCGGGTGGTCGGGGCGGCGGTCCACCCGGCGGTGCGGCGGGGCCGCCCGGCGCCGGATCGGTCCTCAGCCTCGTCCAAGGTCACCACGATTACGTATTTCGGGTCGTGGATCGGGAAGGCCCCGGCGAATGTCGCCACAATCTTGGTGCGGTCATAGCCCTTGCCATCGCGGCGCGGCTTTTCGGCCGATCCGGTCTTGCCGCCCAGAAAATATCCCACCGCCTCGGCGTTGCGCCCGGTGCCGTCGGTGACCACCCCGCGCATCATCGCCCGCAGCCGCTGGGACGTGAGCGCCGAGATCACTCGCGCGCTTTCGCCCGGCCGCGCCGCCCCGGACAGCAGCGTCGGCTCAACCTTGAAGCCGCCGTTGACCATCGCCGCATAGGCCGCCGCCAGATGCAGCGGGCTGCCCGAAATGCCGTGGCCGAAGCTGACCGTCATGGTCGCCAGATCCTGCCAGCGATCGGGGATCAGGGGGGTGGCGCCCGCCGCCTCGGGCAATTCGACCGGCGAGGCGTCCATCAGCCCGATCTTGCGCAAAAAGTCTTGCTGGCGGCGCGCGCCCGCGATCAGCGCGAACCGCGCGGTGCCAACGTTGGAGCTTTGCACCATCACGTCATGCAAGCTCATCTCCGGCGGCATGTGGTGCGCGTCGCCGATGCGGAACCGCCCCGACACCAGCGGGCCACGGGTGTCCATCATCGTCTCGGGCGTCGCTATCCCAGCGTCCATCACCATCGCGGCGGTGAAAATCTTGTAGGTGGAACCGAGCTCATAGAGCCCCTGCGCGGCGCGGTTGAACAGCGGGCTGTCTTCGGCCCTGCCCTGCCGGAAGAAGGCGTTGCGGTCGTTGGGGTCGAAATCCGGCAGCGAGACCATCGAGATGATTTCGCCATTGTTGGCATCGAGCAGCACGCCTGCGACGCCCTTGGCGTGATAGGCGGTCATGGCCCCGTCCAGCACCTCGGCGAAGGCCTGCTGGACGCGCTCGTCGATCGACAGGCGCAACGGTTCCGTCGCCAGCGCGGGGTCGCGCAGGCGGGCGTCGGCCCAATGCTCCATCCCCGCGACGCCGACGATTTCGGCGGCAAGCTCGCCTTCCTCGCCATAGGCCGCGCCGCCGAGGATATGCGCCGCCAGCCGCCCCTTGGGATAGATCCGCAAATCGCGCGGGCCGAAGCGCAGCCCCGGCTCGCCCAGATTGTGGACCGCGATCCGCTCGGACGGGGTGATGGTGCGCCGGACCCACAAGAACTTGCGCCCGTCGCTGAAGCGGCGCAGCAGGATCTTGGCGTCCTCGTCGGGGAAGATTTTCGCCAGCCCGGCGGCGGCGGCGGCGGGATCGACCATCTCCTCAGGCCTGGCGTAAAGGGAATGCACCGGCAGGTTGGCCGCCAGCAGGCGCCCGTTGCGATCGACGATCTGGCCGCGCACAGCCTCCACCGGCCCGGCCGACGACGCCCAGCCCCGCGGTTCGCGCGGATCGGACCCCGCCAGCCCCGCCATCTTGCCCGCCACCGCGCCATAGGCGAGCACGAACGCAAAGCACAGCAGCCCCAGCCGCCAGCGGGCGCGCTGGCGCAGGTCCATCTCGCGCCGGGCGGAGGCGGCGCCGCGGCGGCGCGCGGCCTCGGCGTTGGGGTCGAGACCGCGGGCGCGCTGGTCGATCACCTCGGTCAGCCGCGCGCCCGCCCCGCCCGAAAGCGCAGCGACAGGGGCGAAATCCCCGGCCAGCGGCGCGTCATCGGGCAGCGGATCGGCGGCGTCATGGGACAGCGCGCGGGCGTCGAAGGCGGGATCGGGCGCGGGCGCGGGATCAGCCTCGGGCGCAGGATCGGCGTCGGCCTGCGGGGCGGGCGTCGCCGCGGCCTCAGGCACGACGGGGGCAATGTCGGCGGGCAGCGTCAGGCGCAGGCCAGAAGACGGCGCGATCGACGGCGCCTTGACCTCAGTCGGCGCGGCGGCCACGGCGGCGTCCGGCTCCGGCGCGGCATCGGCGCTCAGCAGGCGCCAAGGGCGTTCGTTGTCGCACGGGGTCATCGCGCGCCCCCACCCTGGCTGGGCCGGGGCGCAGGCAGGCGCATCACGGCGGAGGCGGAGGCAAAGGACACCTCGCCGGGCGCCGCGGCATCGACGTCGCCATCTTGGATGGCGACGTCGTCGATGGCGCCGACCTCGGCGGTTTCGGCGAACCGGGCCGGGTCCTCGGGCAGTTCGGCTTGGGCGGCGGCCTGCACCGCCAGGGCGGCGGCCAGCGCGGCCTCCAGCGCCGCGGCGGCTTCTGCGCGCAAGTCGGCCTGTTCGATCGGAGCGGCGTTGGCCACCAGCGGCGGCGGCGCGGGATAGGCCACCATCGCCACCTCGGCGAAATGATCGGGGCTGAGCGGAACCAGCCCCAGTTCCGGCAAATGCCGCTCCGCCAGCCGCGACAGCCGCGCGGGCGCGTTCAGATAGGCCCATTCGACCGAGAGGATCCCGATCGCCTCATGCTCCGCCGCGATCTCGGCGCGCAGCCCCTCGACCCGGTCGAGGGCCGCGAGCGTGCGATAGTTCACCCGATACGCCCACACCGCCACCACCGCCACGAGACAGAGCGCGAGAACGTAGAGCAGACCTCTCATTCGCGGATCCTCAGCAGCGGCGCCTGAAGCGCGGGAATGTCCGGGGCGCCGACCGCGCGCAGCACGTCGCGCGCCATCGGATCGCGGGTGTCGGCGGGCGCGTCCGACCGCAAGGCGGCGCGCAGCCGGGCGGAGCGGGAGCGGGGATTGACCGCGATCTCTTCCTCGGACGCCTGCACCGCCTTGCGGATCAGGCGGGTGAAGGCGGGAGGGGCGGTGTTTTCTTCAGGCCCGTGGCGCGACCCGGCAGGGGCGTCGTCGGACCGCATCTGGATGAACCGCTTCACGATCCGGTCCTCAAGGCTGTGGAAGGTCACCACCGCCAGCCGACCGCCGGGGACCAGCGCGCGTTCCGCGGCGCACAGACCGCGCACCAATTCGCCGAGCTCATCGTTCACCGCGATGCGGATCGCCTGAAAGCTGCGGGTCGCGGGGTTGATCTGGCCCGGCTTGGGGCGCGGCAGCTTCGACGCCACGATCCGCGCCAGATGCGAGGTGGTGGCGATCGGCGCGATGGCGCGTTCCTCGCAAATCGCGCGGGCGATGCGGCGCGACGCGCGTTCCTCGCCATAATGGAACAGGATCGCGGCCAGCTCTTCCTCGGTCGCCGTCGCGATCAGGTCGGCGGCGGTGGGGCCATGGTCGGCCATCCGCATGTCGAGCGGCCCGTCGCGCATGAAAGAGAACCCGCGCAGGTCCTGATCGATCTGCATCGAGCTGACCCCGATGTCGAGCACCACCCCCGACAACAGCCCGCCGGCATGCACGTCGAGCGCGCTGAACGCCCCGTCCACCAGCGTCAGCGCCTCGCCCCAGGCCGGGGCCCAGGACGCCGCCGACGCATGGGCGGTCGCGTCGCGATCGAGCGCGATCAGCCTCCCGCCATGGGGGGCCACGCGCGCTAAAATCGCGCGCGAATAACCGCCCGCGCCCATGGTGCCATCCAGCCAGACACCCGCCATCAGCGCATCGGGCGCCCCGTCGAGCAAGGCGCCCACGGCCTCGCCCGGCATCACCGGGGCGTGGCCGGCGGCGGTGGCGGCCTCGGCCGCGGCGCGAAGGGCGTCGGTCATGCGGCGCCCTCGGTCCGGGGCGTGCCGGGCAGCTTGGCGAAGGCGGCGCCGGTGCGGCGCTCACGCCGGGCTTCCTTCATCTCCTCCAGCCGCTTGGGCGACCAGATCTGAAAATGCGTGCCCATGCCGAGGAAAACCGCCGTGTCGGTGATGCCGTTTTCCGCGAGAACCGCTTTGGTCAGTAGAATGCGGCCGTTTTCATCGAGCGGCAGATGAACGGTCTGCGAGGTAATCTCCATCTCGAGGTCCTCGCGTTCTTCCGAATAGCGATCCATTGCCTCAATATCGGCGTAGATGATCGCCATTTCGTCTTGGGTGTAGCCTTCGATGTGGCCGCGCCCGCGAAAATCTGAGATGAGAACGACGCCGGGCTCGCTCGCCTGCTCGAGCACACGGCGAAACCCCGCGGGAACGGAAACCCGTCCTTTGGAGTCCACCTTGTGGACCGAGTTTGACGTGAAGCGCTGCCCCATCGGACGCGTCGCCTTTTGGTTGCCCGTCACCACTCCGACGGCCCGAAAAAGCAAAACGGGCCGCGCCGATCTCTGGCGCAGCCCGCTCGCGTCCCTCGGAAGTTCCTGCGTCTGGTGCGCGTCTGTTTCCGAACCCGGCGCCTCTTCCGGGGTAGTCGGCTCAGTCCTGCTCGACCTTGCCAGTATGAAACCCGACCGCTGTTTTCAGCTGTGTTCTGGGTCACTGCCTGTATCTATTTTTTAGCATGGGAAAACGTGGGCCACAAATGGATTCGCTAGCGGCTTTGGGGCCAGATCCAAGCAAAAATTAGCCAATTTGCGACAGGCCCCATTTATTTAGCTAGATATAGGGGAAAAATGGCATCACACCCCTAGATATACGCAACGTACCGGCTGACAGGTGGTGGAGGGCCATCCCAAATTTTCTGTTCACCCAGTCGGAAACTGGCGAATCTTTGTTGGATGATCCAGCTTTGGGGGAGCCAAGGCGCGAAAATCGGGGGAATCGGTTGAGGCGGGCCTGGACGATTCGCCCTCAGGTTGCAAAATCGCGCCAGACTCGCCCACGTGGCGGCCCGCAAGCCCGCCCGACGGGGCGTCGCCGCCGCGGTCGGCGGCGCCTTGGTGGGGCGCCGTCCCAGAATGGCGCCCGGAATAACGCCGGAACCGGCGGGAAACCAAGATGTGCGAACGGCCTGTAAGCCGGGTTCTGTCCCGGGTCCGAAGACCCATGGACGGCCATTCATCTGGACCCCCGGTCGCCCGAGAGTTCTCGCGGTCCACCACGGAGGGCCGGGCGCAGACACCCGGGGCCGCTTGCGCGACGCCCCTCCTATTTTGACCTTGCACCTGGCGGGGCTTGCCATGCCGCCCCCGTCACCGGGGGCGCGGTGGGCTCTTACCCCACCGTTTCACCCTTGCCGCCCCGAAGGACGGCGGTTTGTTTTCTGTGGCGCTAATCCCTCGGGCTCAGGGCTTGCGCCCCTCCCCCGGCCGGGCGTTACCCGGCGCCGTGTCTGCGTGGTGCCCGGACTTTCCTCAGCCCCCTTGCGGGCGCCGCGACCGTCCAGCCGTCCGCACGGGTCGGGTCATAGCCGCTGGCGCGCGCCGGGTCCAGCGCGGGTTGGGTCCGGCGCGGGTTAGGTCCGGCGCGGGTCGCGCGCTCAGCCCAGCGCCTCGGCCCGCCGGGCGGCGGCGGGGGCGTGGGGATAGCGCGCGGCCAGATCGGCGATCCGCGCGCGCAGCCGCGGCGCCGGCGCGCCCCCGGGCGGCGTCGCGGGCGCAAGGGGGTCGAGCCTCAGGCGCGCCGCCTCCAGCGCCGCGTCCTCGGCCGCGACCAGATCCATCCCCGCCGACCCGCGATAGCCGAGCGTCAGCAGCCCTCGCAAGGATCGGTCCCGCGCCGCCTCCGCGCCCGGCGCGTCCGGCGCCAACGGCACGCCCGGACCGTCCAGCCCCGGCACCGTCACTTCAGAGCACACCGCGTGCCCCGCGCGCGCCAAAGCGGGCCAATCGAACATCGGGCCGGGATCGGATTTGCGCCCCGGCGACACGTCCGAATGGCCAAGCACCCGTTCGGGCGGAATGCCCCAGCGGCGGCGGATGCTTTCCAAAAGGATCGTCAGCGCCTCCATCATCGGGGCGGCGAAGGGCGGCTGGTCGGGGCCGTAAAGCGGGCCGGGGTGGTCCAGCTCAATCCCGATCGAGGCTGAATTGATGTCGAGCACCCCTCCCCACGCGCCGATCCCGGCATGCCAGGCGCGCCGCGCCTCCGGCGCCAGCCGCAGCACCGCGCCGTCGCGCCCGATCAGATAGTGCGACGACACCTGCGCCCGCGGGTCCGACAGGCGCAGCCGCGCCGCCTCAAGGCTGGCCATCGCGGTGTGGTGCAGGATGATCAGGCTCGGCTGCACGTCGCCGCGGCGCGGGCCGTGATTGGGCGAGGGGCTGTCGGTGATGATCAGGGGCATCGCGGCTCCGCCAGACTCGGGGTTGGGTCTGCGCCGCGGTTGGCGACGCGGCGACGATCGGGCAGGCTGAGGCGACGTTTCCATGACAGATCACCATGACGGAGCAGCCATGTCGAGCCATTCGCCCCCCCGCCCCGACGGCGCCGCGCCGGGCGGCCCGCGCCAGAACCGCGTCACGCCTTGGGGCGAGATCGAAGCGGTCCCTGAGCGCGGCACGTTGATGGGCAACCGCGGCGGGCGGATCCATGACGATGACCGCGCCCTGACCCGCCGCCGCTGGGCGTCAAAGCAATGGATCGCGTGCGTGCTGGCGTTCAAGGACCGGCGGCGCACGGTGATGGGGCCGGGCTATACCGAGCTGTTTTTCACCGACGACGCGGTGGCCTTGGCCGCCGGGCACCGCCCCTGCTTTGAATGCAGACGGGCCGATGCGCAGGCCTATGCCGCCGCCTGGGCGCAGGGCGCGGGGCTGGACGCGCCGCCGCGGGCGCCGGTGATGGACGCCGCCCTTCACGCCGACCGGCTGGGGCCGAGGCCGATGGCGCTGGCGGCGGATCTGCCGCCGGGCGCGATGTTCGTGCACGCTGGGGGCGCTTGGTTGCGAGTCGCGGTCGGGGCGCGGGCGTGGGGGCGCGCCGGATATGGTCCGGTCGCGCCGCTGCCGGGGGCGATGGTCACGGTGCTGACGCCCCAAGGCTCGCTATGGTCGCTGCACGCGGGCTGGGCGCCGCGGCTGCACCCCTCGGCGATGGGCTGAGGGGCGCGTCGCGGTCAGCCGCGCCGCGGGCCTTTGGGACCGCCGCGGGGCGCGCCTGAGGGGGCGCTGCCAGAGGAACCGCCCGGGCCGCGCCCGCCACCGCCCGCAGGGCCGCTGCGCCCCGGTCCGCGCCCGGCGCCGGGACCTTTGCCGCCGCCGCCGCTGCGATCCCCGGCCCAGCCGGGGCCGCTGCTGGCGCCGCCGCTGGATCGTTGCGGCAGACCGCCGCTGGACCGCGCCGGGGTCCCGCCCGGACGCCCGACGCCATCGGACCCGGCGGGGCGACCCGCGCCGCCCGCGCCGCGCCCGCCCCAAGTCTGCTTGCCCGATACGCTTTCGCCGCGGCCCGCGGTGCCGGGGGCCGCCTTGCCCATACGCCGCATCGGGTTCTCGCCCGGAACGCGGGGGGCAGATTTGCCGCCCGGTCCGGCGCCCGCGCCACCGATCGTCTTCGCCATGGTCTTGCCGCCGGGCCGCGCGCCCTGCCCGCCCGGCTTGCCGCCGCCGCCCGCCACGCCGCCACCGCCACCAGGGCCGCGCCGCAGGCTGGCGCCCGCATCGCCTGCCGCCGCACGGGCGCCGCGGGCCACCGACGGCCCCTCTTCGTCTTCCCACACATCGAGTTGCAGCTGATCGCGCAGCACCTTGGCGCGGATCTCCTCCACCGCGCCCGGCGCCAGATCATTGAGCTGGAACGGGCCGTAGCTGACCCGGATCAGGCGCCCGACCTCGAACCCCAGCGCGCCAAGCGCGCGGCGCACCTCGCGGTTGCGGCCCTCGCGCAGCGCCACGGTCAGCCACGCGTTGGCGCCCTGCTGGCGGTCGAAGCTGAAGGTCATCGGCTGGAACCGCTCGCCGTCCACCACCATGCCTTCGGAGAGCGGCGACAATTCCGCCTCGGTCGGGCGGCCATGCACACGCACGCGATATTTGCGCAGCCAGCCGGTCGACGGCAATTCCAGCCGCCGCTTCAGCGCGCCGTCATTGGTCAGGAGCAATAGCCCCTCGGAGGTCAGATCCAGCCGCCCGACCGACATCACCCGCGGCAGATCGCCGGGCAGGTTGTCGAACACGGTGTCGCGGCCTTCCTCGTCCCACTCGGTCGTCACCAACCCCGCGGGCTTGTTATAGCGCCACAGCCGCGGGCGGTCGGGGGGGGCGAGCGGGATGCCGTCCACCTCGACATCATCGCGCAAGGTCACGTTCAGCGCCGGGCTGCCGATGACCTTGCCGTTCACGCGAACGCGCCCGTCCTCGATCATGCGCTCGGCCTCGCGGCGCGAGGCTACCCCGGCGCGGGCGAGGCGGCGGGCGATGCGCTCGCCCTCAGGGGACGCGGCGGGGGTTTTCGAATCATCTTTGCTCATCCGCATGGGAATACGCCGAGGCGCGCGCGGGGGAAAGGGGATGCGCGCGAGGCGCGCCGGGGGAAGGGGATGCGCTCGAGGCGCCCTTTGCGCCCGCCCCCGCGCCGCGCTATGCACAGAGCCATGATCAGCCCGTTCCGAACCCACATGGCCCTTGCGATGGAGGAAGCCCGCGCCGCCGCCGCGCGCGGCGAGACCCCCGTGGGCGCGGTGATCGCGGATCCGGCCACCGGCGCCGTGCTGGCGAGCGCGGGCAACCGCACGCGGCAGTTGCACGACCCCACCGCCCATGCCGAGATCCTGGCGATCCGCGCCGCCTGCGCCGCCCGCGGGTCAGAGCGCCTGCCGGGCCTCGAGCTGTGGGTGACGTTGGAGCCGTGCCCGATCTGCGCCGCCGCCATCGCCGCCGCTCGGATCGCACGGGTGATCTATGGCGCCAGCGACCCCAAGTCCGGCGGGATAGAGCAAGGCCCCCGCATCTTCGACCACCCCCAAAGCCACCACCGCCCAGAGGTGATCGGCGGCGTCGGCGCGGACGCCGCCGCCGCCCTGCTGCGCGAATTTTTCGCCGCGCGGCGATGACGATCCCGCCCCGCCCGGCGTCACAGCGCTGTCACGCCGGGTCAGGCACGGTGCGTGTCGTGGGGTCTGCCGCAGACCGGGCCCGGCGCCGCAGCGCAGGTCCGGTCGCCCCGCTCTCTCTGGGGAGGAGAGAGCGGGGCATGCCCGCCCGCGTCACAGCGCGGCGGGCGTCATCACCTCAAGCTCCAGCACGTTGACGCCCGGCAGGGCCGCCTTCATCACTTCGGCGGATTGCTCCAGAATCGGGAAGGTCTTGTAGTGGCACGGGATCACGGTCTTGAAGTTGAAGAAGGTCTTGGCCGCGAAGGCCGCCCGCTTCATGTCCATGGTGAAATGGCCGCCCGCGCACAGGATGCCGATTTCGGGGGTGTGCAGCGCCTCGAACACGCCCATGTCCGCCATCACGTCGGTGTCGCCTGAGAAGTAGATCGTGCGACCCGCGTGCTCAATCATATAGCCCGATTCGGTGCCGGCATAGCCGAAGCCCGGCGCGGTGGACGAATGCACCGCGTTCACCATGGTCACGTTCACATCCCCAAGATGCACCGTGCCGCCTTTGTTGAAGCCGATCGCCTCAACCCCCTCTTCGTTCTCATAGAACGAGGTCAGGTCATAGATGCACACGATCTTGGCGCCGGTGGCCCGGGCGATCTCAGGCCCGTCCTTGATATGATCGAAATGGCCGTGGCTGACCAGCACATGGGTGCAGCCGGCGACGGCCTCGTCAAAGCGCGATTCGTCAAAGCTCGGGTTGCCGCGAAGCCATGGATCGACCAGCAGGATCTGATCGCCGATCTCGATGCGAAAGCCCGAATGGCCCAGCCAAGTGATGTTCATGTCGTCGTCCTTTGTCTGCGGCGCACGGCGCGGCGCCGGCCTCATGTCAACGCAGGGCGCGCGGGTCGGGGGGGGGCGCGACCCGCTCCGCCATCATTGCACCTGACGGCGCGGGCGCTACCATGGAAATCGGAGCGCGGCGGTCGAGACGCGGCGCGATCAACCGCCGGCGGGCCCGCCCCCGGCCCCGCCCGTTATGCAGGAGCGTTCCCCATGGACCCGATGCAAGCCATCGATGCGTATTGCGAACGGCTCGGCCCCCAGTTCTGGGCCGAACCGGTGAACGCGGCGACCAACCTCGCCTTTCTGATCGGGGCGCTG
>JBLIKI010000023.1:0-23226 GCA_047636235.1 Paracoccaceae bacterium | reverse complement strand
CATCATCCGCCCCCTTGAAAGGAGACCGCTCATGTTCCCGCCGCGCCGCGCCCACGCCCTCGGCTCGCTGGCTCGCCCCGTCTGCGCCGCCGCGCTTGGCGCGATCAGCCTTGGCGCCACGATCGCGTCGGCCACCGATCACGGCCTGCCCGATCCGGGCTTTCAGATCGTCACCGGCCAGATCGTCACCGGTCAGACCGCGCTGGCGGTGACCGACCCGCAGAATGATTGCCTCAGCCCCGAGGGCGTCGCGCGGACCGTCGAAGGCGCGCTGGAAACGATCGCCATGTTCAGCCGCACGCCTGCGCTGCCGACCGACGTCACCGCCGCCGCGCAGCCGCTGGGGCTGGATGGCGATGCCGCCGCGCCGACCTCTCTTCGCATGATCGCCCGCCATGTCGCCGACACCGAGACCGTCGTGGCCGAGATCCGCGCCACCGCGCGCTGATCGCCTCGCCCCCTATCGATCAGGACCACGCCCATGACCCGCCCCCCGCTGCCACCCTTCACCCAAGCGACCGCCGCCCGGAAGGTCCGCGCCGCCGAAGACGCCTGGAACAGCCGCGACCCGACGCTGGTGACGCCCGCCTACACGCCCGACAGCCAGTGGCGCAACCGGGCGGAGTTTCTGTCCGGCCATGCTGAGATCGCCGCGTTCCTGACCCGCAAATGGCGGTGTGAGCTCGATTATCGCCTGATCAAAGAGCCATGGGCCTGGGGGGATAACCGCATCGCCGTGCGCTTCGCCTATGAGTGGCGCGATGCGCGCGGGGACTGGTTCCGGGCCTATGGCAATGAGAATTGGGAGTTCGCGCCCGATGGCCGGATGCGCCGCCGCATCGCCAGCATCAACGACATGGCGATCGAGGCTTCGGCCCGCCTGTTCCACTGGCCGCTCGGGCGTCGCCCCGACGATCACCCCGGCCTGTCCGACCTGTCTCTCTAGAAAGGGAATCCCGCCATGCCCCGCGCCTTCGCGCAGATCGCCTTCACCCCCCGTGTCAGGGCTGAGCAAGCCCGCCTCGGGTCGGCTCGCACTTATGAGACGCTTCTGGCCGCCAACGCCGATGGGGGCCGGTCGCTCGGGCCTGACGAGGCGGCGTTCCTCCACGCCCGCGACGGGTTCTATCAGGCGACGGTGTCCGAGACCGGCTGGCCCTATGTCCAGTTCCGCGGCGGGCGACCCGGCTTTTTGCGCGTGATCGACCCGCAGACCGTCGCCTATGCCGACTATCGCGGGAACCGCCAATATCTGAGCCTTGGCAACCTGTCGGGCGACGGGCGGATATCATTGATCCTGATGGATTATCCCAACCGCCGGCGGTTGAAGATCTGGGGCCGCGCGAGGGCGGTCGAAGGCGCCGAGGCCGCCGACATCCTGGCCGCGCTGCACAATCCTGGTGATCCGGGCCGCCCGGAGCGCGCCATCGTCATCACCGTCGAGGCGATCGACTGGAACTGCCCCGCGCATATCCCGCAACGCCTCACGCTGTCGGAGTTGGAGCCGCATCTGGCGCAGCTGCGCGCGCGGATTGACGCGCTTACGACCGAAAACGCGGCGCTGACCGAGCTGGTCCGCGGCGCGACCATTTCCCCCACACCCCTCGACGGAGTCTGACCCATGACCGTTTCTCTCAGCCGCACACTCGCGCTCTCGCTGGCCCTCGGGCTGCCCGGCATCGCCATCGCCGCCGATCCGGCCGCGCCCGATCGGTCCGCGCCCGGCCAGGTCGCCTTTCGGTCCGCGATGATCGATGGCGTGGCGATCGCCTACCGCGAAGCGGGCGATCCGGCGCGCCCGACCGTGCTGCTGCTGCACGGCTTTCCGACGTCGTCGCACATGTTTCGCAACCTGATCCCGGCGCTGGCGCGGGACTATCACGTGATCGCGCCGGACTATCCCGGCTTTGGCGCGTCTGCGATGCCATCCGCGGCCACGTTCGAGTATTCGTTCGCCCATATCGCGGAAATGATGACCGACCTGCTCGATCAAAAGCAGGTCGGCGCCTATGTCGCCTATCTCATGGACTATGGCGCCCCGGTCGGGTTCCGCATGTTCGCTGAGAACCCAAAGCGGGTCGCCGGTTTCGTCATCCAGAACGGCAACGCGTATGAGGAAGGGTTGCGGGAGTTCTGGGACCCGATCAAGGCATATTGGGCCGATCCTTCGGCGGCGAACGGCGATGCGCTGCGCGGTTTCTTCACCCTCGACGCCACCAAGTGGCAGTTCACCGCCGGGGTGCAAGACCCCGAGGCGATCAGCCCTGACAACTATTGGAACGTGCAGTATCTGCTGGACCGCCCCGGCGCCCAAGAGGTGCAGTTGGAGCTGTTCCTCGACTACGGCACGAATGTTGGTGAATACGCCAAGTGGCAGGCGCTATTTCGCGCTCACCAGCCGCCGACGCTGTTGATGTGGGGCAAGAACGACCCGATCTTTCCCGAACAGGGCGCGCATCCCTACAAAGCCGATCTAACCGATCTGGAGGTCCACATCCTCGACACCGGGCATTTCGCGCTAGAGGAGTTCGGCCCGCAGATGGCGTCCGAGATGCTCGACTTTCTCGGCCGCGTCTACGACTGAGCGCGCGGCGGGCGGGGTGGTAGGCCCGGCAGGATTCGAACCTGCAACCAAACCGTTATGAGCGGTCTGCTCTGACCGTTGAGCTACGGGCCCGCCGCGTCGTTCCTAGCTGTGGTTCCATGGCGGCGTCAATCCCGCCACGCAAAAGGCCCCGTGGTCGCCCGCGAGGCCTGTCATTCACATCGTCGCGGGATCAGCCCGCCTTGACGACCGCGCGCTTGGTGATCACGCCGCACAGATGCGCGCGATACTCGCCCGACCCGTGCAGGTCCGAGATCATGTCGTCACCCGGCAGGGTCAGGCCTTCCAGTGCCTCGGGGGCGAAGTTGGCCGAAAGGGCGGCCTCGGCCTCCTCCCAGCGGAACACGCCGCTTTCGGACGCGCCGGTGATCGCCACCCGCACGCCGTCGCTGTATTTCGCCACGAACACGCCGACCAGCGCAAAGCGGGACGCCGGCTGCACGAATTTGACGTAGGCGGCCTTTTCCGGGATCGGGAAGGACACGGCGGTGATGATCTCACCCTCTTCCAGCGCGGTGGTGAACATGCCCTGGAAATAGTCGTCGGCGGCGATGTCGCGGGCGTTGGTGGTCACGGTGGCGCCGGTCGCCAGCACGGCGGACGGATAGCACGCCGACGGGTCGTTGTTGGCGAGCGAGCCGCCAACCGTCCCGCGCGCACGCACCGCCGGATCGCCGATGTGGCTGGCCATGTCGGCCAGCGCCGGGAACGCGGACGCGGTCGCCGCGGCGACGGCGCCGTGGGTGGTCGCGCCCTTGACGGCGATGGCGGACGCGCCGACATCCACGCCGACCAGTTCGGCCATGCCCGACAGCGACACCAGCTTGGACGGCTGGGCGAGGCGCTGTTTGAGCGTCGGGATCAGGGTCTGGCCGCCGGACAGGGCCGAAGCGTCCTCATCCTTCAGCGCCGCGACCGCATCCGCCACCGAAGCCGGTTTCACGAATTCGAAGTTATACATAGGTCTCTCCCCACTTGGGTTCATGCGCCGAGGGCGCGGGGCAGGCGCGTCGCCCGCCCCGCGGCTCGCTCAGCCGGCTTTGCGGATCGCTTCCCAGACCCGCGAGGGGCTGAGCGGCATGTCGATATGCGGGACATTGATCCCACCGCCGTTGAGCGCGTCAAGCACTGCGTTCACCAAAGCGGGCGGAGACCCGATCGCGCCCGCCTCGCCGCAGCCCTTGACCCCGAGCGGATTGTGGGTGCACGGCGTCTGGCACGAGTGGTCCACCGTCACGTTCGGCAGGTCGTCAGCGCGCGGCATCGCATAGTCCATGAACGACGCCGACACCAGCTGGCCGTTGTCGTCATAGCGGCAGGCTTCGAGCATCGCCTGCCCGATGCCTTGGGCGACGCCGCCCTGAACCTGGCCTTCGACGATCATCGGGTTGACGACGTTGCCGAAATCATCCGCGGCCCAGAAGCCGAGAACCTCGACCTTGCCGGTTTCCGCGTCAACCTCGACCTCGCAGCCATAGGCGCCCGCGGGGTAGGTGAAGTTGGACGGATCGTAGAACGCCGTCTCCTCCAGCCCCGGCTCCAACTCCTCAAGCGGATAGTTGTGGGGCACATAGGCCGCCAGCGCGATTTCCCCGAACGCCATCGATTTGTCCGTGCCCGCGACTGAGAACTGGCCGTCGGCGAACTCGATGTCGGTCTCGGCCGCCTCCATGATGTGCGCCGCGATCTTTTTCGCCTTGGCGATGATCTTTTCGGTGGCGCGCACCATGGCCGACCCGCCGACCGCGAGCGAGCGCGAGCCATAGGTGCCCATGCCCATCGGGATCTTCGACGTGTCGCCGTGGACGATGTCGATCTGCTCCTCAGGAATCCCCAGCATCGAGGCGACCACCTGCGGGAAGGTCGTCTCATGGCCCTGACCGTGGCTGTGAGACCCGGTGTAGACCGAGATCGAGCCGGTCGGGTTCACCCGCACGGTGGCGGATTCGTAGAGACCGGCGCGGGCGCCGAGCTGGCCGACCAGTTTTGACGGCGCGATGCCGCACGCCTCGATGTAGCTGGCGATGCCGAGGCCGCGCAGCTTGCCGTTGGCGGCGCTTTCCGCGCGGCGGGCTTCGAACCCGGCGCGGTCGCACATCTCCATCAGCCGGTCCATGGTCGCGTCATAGTTGCCGGTGTCATAGGCGACGGCCACGGGGGTCTGGTACGGATACTGATCGGGTTGGATGAAGTTGCGGCGACGCAATTCGACCGGGTCGATCCCCATTTCGCGCGCAGCCTGATCGACGACACGCTCCAGCTGATAGGTCGCTTCGGGACGGCCCGCGCCGCGATAGGCGTCGACCGGCACGGTGTTGGTGAACACCGCGCGGACGTTCACATAGACCAGCGGCGTGGTGTAGGTGCCCGCCATCAGCGTGCCGTGCAGCCAGGTCGGGACCGATGGCGCGAAGGTGCTGAGATACGCGCCCATGTTGGCCAGCGTGTCGGTGCGAACCGCAAGGAACTTGCCGTCCGCATCCAGCGCCAGTTCGATCTTGGTGACGTGGTCGCGGCCGTGGGCGTCGGACATGAACGCCTCGGACCGGTCGGCGCACCATTTCACCGGGCGGCCGATGGTCTTGGCGGCCGAGGTGCAGAACGCCTCTTCCGCGTAGTGGAAAATCTTGGTGCCGAAGCCGCCGCCGACATCCGGGGCCACGACGCGCAGCTTGTTCTCAGGGATGCCCAGCACGAAGGCGCCCATCAGCAGGCGGATCACGTGGGGATTCTGCGAGGTGGTATAAAGGGTGTGCTCGCCCGAGGACCGGTCATACTCGCCGATCGCGACGCGCGGCTCCATCGGGTTGGCGACGAGGCGGTTGTTGATCAGTTCCAGCGTGGTGACGTGGTGCGCGCCGGCGATGGCGTCGGCCACGGCCTGCTCGTTCTCCGCCACAAAACCCCAGTCGTAGCAGAGGTTGGTGCCGCATTCGTCGTGGACGATGGCGCTGCCGTCGGCGAGGGCGCGCTTCATGTCGACGACGGCTGGAAGCTCGGTGATGTCGAGCACGATCAGCTCGGCTGCGTCACGCGCCTCGGACAGCGATTCCGCGACCACGGCGCAGATCGGATCGCCGACATGGCGGACCTTGCCGGTGGCGAGGATCGGGTGCGCCGGCTCCTTCATCGGATCGCCGTTCTTGTCGGTGATCTGCCAGCCGCAGGGGATCGAGCCGACGCCCGCGAAATCGGCGGAGGTGAACACCTTCAGCACGCCCGGCGCGGCCTCGGCGGCGCTGGTGTCGATGCCATTGATGGTCCCGTGCGCGATGTTGGAGCGCAGGAAGTAGACATAGGTCTGTTTGCGCAGGTTGATGTCGTCGGTGTAGCGGCCGTTGCCGGTGAGGAACCGAACGTCCTCACGCCGCTTCGAGGCGGCTCCGATCCCGAAATCCTTGGGCATGGTATGCTCTCCCTGAAGTCTTGGTTGCGGATCCGCGCGGGCGTCGGGGCCTCTGGCGCGGGATGCGAAGGGGCGCGCGGCGCCGCCTTCGGTAGGCATGGGGGTGGGCGCCGCGCCCCGATCCGGGACGCGGCGTCGGGCATCACTCGGCGGCGATGCTTTCGCCGCGCAGGGTGGCGGCGGCGGCCATGATCGATTTGACGATGTTGTGGTAGCCGGTGCAGCGGCAGAGATTGCCCTCAAGGTAGTGACGCACCTCGAACTCGGTCGGGCTGGCGTTCTTGGCCAAGAGGTCCGCGGCGGTCATCACCATGCCGGGGGTGCAGAACCCGCACTGAAGCCCGTGGTTGTCTTGGAACGCCTGCTGGATCACGCCCAATGACCCGTCGGCGGCCGCCATGCCTTCGACGGTGCGGACATCCGCGCCCTGCGCTTCGGCTGCGAACATGGTGCAGGCTTTGATGGCCTGGCCGTTGACGTGCACCGTGCAGGCGCCGCACTGCGACGTGTCGCAGCCGATATGCGTGCCGGTCAGACCCAGATCTTCGCGCAGGAACGCGGACAGCAGCGTGCGGCCCTCGACATCCCCGGCGACCGCTTTTCCGTTAACTCGCATCGATACGATGGGCATCGAACGTCTCCCTGTCATTCTTGTCGGTTATGGCTCGAATGGCTCAGCCGGTGATGCGGCCGAGCCAGGATTTCTTTTTCGCGGGTTCGTCGGCGGCCTCGCCCTCCTCGGCGGGGCCTTCGATTTCGGCGCGGAATTTGTCAAAGAACTGATCCGCCATCTTTTTGGCGAACCCGTCGATGATGCGGCTGCCAAGCTGCGCGAGCTTGCCGCCCACGCTGGCCTGAACGTCATAGGTCAGCTCGGTGCCGCCGTCTTCGGTGTCCGCGAGGCGCACGTCCGCGCCGCCCTTGGCGAATCCTGCGGCGCCGCCCTTGCCCTCGCCCGCGATGCGATAGCTGGTCCCTTCGACAACGTCCGAGAGTTGAACCGCCCCTTTGAAGGTCGCCTTCACCGGGCCGACCTTTTGCACCACGGTCGCCTCGAAGCCGTCCTCGGGCGATCCGACCAGTTCCTGACAGCCCGGAATGCAGGCCATCAGCACGTCAGGGTTGTTGAGCGCGGCCCAAACTTCGGCGCGGGGGGCCTTGATCGTGCGCGATCCGGTGAGTTCCAAGGGGGCGTCCTTTCGGTTATCGTCGACGATGGTAGAGGCGGGTGTCAAGCCGCGCCATACCACCTAAGAACAGTGTTGCGCCGGGTGTGTCGAGGCCTGGCGGAATGGGGGGCGTGTCAGTTGGCGCGGGGCAGGGCGGCCATCTCGGCGTCCGGGAACAGATGCGCGACCGAACGGCGGTATTCGTCCGGCTGCGCGCCCATGCCCGCGAAGGCGTCAGGCAGCGGCAGGCGCATCATTTCATTCATATCAAGCCCGCGGCGGGCGCCGTCGGCCATCATGTCCCCAAGCCAGCCGATATAGGCCGAGGTCTGGCGCAAGGATGCCCCCCCGGTGTCGAACGGACCGTGGCCGGGGATGATGCCCGCGGGGGTCAATGCCGCCAGCGTGTCGATGCTTGCCTGCCAGCGCGGCAGATCCGCGCTCGGCGTCGTCGGCGCGCGGTCGAGAAACGCGATGTCCCCCGCGATCAGCACGCCGGTTTCCACGTCCAAAAGCGCCAGATCCGCCTCGGTGTGGCCCGCCAGCGGCAGCGCGTCAAAGCTGCGGCCCATGATGTCGACGCGCCCGCCGGACAGGGCGCGGTTCGGGGGCGTCGCCTCGGTCCCGCGCATCCAATCCCCAAGCAGGCGATACATGTTGTCTGCATAGGCGCCTCCGTTGCGCGCGGCCAGTTCGCCGGTCAGCCCCAGCGCGCGGATCGGCAGGTCCGAAAACGCCTGATTGCCCAGGAAGTGGTCCGGGTGGTGGTGGGTGTTGACCGCCCCGCGGGCCCCGAGCGGGTGCAGGGTTTGCGCCAAGGACCGCAGCGCCTCGCCATAGCGGCGCGATGGGCCGGTGTCGACGATCAGCATCCCCTCGGGCGTCTCGATCAGCATCACGTTGACGATGGCGCCGCCGTTGTCGCGGGTGAAGTATTCGGTCGCGCCGGTGACCATGTGGATGCCGCGGGCGACCTCGGTCGCGCGCAAATCATAGGTGTGGCGCGGGGTGGCGGCGGCGCGCAGGGTCGCGGGGGCCAGCGCCGCGCTCGCCGCCAAAAGGCTAAGCGCGCGGCGCCGCGTGGGACCGGTCGACATGCCGCTCATTCGGTCAGCGCGGCGCGCAAGGTGGCGCGCACGGTGTTGCCGTTGTTGTCGCGCCCGGTCAGCAGCATCGCGTCTCCGATCGTGCCGGGTTCGAAATGGACCGTGAAGGCGGGGTTTTCGTTCACTGGCTCCGACAGCTCGATCCGCGTCAATTCGCGCCCGTCCGGGGTCGACAGCGCGAGGGTTTGCAGGATGAACACGGGGATGCCGTCGGCCAGCCCGGTGTCCATCGGGTGATCGACGATCATGCGCACGCGGCCGGTTTCGGGCCAGATGCGGCCGTGCACCTCTCCCAGATGCTGTTCCCAATCGTCGGCGGCATAGGCCATGGCGGGGGCGTTGCAGCCCCCCCCGGCGGCGTCGATCAGCGTGCCTCCGACATGCCACGCGCCGTCCTTGGTGCGGACCGCCGCGCGGATCGGGGTCGATTGGTCGATTTTAAAGCGCAGCGACAGGCGGGCCTCGGCCTCGCCGGGGTAGAATGTCAGGATCTTGGGGATCGGGCCGTAATCGACCAGCACCACGATCCGCTCCACATCGCGCAGCGCGGTGGCGTCGACGTCGACGGGGACGTTGAAGCTATCTTCGGCGAAGTCGGGCGCGGTGACGATCACCGCCGGATCGAACGCGATCTGCGCCGGATCGCCCAGAATGTCGATCTGATGGTAATCCCACATGCCGCTGGCATAGGGGTCCGTGATCGGATGGCGCGGCGGGTCCAGCGCCAGCGCCGGGCCCGCCAGCGTGGCGGCGATCAGAACCGGGATGAGGGAGAGCGAGCGGCGCATGGCATTTCCTTTCCGTCTGGTCCGGGGCGAGTCTGGACCAAGTTCGGGCGAGGTTCGGGCCCAATTCGGGCCGGGTCTGGCGCAGGGCGGCGAGGTCGTGGGTCGGCGAGGTCAGGCGGGCGCAGTCACCATTCGGGCGGCGACCAGCTCAGCCCCATGTCGGCGAAGATCTTCTCCATCCGGCCGTCAGTTATCGCGGCGATGATCGCATCGTTCACCGCATAGCCGAGCGCGCGCCAGTTCATCCGCACCGCGACCCCGATGGTCCATTCCCCGACCGCAAGGCCCGGCAGGGGGGGCGTGTGCACCGCGATGGCGTCGGTCGCGCCCCATTCAAGCTGGCCGCGCGCGCCCATCACGGCGCGCACATCCCCTGCGCGCAACCCGTCCATGGCGCGCGCCGGGTCGGGATAGCGCACGATGTTCGCGATCATCGAGCCGTTGCCGATCCCCGACAGGTAGAAATCGGCGATGCTGTCGTTTTCCACCCCCACCTTGTCAAAGCGGAAATAGGCGGGGGCGGGTTTATCATCCCCATAATACGCCTTGTCGTAGGCGATGGCGACCTGTTCGTTCTCATACTGGCCGGTCAGCACCACCAGCTCGTTGCGGATCGCCAGTTCGCGGTTGTAGGGCACGCGCATCATCAGGTTGACCACTTCGCCGCTGATGATATGCCCGCGCCAGACGTTGTTGCGCAGATCCGCGTCCACGGTTTCATCCGCGCCGACGCGCACGAACCGCGCCTCGACGCCCAGTTCGGCCGCGATCAGCTTGCCCAGTTCCACGTCCACGCCCTTGAGGGTGTCGCCGTCCATGAACGAATAGGGTGGGAAATCGTCGTAGACGCCGATGGTCATGTACCCGCGCTCGACGATCTCATCCAGGCTTTGCCCTTTGACGTCGCGGCTGGTGTTCTGCGGGCGCGGCCCGACAGCGACGCTCATGCTCGGCAAAAGCATGGCGGCGGCGGCGGCGGCGATAAGGATCTGGCGGCGGCGCAAAGGCGGTCTCCTCGGTCGTTCCGGGGCCTGCGGCCGCCCCCGCCCTGTATCGAGGTCGGGGGGCGCGGGCCGGGTCGTTGTCACTGCGCGGCCGAAAGGCCCACGGTCAGGATTTCCGCGGCATGCTTGAACGCTCCGGCGGACCCGTCAAGCGCGTTCGCGGCGCGCGACGCGGGGCTGTCGGCCAGCGGGGCGCCGGACGCGGTTGGGATCTTGGCGGCGATTTCCTCAAGCCGCGCGCGCAGCGTGGTGGATTCCGAGGTGAGATCCGCGGCCTGCTCTGACCCTCCCTCCAGCTTGTCGGCGTGGGAGATGAAGCCGTCGCGCATCCCCTTCAGCTCCTCGGCGAAATCGTCCATGGCGCCGTCGTCGGGGCGGGTCTCGATATAGGTGCGGATCGCCCACGCGGCCTCTTGGCCGAGCAGCTCGCCGAAGGCGGGCATCTTGGTGACGCCGTTCTGGGTGTAGCCGGTCTGGAACCGCTCGACGAACCATTCGTCGCCGTCCACGTTCGCCTCAAGATACCGCAGGTCAGGCGCCAGCCCGCCCGAGATCACCTCAAGCCCGTGGCAGCGCGCGCAATTCTGGTTGTAGCCCGACGAGCCGATCGCCACCGCCTCGGCCGAGACCTTGGTCCCGGCGGTGGCGGCGCGATAGGGATTTTCGTCCAGCCAGTCGTCGCCCAGCTTGGGCAGATCGCCGGTATCGACGGGCTGCGGGGTCACATCGCCGTGAGCGAAGGCGGCGCCCGCGGCGATGGCGGCCAGCGCTGCGGCCAAGATCAACGAGCGGGGGCGAGAGGCGTGGATGCGGTTCATGCGGGCGGCTCCATCTTATACCGTTGGCGTTGGGGTCGCGGTCTGGACACTGGGGTAGCCGAGCATGCGGCGCCGCGCCATTGCACTTTGGGCGCGTCGGCGGGGGATGGGCGCCAGACTTTCGTGGGGGGGCAGACTTTCGTGGGGGTCGCGGCGCGGCGGCGGAACGCTACGCTCGCGCGAATCCCAACTTCCAAATCCGGAGGCCAGACGTCATGGGCGCCACGACCTCGATTTTCGCCGCCCTTCTTGCGTGGGGGCTTGGCATGGGCGCCGCGCTGGCGGCGGACCCGCTGCGCGTGCCGGTGGCCTGGCTGGAATTTCGCGAGGCGCCGCGCCCGACGCTGTCGAACCTCGACCCGATCCCGGACGATGACGGGCGGGCCGGCGCGCGGCTGGGCCTGGAGGACAACCAGGCAACCGGGCGTTTCATGGGGCAGGATTTCGCGCTGACCGAGATAATCGTCGCGCCGGATGAGGACCCCGGCCCCGCCATGGCCCGCGCGCTGGCCGCATCGCCCTTGGTCGTGGTCAAGGGAAGCGCGGCGCAACTTCAGGCGCTGGCCGACCTGCCGGGGGCTTCGGGCGCGCTGATCTTCAACGCAACCTCGCAGGATGTGACCCTGCGGATGGAGGGGTGCCGCCGCAATCTGCTGCACACCGCCCCCAGCCGCGCGATGCTGGCTGACGCGCTGGCGCAGTTCTTGATGAAAAAGCGCTGGTCCGACTGGATGCTGATCGCCGGGGTGCATCCCGGGGACCAAGCCTATGCCGATGCGATCCGCCGTGCGGCGAACAAGTTCGGCGCCCGGATCCGCAGCGACAAGGTGTGGGCGTTCGACGCCGACATGCGCCGGTCGGCGGGGGCTGAGACGCCGCTGTTCACCCAAGGCCCCGATGTCGACGTGATCGTGGTGGCTGATGAGCTGGACGATTGGGCGCGCTACATCCTTTACAACACCTGGGAGCCGCGCCCGGTGGTCGGCACTGAGGGGCTGTCGCCCCGCGCCTGGTCGCCCTCGGTCGAGGCATGGGGCGCGGCGCAGCTGCAAGGCCGGTTCGAGGCGCTGGCGGGCCGCCACATGACCTCCGCAGACTATGGCGCCTGGGCCGCCCTGCGCACGATCGGCGAGGCCGCGACCCGCACCCGCAGCGCGGACGCCAAGGCCTTGCGGGCCTATATCCTGTCGCCTGAGTTCGAGCTTGGCGGCTTCAAGGGCCGCAAGATGACCTATCGGGCGTGGAACGGCCAATTGCGCCAGCCGATCCCGCTGGTCCATCCCCGCGCGGTGGCCGCCCAAGCGCCGCTCGAGGGCTATCTGCACCAGAGCAATGAGATGGACACCCTCGGCTTCGACCGGGCGGAGACCGCCTGCGCCGCGTTCAATTGATCCGCACCTTTCACGGAGACCGCACCATGACACGACTGATCCGCCTGTTGACGGGCGCCGCGATCGCGGCGCTGATGACCGCCCCCGCGCTTGCCGCCGGCAAGGGTGAGATCTGGGTGACCAATGAAAAGGACAACACCATCTCGGTGATCTCGGTCGACACGCTGGAGGTGATCCGCACCATCCCCACCGGCGAGCGCCCGCGCGGGATTACGTTTTCGCACGATTTCAAGACGCTCTATGTCTGCGCGTCCGACAGCGATGCGG
Organism: Paracoccaceae bacterium; assembly: GCA_047636235.1. Taxonomy (GTDB): domain Bacteria; phylum Pseudomonadota; class Alphaproteobacteria; order Rhodobacterales; family Rhodobacteraceae; genus JBOCEF01. Next base: position 10,672 of record JBLIKI010000023.1, on the reverse strand, counting down.
TGCAGGTGATCGACCCCGACAGCGGCGAGATCCTTTATAACCTGCCCTCTGGCGAGGACCCCGAGCAGTTCGCGCTGCACCCCAACGGTCGCTACTTGTACATCGCCAACGAAGACGACGCGATCGCGACCGTGGTCGACACCGTGACCCGCACCGTGATCTCGCAGATCCCGGTGGGGGTGGAGCCGGAGGGCATGGCGATCAGCCCCGACGGCAAGATCGCGATCGTGACCTCGGAAACCACCAACATGGCGCATTGGATCGATGTGGAAACGCAGTCGATCTTCGCCAACACTCTGGTGGACCAGCGCCCCCGCGACGCGGCGTTCAGCCCCGACGGCACGCAGCTGTGGGTGACCGCAGAGATCGGCGGCACCGTCACCGTGTTCGACGTGAAGACCCAAGCCGAGATCGGCAAGGTGCATTTCGCGGTCAAGGGGGTCCACGCCGATCAGGTGCAGCCGGTGGGGATCCGCATGACCTCGGACGGCAAGCGCGCGTTCATCGGGCTGGGGCCGACCAACCACGTCGCGGTGGTCGATACCCACAGCTTCGAGGTGCAAGAGTATATCCTGGTCGGGCGGCGCGTCTGGCATATGGAGATGACCCCGGATGAGACGATGTTATTCACCACCAACGGCCTGTCGGGCGACGTGACGGTGGTGGACATGGCGACGCTGGAGCCGATCAAGACCATCAAGGTCGGGCGCTTCCCTTGGGGCGTGGCCTGGCGTCCGTGAGCCGTCTCCCGTGATCTGGCGCGCCTGATCGGGGCGTGACCGGGTGCGGGCGGCTTCGGGGGGGCGTGCCCCCCGCTCAGCCGCCCGGCCCGCGCCGATGGGCGCGGCGGCGCCCAGCCCTCGGGCGGCGGCCCGCGGTTGTCGGGCGGCGGGCGGCGGGCGATCGGGGGGAGTATCCGCCCCCCGCGCCATGGCATAGGGTGAACGTGACATCGCGCAGGACCGGATCGGCCCGGCGCGCATCGCCCCCGAGCGGGGCTGGGAAAGGACCGATACGATGCAAGAGGAAAGCGGGCGCGACAGGGTCGAGCGTTGGGCGGACTATCCGGTCTCGGCCGAGGAGATTTGGGCCGTGATCGGCGACTTCGCCGGAATCGCGGCCTGGCACCCCGCGATCGAGTCCGCCGAGGCGGTCGAGATTGACGGAGAGCCGCACCGCCACCTGAAGATCGTCGGCGGCGGCCTGATCCTTGAGCGGTTGATCGAGCAGACCGACCACACCCACCACTATGAGATCATCGAAGGCCCTCTGCCGGTGAACCACTATCGCGCCACCCTGACCGCGTTCCCCGAAGGCGCGGGCGCGCGGGTGTTCTGGTCCGCCAGCTATGAGCCGCTGACCCCCGACGCCGACGCGGTGGTGGCGAGCATCTTCGAAGGCGGGCTGAACGCCCTGCGCGAACGCTTCGGCGCGTGAACGCCGTGTCGGGCGCGCTTGGCGTCGAGGGCCTGAGCTGGCGCTATGGCGCCAAGGCCGCGCTCGATGATGTCAGCTTCAGCGTCGAGGCGGGGCGGTTCTGCGCCCTGCTCGGGCCGAACGGGGCGGGAAAATCCACCCTGTTCGGCCTGCTGACACGGCTGTTCGTGTCCCGCGTCGGGCGGATCGAGGTGGCGGGCCACGATCTGGCCCGCACCCCGCGCGCCGCGCTGGCGCGGATGGGCGTGGTGTTTCAGCAGCCGACCTTGGATCTGGACCTGACGGTGCGGCGGAACATGAGCTATTTCGCGGCCCTCCATGGCATCTGGGGCAAGGACGCCGATGCGCGGATCGACGCCGCGTTGGACCGTCTTTCGATGCGAGAGCGCGCCCATGAGCGCGCCCGCGATCTGAACGGCGGCCACCGCAGGCGCATGGAGATCGCCCGCGCCCTGATCCACCGCCCCGCGGTGCTGCTGCTGGATGAGCCGACGGTGGGCCTCGACGCCGGATCTCGTGGCGCGTTGGTCGAGCATGTCCACGATATGTGCGCCACCGACGGGCTGACCGTGCTGTGGGCGACCCATCTGGTGGACGAAGTGCGGGACGCCGACCGCCTGCTGGTGCTGCACCGCGGCCGCATCGTCGCCGACGGCGTGGCGGGAGAGATCGCCGCCCGCGGCCCCGGCCTCGGGGCCGCGTTCGCGTCGCTGACCGGGGCGGGCGCGGGGCAGGGCGCCGAAGCCGCCGGGGCCGCATCATGACCGCCCGCGGCTGGCTCGCCTGTCTTCTGGCGATCATGGCGCGCGAGGCGCTGCGCTTCGTGTCGCAACGCGCACGGTTTCTGGCGGCGCTGGTGCGCCCGCTGGTGTGGTTGTTGGTGTTCGCCGCGGGCTTTCGCGCCGCGCTGGGCCTGTCGATCACGCCGCCCTATCAGACCTACATCACCTATGAGATCTACATCGTTCCGGGCCTGTGCGGGATGATCCAGCTGTTCAATGGCATGCAGTCGTCGCTGTCGCTGGTCTATGACCGGGAAATGGGCTCGATGCGGCTGCTGTTGACCTCGCCGTTCCCGCGCTGGTGGTTGCTATTGGCGAAATTGTCGGCGGGGGCGGCGATTTCCTTGCTGCAGGTCTATGCGTTCCTCGGGATCGCGGCGATCTACGGCATCGTGCTGCCGTGGCAGGGGTATCTGTGGGCGCTGCCGGCGCTGATGCTGACCGGGCTGATGCTGGGGGCGCTGGGGCTGCTGCTGTCGTCCACCATTTCGCAGTTGGAGAATTTCGCAGGAGTGATGAACTTTGTGATCTTCCCGATGTTCTTCCTGTCCTCAGCTTTGTATCCGCTGTGGAAAATGCGCGAAAGCAGCGAGCTTTTGCACGCCATCTGCGCGTGGAACCCGTTCACCAAGGCGGTGGAGATGATTCGTTTCGCGCTCTACGCCCAGATGAACTGGGGGGCGCTGGCCTGGGTTCTGGTGGCGTTCGCGGTGTTCATGGGCGGCGCCTTGGTCGGCTATGACCCGGCGAGAGGACTGATTTCTCGCCGCAAAGGCTGAGATGGTACGAAAGGAGGAGGCGGGGCGCCCCTTCGACATGGTATTTTCGTCCAATCGAATTTGGAGGAGACCGCCATGCGCCCCGCCCTCGCCGCCCTGCTGCTAGGCGCCCTGACCGCCGCCGCCCCCGCGCCGGCCGCGGACGGGCCGGTCACCACGTCCGACGAGTTGGGCGAGACCAACCCCGAAGAGATGAGCATGAACGCGCTGCTCGACCGCGCTTCGCGGGGTGAGGTGAGCTTGGTGATCTGCTCCGCCGGCTATCCCGCCACCAAGTCCGGCCGACATGCGAATTCGCGCGTGCTGTTCGATGCCTGCGTGAAGGCGGGCTACACGCAGGCGATGACTTGGATGTCCTACCTTGAGGACAACGGTTACGGCGGCGCCGAGAACCCCGATGCCGCCGCGGGCTATGACCGCATGGCGGCCGAGGCGGGGGACCCGGTGGGGATGTTCAACTATGGACTCGACCTGATGCGCGGTCGCGGGGTGGCGCGCGACGACGCCGCCGGGCGGCGCCTGGTGGACGAGGCCGCGGACAAAGGGCTGGCCGTGGCGCAGCGGTTGCAGCGCGCGGAGTATGACTTGGACGAAGTGACGCCCGACGCGGACAACTGGAAATACCAGCCGCTGTTCTGAGCGTCGGCTTTTGGCGGGCGGCTTTTGGCGTGCGGGGCGCAGGCCGGCCCATCGCGGCCCCCTTCGGGGTCCGCATCCGGCCCGCCCTGCACCCCTTTTCGCGCTTGGCGACAGGGGGCGCGGAGCGCTTGCGCCGCGGGATCGGAGGCATTGGCGGGAAAAGTGAAAACAGCCGCTTGACGCCCCCCGCTGTCGGCTGTAATTCACCTCGCGTCGGCGGCGGAGTAGCTCAGTTGGTTAGAGCAGCGGAATCATAATCCGCGTGTCGGGGGTTCAAATCCCTCCTCCGCTACCAACCCCTTCAAGGGGTTATGCCGAAGTTTTATAATTTCGATGGTCGTGACGTGCGCGCGGGGGTCTGTTGGGGGGCCTCAGTTCGTATGAGCCGGGCGCAGGTGTCCTCTGCGGCCCGACAGACGACTCGAAGCCGGATTCGGTGAAATTGGTGGCAGTGCTCGGCGGCGCCTCTCACCAATCAGGCCGCAGCGGTTCCCTTCAACCGCTCGACGGCTTGGATGATCCGTTGGATCTGGGTCGGCGCGAAAACCCCGGCGATGCCCTTCGCGTCGATATCCGTGAACGGGCTCTGGTAGAACCGGGCCGGATCGAGCGCCCCCTGCTCGGTGAGGTGGTCGATGACGAGGTTCATGAACTCCGTCTGGCTCGCGGTCATCGCTCCAAGCTCCTCAAGGTCGCTGAACGCCGCCTTGGCGGCCTCTCGGTCCAGCCCGACGAGGGACCGCAGGAAGATGCCCAACCCGCCCTCCTGCCGCAGCTCGGCCAGTCTCGCGGCATCGCCGACGCCCTGCTCGACGAATATGCGTTCCAGCTCCTCGATATCCTGTCGGGTCAGCTGCTCGGCGCGGCGAAGCTTTTGCAGCGAGATGTGGTCGCGGTGCGCATCCAGAAACTGCCGGACCTTCTGCTTGAAGCGTCCCTTGTCGAGACCGGGCCCCACGGCGCCCAGCGTCACGGCTTCGCCGTCTCCGATCTCGTCCTCGAAATCCGTGTAGACGATCTTGCGGTTTTTCGGCTCGATCAGCTGCACCAGCCCGCGCAACGCACGGCGTACCGCCTCCAGCATCTCGGGCGTGACGTCGGTCCAGAAGACGTCGGTCTGAAGCTCAAGGATCAACTCGATCTGCTTGGCGACGATCGGAATGTTGTCCAGGGCCTCTAGCTCGGACGCGATCGCTCGGATCTTGGCCATCGCCTTTGCGAAGCCAGCCTCGCCTCGCAGCAACGCCAACTGTGCGGTCAGGATCAGAAGGTCGAACTGCTTCGCCGCAAGGTCGTCGTCGACGAAGGCCGATGGCAGCCCGGCCACCTCCGAGCTCAGCGCATCCCGATCAGCCGGGTCTAGCGATGCCCACGCCTCTCGATCCTGAAACCGCTCCACATGCCGACGCTTTCGCCGGACCATGAAATTGTCGAGATTCATGCCCGCCACTTCGGCGTGAAGGCGATCCCTGAGATCCTCAGCCAGCGCGCCATGATCCGCTTCCGCCTCGCCAAACTGCGCGATCAAATCAACCCGCGCCGTGAACAGGCGTTTGCCAATGGCCTCTCCGACGGCGCCGTCGATGACGTTCGGGTTCTGGTTGAAGAACTCGAAGTTCTGGCAAAAATCGAACACGAGGAAGCGGGCCTTGTCCTCGCCAGGCGCGAACAGGTCTGGGCAAAGCCGGGTGCCCCGCCCGATCATCTGCCAGAACTTGGTTTTTGATCGAACGATCTTGAAGAACACGAGGTTGACCACCTCCGGCACGTCGATGCCGGTATCGAGCATGTCGACCGAGACCGCGATGTGCGGCGCTTTCTGTGCATCCGAAAAATCGTCGATCAAGGAATCCACATAGTCGACGCTGTAGTCGATCTGACGAGCGAACGCCCCCTTGCAGTGCGGGTAGTTCGCGTCGAACCGCTCGGTGATGAATTTCGCGTGGCGGCTGTTTTTCGCGAAGATGATGGTCTTGCCGAGCCGGTCGCCCCCGTCGACTTTGATGCCGTGGGTCATCAGGTGCTCAAGCACCTTGTCGACCGTATCCGCGTTGAAGAGAAACTTGTTGATCTCGGTTGTATCCACGCTTTGGGGAATGGTGCGCTCGACGGCATTGATGTCCATCTCGATGTGGACCTGTCATGGTTTGTTTCCAGTCAATTGAGAGCGGTGCTCGCCATCAAGAAAACCAAGTATGGCAAAATATACATCGAAGAACTCATAGGAGATTCGGCGCTCATCGCGTGGACCAGCGGTTTGACGCGTGGACAGGTCGCGGCGGATCTCGGCGCCAGGCTTTCGACGCCTGACAAATGGGTGATGTCTTTTCTGAGGAAATTGGGCTGGCAGACGCCAACCATGACCTGGCGCGAGAGTATGACCGTCTGCGCCGCGAGAACCGCACCCTCCGGGAGGAGAGGGAAGTCGATGAGGTTCGCCTTGATCGACAGCGAAAAGACCAGCTTGCCCGTCGGTCGGATGTGCGAGGCTCCGTGCGTCAGCCAAGGCAGGCTCTATGCCGGGAAAGCTCAGCCGGCCTGTCGCCGTCAGCGGCAGGACATGGTCCATCTTGCGCATTTCCGAGCCAATTTCGCCCCGCCCTACGACCGCTATGGCAGCCCCCGCATGCTCCGTGACCTGATCGATGACGGCCACAAGAACGGTCGGCGGCGAACGGCGCAATTGATGCGAAAAACAAGCTGATCGCCCGCTCAAGGCGTCGCTTCAAGAGGACCGCTTACAGCGATCACGCCCGGCAGCCTCTCAGGAGAACGATCCGCCGGACGGTTTTCCCGAGAGGCTGATAAATCTCATTGATAAAAACGCCGTAGCTGAGCGATCAGAACAGGAACGGAGCGTGGATATCCTATATATCTGGACGGTGGAATACTGGATGTACATATAAGTTATCGCATAATTATACTTTTTTTATATTTATTTTTGGCTGGCAAGAGGTATAATGAAGTATGAATTTGACGCCTTCGCCGCGCTCTGGTCGCTCGCAATCCACCGTATGGACTGATCCATCACTGTGTCCGCGGCAGCTAACATTGCTCGGCAGACCCTCAGAGATTGCTTCGAAAGCGCGGCGTTCCGATCTCCATGAGTGGAAAGGCAAGCCGCTACGACAACGCCATGGTGGAGACGTTCTTCAAGACCATCAAATAGGAGCTGATTTGGCCGTTGAGCGGGAAACTGATCCACAGGATCGTTTTCTGATCCGTTCCACGCTGGCAGACCCGCAGGCCAGCCGAAAGCGCCATTGCAAGTAACCTCGGCGCGGTCTGCAATCTTGTAAGGCGGCGCCCATCGCTTGGCTTCGACAGCCCTATCGCCTGTAAGCGAAAGGCCGTGAAGTGAGCAGAAATATCTCTATTAAATCGGGGAAAGTCGCTGCCCGGTGGGGGAGCCTCGGCGTCCACGCGCGCAGCGAGGCACTGCATCTGCGCACGTCCGCCGCCGTCGTCGCGATGCAGGTGTCGCGGCCGATCCGGCCGAAGACCATGGTGGGGCTGAACGAGAACGCCGGCCGCGCGCGGTGTTAGGATCGCGGGCCCGACCCCGCACAGGATGCGCCATGTTTGCGTGACGGCGCCGCTTGTGCGGCGTCCAGGCCGATCTGATCGGCGACGCCTCGGATACTCTGCGCAGGAGCTACGCGCGGGCCGACGGTGCGACGGCCGCCCGCGTCTTCGCTGATCTGATTGAAGAGATTTTTCCCAACATGCCGCTTGCCGACGCGGCGGTGGGACAATGCGCCGAACGATCGCTAAACCCGAAAGCCGTGGCGCGCCCGGCCGTCTACGCAGGTGGTCCCTTTGCCCCATCATGGGCCGCCCGCCGGGCGGAAGGCGCCGCTGCGGCCGGATCGATCCTAGTGGGGGGCGACCCCGATGGGTGCAACCAGCCGTCGCTGCGCCCGATGGGCGTCGACGCACACCATTCGTCCGCGATCGTGGCCCGCGAGGTCGGGATCGGCGCGCATCTGGCGCAGATGCCGGTCACCGATCTGATCCGGCGTGAGCGCCCGCAGTCGGCCCGTGCCGCGCAGCCGATGCCGGGGCGATGCAGGCCGGGGCATGAGACCGGTGCGATGCAGGCCGAATGCCAGACCGATCTCGGGCGGCTGGCAAGCGTGCGCGACTGGCCTGCGATTGTGCAGGAGCCGAGCGGGCAGGGGGGGCGGCCGCCCCGCCGGGGACATCGGCGCCGGGCGCGGCGGGCGTCGCGAAAGGGCGGAAAGCGGGCCTTCGCTGCGGCGGTGGACAACGTCTTTCGCGGCCCCAATCCCGGCGGGGCCGCGTCCAAGATGTGGACGATAAAATCTCACCAAATCACATATATTTGATTTTTCTGGTGAATTACGTCACACTGGCCGTCGGTAAACAGCGACAGGCGCGCCGCTTCCCTGACTGGCGGGCCTGCTCGACGCAGAGGAAGGAACAGCATGTACAGCTGCATCATGGTCCCCGTGGATCTCGTGCACGTGGACAAGCTTGGCAAAGCGTTGCGCATCGCGGCGGATATCGCGGGGCTCTATGACGCTCCGGTTCGATATGTCGGAGTGTCGTCCTCCGCGCCCGGTCCGCTGGCGCACACGCCGGCGGAATACGCTGCGAAGCTGGAGGCGCTCGCCGCGGCGCAAAGCGCGCGGCACGGCCACGCGGCCTCGGCCCATCCCATGATCAGCCACGATCCCACCGCGGATCTCGAGGGCACGCTGCTCAAGGCTATCGAGCAGACCGGCGCCGATCTGGTGGTGATGGCGTCGCATATCCCCGGCGTGGCCGACCGTGTCTGGCCGTCGAACGGGGGGGGCATCGCTTCGCGCTCCAAAGCCTCGGTTCTGGTTGTGCGAGAGGCCTGATCCCGCCCCGCCCGCCGCGACTGAAAACAAGCTAAAAAGGACCATGCCATGACCGACGAAACCGGCAACCAGGGCATTCCCGAACCGGAAGGCGACGTCACGCTGGTTGAGACCGACTATGAAATCGGGCAAGACAACATCGTCCGCCAGATCGGGCCGTTCGGGCTCGACATTCACAACCCTGTATTCCTGATCTCCAGCCTGTCGATCATCGCCTTCGTCTTCTACACGCTCGCATTTCAGGATCAGGCCGGCGCGATATTCAGCGGCATGCGCGACTGGCTGACATCCACGCTGGACTGGTTCTTCATCGGCGCGGCCAACGTTTTCGTGGTGTTCTGCCTGTTCCTGATCGTCTCGCCCTTGGGCAAGGTGCGGCTGGGGGGCAAGGACGCGACCCCGGATTATTCCTATATCGCATGGTTCGCGATGCTGTTCGCCGCCGGGATGGGCATCGGGCTGATGTTCTTCGGCGTGGGAGAGCCGATCTCGCACTACACCTCCTCGTTCGGCGGCACGGCGATGGAGAATGGCGTGCGCACCGATTGGGCGCCGCTTGGCGGGGCCGAGGGCGATACCGCGGCCGCCACGCGGCTGGGCATGGCCGCCACCATTTTCCATTGGGGCCTGCACCCTTGGGCGATCTATGCGGTGGTGGCGCTGGCGCTGGGGCTGTTCTCCTACAACAAGGGTCTGCCGCTAACGATCCGCTCTGCGTTTCATCCGATCTTCGGCGAGGCCGTCTGGGGCTGGACCGGCCATGTCATCGACATTCTGGCGGTGTTCGCGACGCTGTTCGGCCTGGCGACCTCGCTTGGCTTCGGCGCGCAGCAGGCCAATGCCGGGCTGACCTATCTGTTCGGAATGCCCGATTCCGAGGGGTCGAAAGTGCTGCTGATCACCGGCATCACCGCGATCGCCTTGGTGTCGGTGTATCGCGGGCTCGACGGCGGCGTGAAGCTGCTGAGCGAGATCAACATGGGGCTGGCGCTGTTGCTGCTGGGCTTCGTGGTGATTATCGGCCCGACCATCGCCATCCTGACCGGGTTCTTCGACAATCTGCTGGCCTATGGCGAAATGCTGCCCGCGCTGGCCAACCCCTTCGGGCGCGAGGACGTCAACTTCAGCCAAGGCTGGACGGCGTTCTACTGGGCATGGTGGATTTCCTGGTCGCCCTTCGTCGGCATGTTCATCGCCCGGGTCAGCCGCGGGCGCACGGTGCGCGAATTCATCACCTGCGTGCTGCTGATCCCTTCGACGGTCTGCGTGTTCTGGATGACCGCGTTCGGCGGCACCGCGATCAGCCAGATCGTGAATGACGGCGTCACCGCCGTCGCCGACGCGCCGCTTGAACTGAAGCTGTTCTCAATGCTCGAAGTGCTGCCGCTGAGCGGGATCACCTCGTTCCTCGGGATCATCCTTGTGGTGGTGTTCTTCGTGACCTCGTCGGATTCGGGGTCGCTGGTGATCGATACGATCACCGCGGGCGGCAAGGTCGACGCGCCGATGCCCCAACGCATGTTCTGGTGCACGTTCGAGGGGCTGGTGGCGATCGCGCTGCTGCTCGGCGGCGGGCTGGGGGCGTTGCAGGCGATGGCGGTGTCGACCGGCTTCCCGTTCACCTTGGTGCTGCTGCTGGCCTGTTGGGCGATCTACAAGGGCCTGCGGGATGAGCCGCGCTGATCGGGCCGGGCCGGGGATGCGGACACGGCGACGCCGTCGTGTTCGCGCCACTTCCTTGAACGGTCATGGCCGGGGCGCGCGCGAGGGCGTGGCTCTGGCTGGCAGCGGCGGCAAAGCTGATCCCGGCGCTGTTCGGGCATTGCGATGGGGGGCGTTTCGGGCCTATCGGGCGCTTCGCTCCGGGGCGGCTGCTTTTGGGCGGGGCCGGGGCGCCACGAGAATCCCTCAGCGCCGCGCCATGTCTCAGAGCCCAACCCGAAAAGAGCTGTTCGATCTCAGCAGGGAGTGATTCCCTCCGTTTGCGAGACCGGATGGAGCCGCCGATGTCCTGGCCCGAGACCGCTCGCCGGGATCATGCCCGGCGAGGCCGCCGCTATTCAAGCGATCTGACGGACCACGAATGGGGCCTGATCGCGCGGCTTTTGCCCGGTTCGGGCCGGATGGGCCGCCCGCGCTCGGCGGACCTGCACAACGTGGTTAACGC
>JBLIKI010000022.1:0-23627 GCA_047636235.1 Paracoccaceae bacterium | reverse complement strand
GGGTCCTTCGCCTATCAGCGCAATTTCGCGTGGTCCTGCGGGCTGACCATCGCGGTGGACACCACGCAGGCGGTGGGGTCCAGATGCGCGCCCGCCTCCAACCCCGCGACCATCGGGGCGGTGGGGCCGGGCAAAGGCGGGGTGACGCCGACGATCACGGCGCAATTCCCGAACACCAACCATATAGTGACCCACAATCCATGACCCGCCGGGCGCGCAGCCGCTGGCTGCCGGCGCTGGCCGGACTGATCACAGGAGGACTTTCCGCCATGCACGGGTTCGCCGCCGAGCGCGCAGACGCGATCTATCGCACCGGGCCCGAAACCGCGACCGCCCGCGCCGTGGCGGTGACCGCGGGCGTGGTGACCGGCCTGCGCCATGAGGTGACCGCCGCGACGCAAGGCGACGCGCCCGTGCCCACCGCTTGGATCGCCCGCGCGCAACTGACTGCGCCGCGGGCGCTGACCGGCCCCGCCCCCCATCCGCCGGTGGACATCGCGCGGGCCGAACGCGCCGCCTTCGCCATGGACCCCGGCGACGACCCCTATTGGGTGCGCGACTATGGCGATCTGACCGAAGGCGGCGCCGCGGTGGTGTTCTTTGGCGCGACCGGCGCCGTGGCGGTGCCGAGCGGCGGGGGCGAGCAGGCGCTGGCCGATCTGGTGGCGACGGTGGTGCATATCGGATCGATGGCGCCTGGCGATCGGCTGGGCGCGGCGCTGGCATGGGTGGCCAAGGGGTCGACCGATGCGGGGCGGCGCGCGGCGCTGCGAATGGCGCTGCATGGCGGTGCGGATTGGCCGACACTCGGCGCCGCGATGCAGGCGGCGTGGCCGGGCGCCGGGCCGCGCTTGCGCCAGTTCTTCACCGGCGCGGCGGGGTTCGCGCTGACCGAAGGGCTGTGGCCCGACACCGACCCGCGCCCGGTCGACTTCATCTGCAACGCCTTCGCGGGCGCCGATGATCGCGCGGCGGTGGGGATGCTGCTGCAGATCAAGCAGCTGTTGGCGTGGTCGGAGCGTGCGGAAGCCGGGCCGGGCCGCGCCGCGCTGGCCGAGGCGGCGCTGGCCTGCCTGCGCGCGCGCAAGGCCGACCGCCCGCCGGGGGCGGAGCTGTCGGCCTTCTACGACCAATTCGACCCGAAATACGGGCTCTGACCGGACTGTGGGCGGGGGGCGGCTCAGCCCCCCTCGCGGATCATCTGCGCGGCCTTCTCGCCGATCATCAGCGTCGCGGCGTTGGTGTTGGCCGACGGCATGGTCGGCATGATCGAGGCGTCGACGACCCGAAGGCCCTCGATCCCCCTCACCCGCAGGCGATGATCCACGACCGCGGTGGCGTCCCCCGCAGGCCCCATCCGGCAGGTCCCCATCATGTGGAACGTGGTGGTGCCGCGCTTGCGGGCGGTGTCCATCAACTGATCGTCGGTGACGACATCCTCGCCGGGATAGATCTCTCCCGCGAAGAACGGCGCCATCGGCGCGCTGCGCAGGATCGCCCGCGCCAGCTTCAGGCCCGCGAGCAGCACCGCGCGGTCGCTCGCCTCAGACAGATAGTTCGGCTGGATCAGCGGTTTGGTGAACGGATCGCTGTTGCGGGCCTTCACGTATCCAAGGCTTTCGGGCCGCTGCTGCCACGCGGCGATGGTCATGCCGGGCTGATCGTCGAGCGCGCTTTGGTTCCCCTCGCGATAGCTGGCGGGCATGAAGGTGATCTGGATGTCGTTGACCTCCAGCGCGGGATGCGAGCGCGCGAACGCATAGCAGACCGTTGCCGGAAGGCTGAGCACGGATGGCTTGCCCATCAGCCATTTCACCACCTCGGACGCGAACGGCAGGCCGCGGACCCGCTCATTGAACGTCGCCGCGTTCTTGACCCGCGCGGTGAAGCGCGGAGTGTAGTGATCGCGCAGGTTCTTACCCACCCCGGGCAGGGCGTGGACCAGCGGCACGCCGATTTCCGCCAGATGTTCCGGATCGCCGATGCCCGACAGTTGCAACAGCTGGGGTGAGTTGATCACCCCGCCGCACAGGATCACCTCGCGCCGGGCGCGCACTTCGGCGCCTTCACGCCCATACCGCACCCCGACCGCGCGCTTGCCCTCGAAAATGATCGAGGTCGCCTGCGCCCCGGTCCGCACCGACAGATTGGCGCGTTTCAACGCGGGCCGCAGGAATGCGCGGGCGGAGCTTTGCCGCCGCCCCCCCTTGATGGTGCGCTGGGTGTAGCTGACCCCCTCTTGCCGCACTGAGTTATAATCAGGGTTGCGCGGAATGCCGAAGGTCCCGCAGCCGTCCATGAACGCCTCGACCAGCGGGTGGGTCCACGGGCTTTCGGTGACGGGCAGCGGCCCGCCGCGCCCGCGCCGGTCATCGGGGTCGGCGCCCGCCCAGTCCTCAAGCCGTTTGAACAGCGGCAGCACGTCGGCATAGCCCCAGCCTGGGTTGCCGCGCTGCGCCCAATGATCGAAATCGCCAGGCGTGCCGCGGTTGAACACGTTGCCGTTGATTGACGACGACCCGCCAAGCGTTTTCCCGCGCGGCACCGGCACGCGCCGCCCGCCGGACCAGGCCGATGGCTCGGTCTCATACATCCAGTTGAAGGTGGAGTTGGTCATCAGCTTCATCCACCCCACCGGGATGTGGATCATCGGGTGCCAATCAGTCGGCCCTGCTTCGAGCAAGCAGACGGTAGCGCCTGCGTCCTCGGACAGCCGCGATGCCAGCACGCAGCCCGCGGACCCGCCGCCGACGATGATATAGTCGAAGGTATCGGTCATGATCGCTCCGTCTGGGGGGCCAGCCCGTCCACCATGGCCAAGATGCCGTCGATCACGGTCTCCATCACCAGATCTTCGTCGATGTCGCGCATCAGCCAGTCGCGCATCGGGGCGAAGGCATTGGCGAACAGAATGAAATTCGCCATCACCTCAACCCGTTTGTCATCGCTGGCCAGCCCGCCGCGCACCCGCAAATAAAGGCTCAGCGCCGCCAGCATCCGTTCCTCGCGCTCGCGCAATATCGCGCGGTCGGCCGCATTCAGATGCGAAACCGAGCGGTAGGCCAGCAGCGTGCCTTTGCGGTTCTCGGCCCAGCCGCGGGCGAAGAAATCGCGCAGCACGTCCGCCAAGGGGGGCGCGTCGGGGCCGGCGGGCGGGGCGAACTCTGCGTCGGGGCGGAACCACACGCGGTTCAGCAGACGCCGCAGGATATCCTGCTTGTTGGCGACATAGTCGTAAAGGCTCGCCTGATTGATGCCTGAGCGCGCGCAGATGTCCCGGATGGTGGTGGACGCAAAGCCCTTCTCCAGAAACAGCTCCAGCGCGGCGTCGAGCAATTGCTCCCGCCGCGCCGCGACCAAGGCGGGGTCGCGAATCGCGTTGACCTCGGCCTCGACCAGATCGGCGCCCGATGGCGGGTCCGGATCGACCATGCGCGCGCCCTTTCCCGCGCGGCTCAGAGCGGCGCGTATTTGCGGTTGAGCTTACGCATCCCGCCGATCCACCGATCATAGTTGTCGGTTTTGTTGCGCATGTATCCCAGCACCTCGGGATGCGGCAGCACCAAGAAGGTCTCGGCCTCGATGGCGCGAAGGCAGGCTTCGGCGACCGGCTCCGGCTCCATCATCCCGTTGATGGCGGCGACGTGGTCTTCGTGCCCGCGGGTCATGGCGGTGCGCACCGCCTGCGGGCACAGCACCGACACTTTGATGCCCTGATCGCCGTAGCTGAGCGCGAGCCATTCCGCGAGCCCCACCGCGGCGTGCTTGGTGACCGCATAGGGCGCAGAGCCGATCTGCGACAGCAGCCCCGCCGCCGACGCGGTGTTCAGCAGATAGCCGCCCCCCCGCGCGGTCATCAGCGGCACCAGATGGCGCGCGGCCAACACATGGGCCATGACGTTGATGTCCCAGATGGTCTGCCACGCGTCATTGCCGACCTCGACCCCGCCCGCGATCGAAATCCCGGCGTTGGAGCAAAAGAGGTCGATGGGGCCGATCTCCGCCTCGGTGGTGTCGATCAGGGCTTTGATATCGGCCTCGGACGCCACGTCGACGCGCCGCGCGACGCCGCCGATTTCCGCCGCGGTGGCTTGCGCGCCAGCCTCGTCGATGTCGGCGCAGACCACCTGTTTGGCGCCCGCGGCGGCGAAGCGCAGCGCCAGCGCGCGGCCGATGCCCCCGGCGGCGCCGGTGACGACGACGATGCGGTCTTTGATATCCATGATCGGGTCCTTTTTCGTTATGCGCTGTTTCAGCGTTCAGGGCCGGTCAGGCCCACATGTTCGATCCGCCGCAGACGGTCAGCGCCTGCCCGGTCACATAGCGGCTGGCCGAAGACCCCAGAAACACCGCCGCGCCGCCGAAGTCATCCGCTTCGCCCAGACGGCCGAGCGGGATCTGCGATTTGGCGCGGGCCTCGGCCTCCGGGTTGTCCCACAGCTCTTTGGCGAAGTCGGTGCGGATCAGGCCGGGGCAGATGGCGTTGACGCGAATGCCGTGGGGGCCAAGCTCTTGCGCCAAATTCCGCACCAGCCCGATCAGCGCCAGCTTGGACATGCCATACACCCCCAGCTTGGGCGAGGGCATCAGCGCCCCCACGCTGGAGGTGAACATCATCGAGCCAGCCCCCGCCGCGATCATGTCCGCCATGGCCAGCCGCGCCAGCCACAGATTGGCCTGCACGTTGGTGGACATGGTTTTTTCATAGGCCGCGTCGGGGATTTCCGAGATCGCGCCGTAATGGACGTTCACCCCGGCGTTGCCGACCAGAATGTCCACCGGCCCGGCGAGCGCATGCGTGCGCTCCACCAGCGCCTGCAGTTCGGCTTTGCGCCCGGCATTGCAGGCGACCGCGTGGGCGCGCTCGGCGCCGACCGCGGCGTTGATCCCCTCGGCGGCGGCATCGAGCGCGTCTTGCTTGCGCGCCGATATCACCACCGTCGCGCCATGGGCGGCCAGCGCGGTGGCCATCGCCAGCCCCATGCCGCGCGACGCGCCGGTCAAGAGCGCGACCTTGCCGGTCAGATCGAATAGTTGGCTTTCCACCATGGTCCGTCCCCCTCAGTAGCCGCGCAGCCGCGCGAAGCGGTCGGCGTGGAAATTGGCATCGCCCAGATGCGCTTCGGCGGCGCGGATGCGTTTCATGAAGAACCCGATGTCCACCGCGTCGGTCATGCCGACGCCGCCATGGAACTGCACCGCCTCGCGCGCAGCCAATTGCGCGACCTGACCGAGCTTGGCCTTGGCGGCTGACACCAGCAATTCGGCGTCGGGCGCGTCGGCATCCAGCGCCATCAGCGCCTTCATGACGATGGAGCGGCCTAGTTCCGTCTCGGTATACAAATGCGCCGCGCGGTGTTGCAGCGCCTGAAACGACCCGACGCGGGCGCCAAACTGGGTGCGGTCCTTGATGTAGGCGATGGAGCGCGCGGTGGCTTCCTGCGCCGCCCCCGACATCTCGGCGGCCAGCGCGGCGCGGCCTGCGTTCAGCACCGTGCGCAGGACCGCGGCGCCGCCATCGACATCGCCCAGCACCGCGTCGGCGGTGAGGTCGACGTCGGACAGCGTCACCCGCCCTGCGTTCCGCTCATCCACCATCCGCGTGCGGTCGACGGTGACGCCCGGCGTGCCGGCGGGGACCAGAAAAAGCGTGATGCCGGCCGCCGTGCGCGCCGACACCAGCAGCGCGTCGGCGACATGGGCGTCGATCACGAAGGTCTTGGCGCCGTTCAGGCGGAACCCGTTGCCATGCCGCCGGGCGCGCGTCGCCACCGTTTCCGGCACGTGGCGGCGCGATTCGTCCACCGCCAGCGCGGTCAGCGCGGTCCCCGCCGCGATGCGGGGCAGCCATTCGGCCCGTTGCGCCGCCGATCCGTGGCGAACCAGCGCGGTCGCGCCCAGCACGGCGGTCGACAGGAACGGCGAGGCGGTCAGCGTCCGCCCCATTTCTTCCGCGATCAGCCCGGCCTCAAGCATCCCGAGGCCGACGCCGCCGTGATCCTCGGGGATCAGCACGCCGGCCCAGCCCATCTCCGCCATCGCGGCCCAAGTGGCGCGGTCGAACCCGTCGGCCACGTCGTCATCGCGCAGGCGGCGCAGCTGCGCGACCGGCGCGTGATCGGCCAGATACCCCGCCGCGGCGTCGCGCAGCATCGTCTGCTCTTGGCTCAGCACCAAAGACATGAGCGCTCCTTATGTCGAGGGCAGGCCAAGCACGCGCTTGGCGATGATGTTCAGTTGCACCTCGGAGGTGCCCCCTTCGATGGAGTTGCCTTTGCTGCGCAGCCAGTGCCGCGCGGCATCCCCCTCGGCGTCCCATTCCAGCGCGTCCGAGCCGCCGCAATCCATCAGCAGCTCATTCCTGCGCTTGTTCATCTCGGTCCCGTAGTATTTGAGGGTCGAGCTTTCGGCCCCCACCCCCTGGCCCGCCTTGGCTTGGTCGGTCACCCGCTCCAGCGTCGCCATGAACGACATCGCGTCGATTTCGGCCCGCGCGATGTCGGCGCGCAGAAAGCTGTCGGCCAGCCGCCCGCCCGTATCGACGCCGATAAGGTCCACCGCCATCTCGCCCAAGGGGCGGCCCTGCATGGCGCCGAACACTTCGCCGATCATCTCCCGCTCATGGGTCAGCAGGTATTTGGCGATGGTCCAGCCGGTGTTGAGTTCCCCGACAAGGTTGTGCTTTTCGGACCGTGCGGCGTCAAAAAACGTCTCGCAAAACGGCGAGCGGCCGGAGATCAGCTTGATCGGCCGGACCTCGACGCCCTTTTGCGCCATGTCGACCAGCACGAAGCTGATGCCGAGATGCTTGGGCGCGTTGCGATCGGTGCGCACCAGCACGAAAATCCAGTCGGCCTTGTCGGCGCCCGAGGTCCAGATCTTCTGCCCCGTCACCTGATAATGATCCCCCATATCCTCGCAGCGGGTCATCAGGGACGCGAGGTCGGAGCCTGCGTTCGGCTCCGAATACCCCTGCGCCCACGCGATGTCGCCGCGGGCGATGGGGGGCAGGTGTTCACGCTTTTGCGCCTCAGTCCCGTATTTCAGCAAAGCTGGGCCGAGCATCGAGATGCCCATCGACGACACGATCGGCTTGCGAGCGGCGATGCGGGCCATTTCCTCGCGCAGGATTTTCACCTGCGGGCGGGTCAGGCCGCCGCCGCCATATTCGGTCGGCCATTCCGGCACGGTCCAGCCGCGCGCCGCCATCGCGTCCAGCCAGTCGCGCTGGGCCGCAAACGCCGGAACCCACCGCTTGCCGCCGCCGACGATGTCGGCCTCATCGCGGATCGGGCCGCGCAACTCGCTCGGGCAGTTGGCGTCCAGCCACGCGCGGGCCTCGGCGCGAAAGGCATCGAGGTCGGTCATCGGTTCTTCCATTCGGGTTTGCGCTTTTCCACGAACGCTGCGACGCCCTCGGCGAAATCCTCGGTCTGGCCAAGCTCCGCGATCTCCAAACGGCTGAGCGCGAGGCTGGCCTTCAACTGCTCCATCTCAGTCATTGAATTCAGGATCCGTTTGGTGGCGCGGATCGAGGACGGGGACACCGCGGTCAGCTCCTTCGCCTTGGCCATGGCGGCTTCCATCAAGTCCGCGCGCGGCACGACGGCGTTGACGATGCCCAAGGTCAGCGCCTCGGCGGCGCCGACATGGCGGCCGGTCAGCATGATCTCCGTCGCCGCCCTCCGCCCGATTTGGCGGCTGAGGCGCTGGACCCCGCCCGCGGCGGCGAACAACCCCACCTTCACCTCCGGCAGCGCGAAGGTGGCGGTTTCGGCGGCGAGGATCAGATCGCAGGCCAGCGCGGTCTCGAACCCGCCGCCCATCGCGAACCCGTTCACCGCGGCGATGATCGGCTTTTCCAGATCGAACCGCGACGACAGCCCCGCAAAGCCGGACGGCGGCCAGCCAAGGCCGCCGCCTGCATTGGTGGCCTTCAGGTCGTTCCCGGCGCTGAACGCTTTGTCCCCGGCGCCGGTCAGCACCGCGCACCACAGGTCGGGATCGGCGGCGTAGGCATCCCAGATCGCGCCCAATTCATGGTGCATCGGGGCGTGGATGGAATTGTAGACCTCGGGCCGGTTCAGGGTGACGACCAGAACCTTGCCTTCACGCGCAGTGGTGACGAATTGATAGGTCATGGGGGCTCCTCAGGCCGCGGGGGCGGTTTTCAGCCCGCCGAGGTCGAGGTCGATGAACCGCCCGCCATCGCGCGCCAGCTTGCGCAGCGTCTCGGCAGGGGCGAAAGCGGGGTCTTGGGCTGCCAGCGCCTCCATCCGCGCCAGCACCGCAGGGGCGCCGACCATGTCGCCGTAAAGCATCGGTCCGCCCTTGTCCGCGGGCCAGCCATAGCCGTTCAGCCACACCACATCGATGTCCGAGGGGCGCTGGGCCTTGTTCTCCTCTAGAATCTTCAGGCTTTCGTTGATCATCGGGTAGATGCAGGTCTCGATGATCTCCTGCTCCGGCAGGGTGATCGGCTCGGCTCCGGTGATGTCGGCGATGATCTGGGCGGTGATGGGCGACGGCGACGGGCGGCGCGCGGCGTCATAGTCATAGAACCCCGCGCCGGTCTTCTGCCCGCGGCGGTCGATCTCACACAGCGCGTCGCGGATCGGGTTTTGCGTCTTGGCGCCCTTGGACCACCCGATGTCTAGGCCCGCTAGGTCCGACATCTGGAACGGCCCCATGCGGAACCCGAACGCGTTCAGCGCTGCGTCCACGTCCCACGGCAGCACGCCGCGCGCCACCAGCTTGCCCGCCTGGGTCTGGCGCGCGAACAGGATGCGGTTGCCGACGAAACCGGGGCAGACCCCGACCAGCACCGCGATCTTGTTGATCTGGCTCGCCAGATCCATGCAGGTCGCCACCACATCATCGCTGGTGTGGGCGGCGCGCACGATCTCCAGCAACTTCATCACATTGGCCGGTGAGAAAAAGTGCAGCCCGATAACGTCCCGCGGCCGCGACGTCACCGACGCGATCTCATCGATGTTCAGCGCCGAGGTGTTGGTCGCCAGAATCGCGCCCGGCTTCATCACGCGGTCGATCTCCGCGAAGATGGTTTTCTTCAGCGGCATGTCCTCGAACACCGCCTCGATCACCAGATCGCAATCGGCGAGGTCCGCGATGGCAAGGCGGCCGTCGAAACGGGCCATGCGGGCCTCAAGCTCTTCTTGCCCGAACCGGCCCTTGTCGGCGCTGCGCTGGTAGTTGCCGCGCACCGTGGCCAGCCCGCGGTCGAGCGCGTCTTGCTTGGTCTCAACGATCTTCACCGCATATCCGGCGGTGGCGAAGTTCATGGCGATGCCGCCGCCCATGGTCCCGGCGCCTATGATGCCGACGGTCTTGATCGGGCGGCGCTTGGTGTCCTCTGGCAGGCCGGGGACCTGCCACGCTGCGCGTCCGGCCTCGCTGAGATAGGCGTTGATGTCGTCGACGGAGAAAGTCATGGGCGGCGTCCTATCGGTCAGGTCAGGCGTCAGAACCCAGGCGCAGGCGCGCCAAAGGCCAGACATTCGGCGCGCAGCGCGCGGCGGTCGATTTTCGCGGTGGCGCCGCGGGGCAGGGCGGACTCGCGCAGCCAGATCCGCTCGGGGATTTTAAATCGCGCGATATGCTCCGCCAGAAAGGCGCGCAGATCGGCGGAGGTGGCCTCGGCCCCGGGGCGCAATAGCACGGCGGCGCCGACGATCTCTCCCAACCGCGTGTCAGGCACCGGGAACACCCCCGCCTCCACGACGTCGGGATGGCGGTGCAGCGCGCCTTCGACATCGAGGCACGAGATATTCTCGCCCCCGCGGATGATGATGCTTTTGCGCCGGTCGACGATGGTTACATAGCCGTCTGCGTCCAGCGTCGCCAGATCGCCGGTGCGCAGCCAGCCGTCCTGCAAGGTTTCGGCGGTCGCCTCGGGCTTGTTGATGTAGCAGCGCATGTTCATCGGGCTTTTGACGGCGATCTCGCCGATCTCGCCCAACGCCACTTCGTCGCCCGCCTCGTCGATCAGCTTGAGGTCTTGCAGCGGGGGCACCAGCCGCCCCGCCGCGGCGGGGCGTGCGACGTAGTCGGGGCCCGAAATCGACAGCCCCGCGGCGTTGGTTTCCGTCATCCCCCAGCCGGATGCGATCATCGCCGCGGGGAACACGCCCGCCAGCTTTTCGACCTGCGCAGCGGGGCGCTTGGCGCCGCCCGCGCCGACATAATCGAGCGTCGGAAGGGTGACGCCGAGACGGGTGACCGCCTCCATCAGCTCCGCCGACTGGGTGGGAACGCCGAGGAACCGCGTGACCTTTTCAGCCTCGATCACGCGCACGGCTTCGTCTGCGTCCCATTTGCGCAGCAGCACGATGCGCGACCCCAGCGGGATGCTCAGCAAAAACATCGGGTGGGTTGCGGTGATATGGAACAGCGGCGTCACGATCAGGATCGCGGGCCGGACGCCGCCCTCGGCCTCCGGCAGGGCGATCTGGGCGCCGCCCATCAGCGGCGCCAGATTGGGCGCCATGAACCATGTCCAGATCGCCGACACCGCGCCGCGATGGGTCAGCATCACGCCCTTGGGGTGGCCGGTGGTGCCGGACGAATACATCAGCGCGAAATCGTCGTCCGGCTCGATCGGCGTGTCGGGCCAGTCGGCCCGATGCGCGCGCGCCAGCAGGTTGGCATAGGTGTCCCGCCCCTCGGCGTCGCGCACCGCGATCATCCGCAGGCCGCGCAGGTCGGCCACCGGCACCAGCGCGGCATAGCGCGGTCCGTCGGCGAACACGATCTTGGCGCCGCTATCGCCAAAGGCATAGTCCAGCTCATCGCCGGTCCACCACGCGTTCAGCAGCACCGTGACACCGCCGACCGAGGCGATGGCCATGAACAGGATCAACAGCTCGGGATAGTTGCGCATCGCGATGGCGACGCGGTCGCCTGGGCGCAAGCCCAGCTCATCGGTCAGCGCATGGCCGATCCGGGCGACCTCTGTGCAGAACTCGTCATAGCTCCAGCGCTCATCTTGATAGATCAGATAGTCGCCGGGGCCGTGGGCCTCGGCGCCGATCTGCATCATGGCGCGGATATGGGGGGGGGCGTTTTTGAACACGCGGAAAGTCACGCCGCCGATATCCGCCGTCGTCACCGCAAAGCGCGGGTCGGTGGCGGTGATATGATCCGCCGCCTGCTGCAAGGTCATGACGGTCATCGGCGGCTGTCCCTGGCCCCGACCGCGCGCCCGCGCTTCTCGATCATCAAACTCTCTCTCCCGCCACGCCGACGCCGCCAACCTGACAAGCGTCAGGGACGGAAGCTATTCAGCGGCGTTTTGCGCGTCAAGCCCTTCGCCATCGGGCAAGCGCATTGATTGCTGACAAGTGTCAGGCTACGAATGCTGCTCCGGCGCGGGCCGGTGGCGCGGGATGGGATCCTTTGCCGCTCGATCTGCGCAAGTATCAAACCGGAGCGTTCCATGACCTATCGCACCCCCCTTACGCTGTCGGGACCGCTGCGCGCCCCGCGGCAGATGCTGGCGGAGCAGGAATATGGCGGCCATGCCTCGATCCACGACGACGCCAAGGCGGCTGAGCTGGGCTTTGTCGCCGGGCCGATCGAGGGGCCGACCCATTTCAGCCAGTTCGTGCCGCTGCTGGCCCGGATCTGGGGCGCGGATTGGTTCGAACGCGGCTGCTTCTCCGCCCATTTCCTCAACATGGTGGTGGAGGGCGAGGAGGTCCGCGCCTTTGTCGACTGGCCCGAGGACGGCGCCACCCGCACCCGCGCCTGGGCCGAAAAGGCCGACGGGACCCCGGTGCTGGAGGCGAGCGCCACCTTGGGCGACGCGCCGACGCTGCTGGACGAACGCATGGCCGCCCTGCGCGCGCCCGGTCCGCTGGTGATCTTGGGCGATCTGCGGGTCGGCATGACCCTGCCGCCGCAGCCGGTGCGGATGGCGGCGGACCAGCATATGGGGCCGCTTTATCCGTTCTCGTTAACCGAAAAGCTGGCCAAGATCACCGAAGGGTCGGACTGGCATGTTGGCGCAAGCCCGTGGGGCGGGCCGATCATCCCGTTGGAAATGGTCAGCGTGCTGGCTGAATACACCGGCCATGACGCCGGGTTCCCGGTGCGCGGCCCGGTGGTCGGGCTTTATGCCGACCTTGAGGTGCGGATGATGCGCGGCCCCCTGATGGTCGGCCACCCCTATCAGGTGCGGCGCGAGGTGGTGGCGCTGGCCGAAAGCCGCCGCACCGAATCCTATTGGGTGCGGACCCGGATTTTCAACGAAACCGGAACCACCCAGATCGCCGAGACATTGCTGAACCACGCGACGCTCAAACAGTCCCTGACAGGCTATGACGAAAAGCGCGCCTTGCTGGAGGAAACCCCATGACCACTCAGATCGACACCGGAACCGAAGACCTGCTGGCGTCCCTGGACGACGGCGTGCTGACCCTGACCATGAACCGGCCTGACAGCCGCAACGCCCTGTCGCGCGCGATGCTGGCCGCGATGGCCGACCGGCTGGCCTGGGCCGAAACCGCGCCCGAGGTCCGCGTGATCGTGCTGACCGGCGCCGGAAAGGCGTTCTGCGCCGGGGGCGATGTCAAGGCGATGGCGGCGGGGGCGGGGGCGGACCTTGGCGTTGACGCCGCGATCCATCGCCAGCGCCTAAGTCAGCGCGACACTGCGGGGCGCTTGCATCAGATGCCCAAACCCACCATCGCCGCGATTCCCGGCCCGGCGGCGGGGGCGGGGTTCTCGCTCGCGCTTGCGTGCGACATGCGGGTGATGGCGCCGGGCGCGTTCCTGACCACCGCCTTCGCCAAGGTCGGGTTCGCCGGGGACTACGGCGGCACCTATTTCCTGACCAAGCTGGTCGGCGCCGCCAAGGCCCGCGAATTGTATCTGCTGTCCGATCGGGTGACGGCGGCCGAGGCGCTGGCCCTCGGCCTCACCAACCGCGTCGCCGCGGACGGAGCGCTTGAGGCCGAGACCGCCGCGCTGGCCCGGCGCCTGGCCGACGGCCCGCCGATCGCCTATCGCTATATGAAGGAAAACCTCAACCGCGCCATGAGCGGCACGATGCAGGACTGCATGGACCTCGAGGTCACCCACCACGTCCACGCAGGCTTCACCGAGGATCACAAGAACGCGGTCCGCGCCTTTGTCGAAAAGCGCCCGCCGGCGTTCACGGGTCGCTGATCCGCGGCATCCGGGCGGGTCGCCATGGCGCTGGGCGGGGGGCTAGGTTGAACCCGCCCCCTCGCCCGCGAAAGGCCCGCCCGGATGACCCACAACCGCTATCCTTACCGCGCCATCACCGACCGTCCGGATTTCAACTGGCCTGAGGGGCGGCGCCTCGCGGTCTATCTCGGCATGAACCTCGAATGTTTCGCGTTCGGCGGCGGGCTGGGGGCCGAACTCGCGCCCGGCGGGCCGCAGCCCGATGTGCTGAACTACGCTTGGCGCGATTATGGCAACCGGGTCGGCGCGTGGCGGATGTTGGAGCTGTTCGACCGCCTCGGCCTGCCCTGCACCGCGCTGCCGAACTCGAACCTCTATGCCGACGCGCCGGGGCTGGCGGAGGCGTTCGCCGCCCGCGGCGATGAGATCGCGGGCCATGGCCGCACCAATGCCGAACGCCAGGGCGATCTGCCCGAGGACGCCGAGCGCGCCCTGATCGCGGAGGCGACCGGCGTTCTGACCGCCGCCACCGGTCGCGCGCCCAAAGGCTGGCTTGGCCCGTGGATATCCCAAAGCCGGGTCACGCCGGATCTGCTGCACGAGGCGGGGTATGAATATCTGCTCGACTGGTGCCACGACGACCAGCCGACATGGATGGCGACGCGCACCGGGCGGATATTGTCGGTGCCGTATCCCCAAGACCTCAACGACATCCCCCAGATCGTGGGCCGCAAGCGCGAGGGGGCGGAGTTCGGCGCCATGATCTCGGGCGCCTTCGACGTGATGCTGGCGGAAAGCGCGCGTCGCCCGCTGGTGATGGGAATTGCGCTCCATGGCTATCTGATGGGCCAGCCGCACCGGTTGGGGCATCTGGAGCGGGCGTTGCGGCATATCGTGGACCATGCCGGGGACGCCGTGTGGATCACCACAGCCGGCGCGATCAACGATCATTATCGCAGCTTGGGGCTATGACGCAAAAAACAACGGCCGGTCCATCGGACCGGCCGTTGCCTATGAAAGAATGGTGGGCACGACTGGGATTGAACCAGTGACCCCCTCGATGTCAACGAGGTGCTCTCCCGCTGAGCTACGCGCCCGTTCTTGAGCGGCTGAATATCGGCGGCGCGGGGCGGCGTCAAGGGCTTATCGCACGCCTGTCACAACCCCGCCGCGCCCCGGCCCCGCAGCCTCAGAACGCCTTGAACGTCAAGGTGGTGAAGGTGCGCTGCAACCCGACGATGCCGTGCAGATGCTCATTCACGAAATGGCCGATATCGATGTCGTCCTCGACATAGAACTTGGCCAAAAGGTCCCACTCGCCCGAGGTGGAGTAGATCTCGGACGCCACCTCGCGCCCGGCCAATTCCGCCGCGACGTCATAGGCGCGCCCCAGCGCGGTCTGGATCTGTACGAAAAAGCACTGCATCGGGTTTCCTTTATGCGCGCGGGATCAAAGGCCGCCCAGCAGCGCGTCGGTCAGCGCGCTGCGCGGATCGCCGAGGCCTGCGATCACGTCGAAATGGTGCCGCCCCGGCGCCACCATGCTGGTGGTGCGCGCGCCAAGCCCGGTCCAGATGTTGGCCAAAAGCGCGGACTGCCGGATGAACTCGGGGCGCTCGGACCCGCCGACCCACGCGACCAGTTGCGCGCCCCGGCGGGGCGTCAGCAGCGCCGGGCTTTCGGCCAGCGCGGCGGCGGCGTCGATCCGCAGGGTGTCGTTCATCTCGGTCCGCATCAGCGGGCGCAGGTCATGGATCCCGGATATGGACACGCAGCGCGCGATCCGATCCGCGGCGCCATAGGCGATGTCGACATCCGTGCACAACATGCGGCTCGCCAGATGCCCGCCCGCCGAATGGCCTGACAGCACGATCGGCCCGGCCACGGTCTGCGACGCGGAGGCCATGAAACGGGCGATGGATCGGGTGATCTGCGGCAAGCTGGCCTTCGGCGCCAGCGGATAGCCGGGCATCGCCATGGCCCAGCCGCGATCCACCGCGCCGCGGGCCAGATGCGACCAGACCGATTTGTCGAACTTCATCCAATAGCCGCCGTGGATGAAAACCACGAGGCCGCGGGGCGCGCCCTCGGGCAGAAACAGATCCCAGCGTTCGCGCGCGCCGTCGCCATATGGCAGGTCAAGCCGCGCGCTGCCCGCGGCGATCATCTCGGCGCGAAATCTCGGGGCGTCGCGTTCCCACCCGGCGATCACGGCGCCGGCGTCGGGGATGTGGGGGGCGTTGGCATAGGCGTCGTCCCAATCCACGACCTGCGTCGCCTCCGTCGGTCCGGAGGCGACGACAAGGGGAGTCGGCGCGCCGGTCATCCCAGCGCGCCGATCTCGGTCCCGCGATCGCGGGGCCCGGCCATGCGGATCAGAGCGAGGCTTCGATCCATGACTTCAGCGCGGTCTTGGGGCGGGCGCCGGTGACGTTCGACACCACTTGGCCGTCCTTGAAGATCAGCAGGGTCGGGATGCCGCGCACGCCGTATTTCGCAGCTGAGTTCGGGTTGTCGTCGACGTTGACCTTCACGATGCGGACTTTCTCGCCGAATTCGGCGGAAAGCTCCTCAAGGGACGGGCCGATCTGCTTGCACGGGCCGCACCATTCGGCCCAGAAGTCCACGACCACGGGGGTGGCGGAGTTGATGACGTCTTGCTCGAAGCTGCTGTCGCTGACGGGGGTCGTGGCCATGGAAGGCTCTCCTGCTTTTGAAACGCGCGCCGGGCCGGGGGCGCCGCAAAGCCTGCGGCGGATCGGTCGGCGGATCGGGCGGTGCGTCGCCCGCTTGGCCCAAAGGTATGAACCGGCAGGGCGCCGGTCAAGGGCGCGCGAAATCGGCGCCGCCCGGGCGCCAGTGCGCGGATCGACGTTTCGCCCCGCCCGGGGCGGGCGGAACGGCGGTTCAGGGCGCCAAGGCGGCGCCGGTCATTCGCGACCATGCCGCATCCAGCGCCGCGTCCGGCGCCCGGTCAAGCCGAGCCGCCGCGGTCCACAGCAGGTGCGCCTCGACTGACCTGTCGGGATGCAGCCGCGCCAGCGCCGCGCGATAGGCGGCAAGCTGGCGCAGATAGGCCTCGGGCGCGGGATCGCCCGGCTCCGGCGCCCGCCCGGTTTTGAAATCGAGCAGCAAGATCCGCCCCGGCGGGAACGCGATCCGGTCGATCCGCCCCGCCAGCCGCGCGCCGAGGCCGGGCAGATCGACCGACAGCCCGACCTCCGCCGCCGAATCCGGCCCGAGGAATGGCGCGAGGTCTGGCAGCGCCAGCGCCGCCAGCGCCTCGGCCCCGCACCCGGCCCGCAAGGCGACGGGGACCGCCGCGCCGTGGCGGGCGATCAGCGCGGGGATGGCGGTGGCGCGCGCGGGGGGCGGCAGGTCGGCCAGCGCCTCTGCCAGCGCATGGACCAGATCGCCGCGGGCCATGGCGACGGTCTGCTCATGCGACGGGCCGGTCAGGTCGCCATGATCCGCCACCTGCGCCGCCAGTCCCGATGGCGACACCCGCCGCGGGGCGGGCGCAGGCGGGCCGGGGCGCAGCATCGGCGCGGGAACGGCCGGAGCGGGGGCCGGGGCGGAGGGGGGGCGCGCCGTCTCGGCGATCGGCGCGGTTCCGGGGGCGGGCCAGCCGGGCGCGAGGCGCAGCGCTTGCCCCGCGGGTTCGCGCGCCAGCGCGGCGGGGGCGGCGACGGGGGTCGCCCCCAGCGCCTCCATCCCCGCGCGGATCATGCCATACCAGCTGGCGTCAATCTTGGTTTCGTCCCCGGCGCCGGCGATCAGCAGGCGGTCCTCCGCCCGGGTCAGCGCGACATAGAGCAGGCGCTTGCGCTCCTGCTGCTCGCGGGTCTCCTGCCGCTCCACCGCGTCGATCAACGCTTGGGGGCGGTCGGCCTTGGGCACGCTCCAGGCCGCCACGGCGCCATCCCTGCCGATCACCGGCAGCACCGAGCGTCCCTGCGGCGCCCCCCCCCGCGGCCCGGTGTCAGGCAGCACCACGAACGGCGCCTCCAGCCCCTTGGCGCCGTGGACGGTCATCACGCGCACCTCGTCGGCGCCGCCGCCCTGTTCGCGCTTCACCGCCATCTTGTCGGCGGCGTCGATCCACGACAGGAACCCGGCCAGCGTCGGGGTCTCCGCCCGCTCATAGGCCAGCGCTTGGGCGAGCAATTCGTCGATCGGGTCTTCGGCCTCCGGCCCCAGCCGGGCCAGCAGGGCGGCGCGGCCGTCATGCTCCACCAGCGCGCGCGACAGCAATTCGAACGGGCGGCGGAAATCGGCGCCGGCGATGGTTTCCTCGACCAGCTTGCTCGCCACCGGCGCGGCGGCGGGCTGGTCCGCAAGCACATCGCGCAGCCGCCCCTTGCGCGAATGGGCGAGGTCATAAAGCCCCGCCTCGGACACCTGCCCCAGCGGCGAGCGGAGCAGCGCCGCCAACGACAGGTCATCGCCGGGGTCGAGCGCGACGCGCAAAAGCGCCAGCAGGTCCTTGACCGCAAGCTCCTCGGTCAGGATCAGCCGGTCGGCGCCGGACACATCGATGGCGCGGTTTTTCAGCCCGCGGATGATGCCCGGCGCCAGCCCTTTGCGGCTTTGCACCAGGATCAGCACGTCGCGCGGGCGCAGTGCCCGCCAGCCCCCGGCCTTGCGGTCGGGGATCGGTGCGCCCTCGTGCAGCAGGCCCGCAACATGCTCGGCGATCGCCGCCGCCAGTCGCGGTTTGGGGGCGGAGGGGGCGGGCGCGTCGACCGGGTCGCTCCACTCCGGCTCCTCCGCCTCGTCGAGCTTGCCGAAGAACGGCCACATCTCAATCAACCCCGGCGCCTCAGCGCGGTAAGCGACATGGCGCGGCGGGGTTCCGGTGGCGTTCAGCCCCTCGGCGTCGGCTTCGAACACCCGATCCACCAGCGACAGGATCGCGGGGGCGGATCGGAACGAATGCGCCAGCTCTCCGACATGCAAGGGCTGGGGGGCGCCCAACAGCCGATCCGCGAAATGGGCGCGCATCCGGCCGAATTCCGCCGGGTCGGCGCCCTGAAAGCTGTAGATCGACTGCTTTTCGTCGCCGACCACGAACAGGGTCCGCGCCTCGTCCCTCGCCCCGGCGCCTGCGAAGAATTCCTCCGCCACCGCGCGGATCACGGTCCATTGGGCGGGGGCGGTGTCCTGCGCCTCGTCGATCAGGATGTGATCGACCCCGCCGTCGAGCTTCCATAGCGCCCACGCCGCCATGTCGGCGGTGGTAAGCAGCGCCCCGGCCCGCGCCACCAGGTCGGAAAAGTCGAGCGCGGACAGCGTCTGTTTCTCCGCCTCATAGGCCGCGATCAGGGCGTGGGCGAAGCGCGCCAGATCGCGCGATTTGCGCAGCGCCTCAACGCTGCGGCGCACGTCGCCGGCGCGGCGCACCCCGCCCGCCACGTCAAGATAAAGGTCGCACAGCGCCTCGTCGCCCTCGGCCAGCTTGGCGCCGAGCAGCCATGCCGGGGCATAGGGGTCGCCGTCGGCCTTCAGCAGCGTGGCGGCGGCGATCTCCACCGCCTCGGCCCCGCGATAGGTCTGCAGGGCGTCGAGCACCGCCTTGATGCCGGGGATCCGGTCCTTGCCGCGCTTGCCCGCCCGCCCGAGGCCCGCCGCCAGATCCGCCAGCGCGCCGTCATCCAGCGCCGCTGCGGCCTCATCCATCAGCTGCGCGTCGGTGGCGTCCGCGTCCATGCCGAAGGCCTGCGCCAGCGCCGCGTCATCGGCGCCGAACAGGTCGCGCTTGTGCAAAATCTCCTCGGTCAGCGCGCCCATGGCGCCTTCGCCAAGGCGGTCGGCGGCGGCGTCGAAGGCGTCATCGATCCCGGCCTCGGCGTCCTCGGCCATGCGGTCCCGAAGCGCGGTCAGCATCCGGTCCTTTTCGCGGTCGTCCAGCACCTGAAAGCGTGGCGACACGCCCGCTTCCAACGGAAACCGCCGCAAAAGCGCGTCGCAGAACGCGTGGATGGTCTGGATCTTCAGCCCCCCCGGCGTTTCCAGCGCCGACGCGAACAGCCGCCGCGCGCGGTCGAGCGCGCCGTCCTCCAGCGCCAGCGGGGATTCGGACCGCGATTGCAATTCGACGATCAGCGCATCGTCGTCCATCATCGCCCAGCGGCCGAGCAGGGCGAAAAGGCGCGTCTGCATTTCGGCCGCCGCGGCCTTGGTGTAGGTCAGGCACAGGATTTTCTCAGGCCGCGCCCCGGCCAGCAGCAGCCGCGCCACGCGGTCGGTCAGCACCCTTGTCTTGCCCGACCCGGCATTGGCGGACACCCAGGCCGAGCCTGCCGGGTCGGCGGCGCGGACCTGCGCGCGGGTGGCGTCGTCCAAGGAGCCTTGGTCCGGGGGGGTCATGCGTCGTCCTCCTCAGCGCCCGCGTCGCCCCATTCGCCGTGGCGCGCCAGGTGGTCGTAATCGCCCGCGTATTTGATGTGCCGGGGCCGCAGTCGCGCGGCATAGGGGGTCTCGGCCCGGTCATAGGCGGCGATCAGCGCGATCAGGTTTGCCCATGCCTCGTCCAGCGTTTCAGGGTCGCTGATGACGGGGCGTTCCACCCCGCCGCCCTTGGCGCCGGTCAGGCCGAGATAGGCTATCTCCACCGGATCGCCCGCGGCCACGTCTTCGAACCCGCCCGCGCGCGCCACCGCGCCGGTCAGCGTCAGCTGCTTGGCGAACGCCTTCTGCTCCTTCGGGCCCGGCGGCGCGCCGGTCTTATAGTCATAGACCGCAAAGGTCCCATCCCCGCGCAGGTCGATCCGGTCGGCGCGCGCGGTCAGGGTGAACGGCCCGGCCGGCGCTTTCAGCACGCGCGCGCCGCGGGTTTCCGCGATGATCAGCGGGGCGTGGGCGCGGCGGCGGGCCTCGGCGCTCGCGAACCAGTCGGCGGCGCGCTCCATCCGTTTTATCCACAGGCGGCGCAGGGCGGCGGAGGGGACGTCTTCGGCCAGCGCCTGCGCCGTCGCGTCCAGCAAGGCGTCCCGCAGGGCGGGCGCGTCGGGGCCGATGGCGCGGGACAGGTGCGCGAACCGCTCCATCGCCGCGTGCAGCGCGTTGCCCATGTCGCGCGCGTCGGGCGGCGCCCCGATCGGGTCCAGCGCGCGAAGGTTCAGGATATAGCGCGCATAAATCGCGTAAGGATCGCGGATCAGCGTCTCGATCGCCGTCACCGGCAGTTCGCGCGGGCGGGCGTCGACCGGGGGCCGGGGCGCGGGGCGCGGGGCCGGATCGACCGGATCGCGCAGGTCCAGCGCCCGCGCCCGCGCGATCACCGCGTCGCCGCGGGCGCGCATGGCTTTCACCGCGGCCTCATCCACGCCGGTCAGCAGATTGTCGAGCCGGATCAGCCAGCGCGACGCCACGCTCGGGGATCCTTCGGTCTTGCGCGCCCGGCTCAGCACCACCTGCGGCGCGTTGGCGGCAAGCAGGAAGTCATGCGCCGACAGACCCACGCGCGCTTCGGGCGGGGCAAGGCCCAGATCCTTGCGCATCGCGCGGGTCATCCACGGGTCGGGGTCCGGCAGGCCGGGCCAGACGCCCTCATTCAACCCGCCGAGGATGGTGAGATCGGCGCGCGCGGCGCGGGCCTCCAGCGGTCCCAAGATTGCGATCCGGTCATGAGGGCGGGCGGCGTCGGACCGCGCGTCCCGCTCGCCGGAAAGCTGGGCGAAAAGGGCGGCATAGGCGGCCTGCGGGCGGTCAGGCGTGCCCGCGGCGTCGTCATGGGCCGGGGCCGCGGCGGCGAGCGCATCCATGAAGGCGCGCGCGTCCTCTCCGGCGCCTTTGCGCCATATCGGGAGGTCGGCGGCCATAGCTTGGGAATCGGGGGGCGTCGCCCCGGGCGCGTCGTCGAACGCGCCGCCCGGCTCGGCGCCGGGCAGCGGGGCCGACAGCGCCTCCGCCGCGCTTCGGTGCAGCGCGACCGCGGCGCCGAGGCCGGGGGGCGGGTGCGCCAGCGGGCCGAGCGCGGCGCGCAGGCCGGTCAGCCAGCGCAGCGCCGCCTCGGTCTCCCCCTCAGGGCGTTTGCGGCGGCTCTGGGCGCTGCGGACTTGGGCCGGCAGGCGGTCCCAGTCGATCTCCGGCGCGCCGCCGCGCAGGGCCGCGCGTTCCACCAGCCGCAGGGCGCGCAAGTGCATCCGCCGCCAGTCGCCATCGCCCCCGGTCAGCGGATGGCGCAGCAGGGCGGCGAGCCGCGCGGCGGTCATCGGGCGGCCCATCGCGTCGGCGAGCAGGCCCAAAAACACCCCCGGCGGGGTCAGCGACAGCGGGGTTCCGGCGCTGTCATCAGGCAGCACCCCCCAGCGGCCAAGCTCTGCGGTCACGCGCCGCGCCAACGTGCGGTCGGGGGTGATCAGCGCGGCGGTGCCGGTTCCGGTCGCGGCCTCGGCCAGCAAGAGCGCGATGGCGGCGGCTTCTTCGCGCTCTGACGCGGCCTCCAGCCACGTCACCTCGGCGGTGGCGGCGTGGGACGTCGCGCGCAACGCCGGGGCGGCGGCGCGCCAGCGGTCGGTGACCGGGGCGGGGCGCATCGCCTCTGCCAGCAGGCGCAGGCGGGCGGGCGCGGGGGGCGCGGCGTCGGTCCAGGGGCGGATATCCTCCCACCGGGCGCCGATCCGGTCGATCAGGGCGTGCAGGCCCGCTTGCGGATGCTCCGGCGACGCGCGGCGATCATCGGCGGCGAGGCGGTCGCGCACGTCGTCCGCGATGTCGCGGTCCAAGCCGGGCAGGACCACGGCGCCCAGCGGCGCCCGCGCGATGGCGGCGAGCGCGGCGGCGGTGGCGTCGGTGCTGCCGGTCGATCCGACCGCGATCACCGGGTTGGCGGGCGGGGTCGTGGCCCACGCGGCCTCAAGCCCCATCGCCGCCAGCAAACGGCGCGCTTGGGGGTCCAGCGCAGGCCCCCCCGCCCCGTCGCCATCGCGGCCGAGCCAGTCGGGCCATGCCTCGGTCAGGATCGTCAGGAAGATCTGCGTGCGGCGCCAATGGGCGGCGTGGTCCTCGATGTCGATGGCGCTCAGATCCTCGGCGCCCTTGCCCGCGCCTTGCAGGTCATCAAGCAGCTTCGCCAGCGATTGCGCCAACGCCGGGGCGGCCGACAGCGGGCCGAAATCGGGGGCGCGCTCCAGCAACGCCTCGACCAATCGCAGCAGCGCCAAACGGCGGCGCAGCGGGTCGGTGGCGGGGAGCAGGTCGGCGCCATCCTCGCCCGCCTCCGCGATCAGGCCGAAGCGGGGGAGCCACAGCGCGGGGCCGGTCGCCTCGAACGCGGTCTCGATCGCGCGGGCGGTGCGGCGGGCGTTGGCGACGACGCGGATCCGGGCCATGGCGGCGGGCAGGGGATCGGGCAGGGCGGCGACACGCTCCGCCAGTCCGCGCGCGATCTCAGCCGCGAAGTCGACGCCGGGGGGCAGGTAATAGACGCGGGGGCCGGGATGATCGGCGAAAAGGCCCTGCCAGCGGTCGGTCATGGCGCGGTCCTTTGCAAAGCGGCGGAGGCGACGGCCAGCCCGTCGGGCGTGCCGACATCGATCCACGCCCCATGGTGCACGGCGGCGAACAGGCGGCCCGCGGCCAGCGCCCGGTCCCAGATCAGGTTGGCCGAGAACGGCGTTTGCGCGAACCCCCGCACCGCGTCGGGCGCCAGAATTTGCGCGCCGGTGTAGATGTAGGGAGCGGTGGCGCGATCCCCGCGCCGGGTCGGCCGCATATCCTCGCCGATCAGGAAATCGCCCGCGCGGGTGTAGGCCAGGGCATCTGTCCGCGCGACCATCAGCAACAGCGCGTCCATCCGCGCCGGGTCCCACGCCGCGGCCAGCGGGGCAAGGGGCGGCGGCCCGGTCCAGACCGCATCCGAGTTCACCGCATAGAACGGCGCGTCCCCCAGCAGCGGCAGGGCGCGGACCAGCCCGCCGCCGGTCTCCAGCAATTCGGGTTCATCCGAAAAGCTCACATCCGCGCGCCCCGCCAGATGAGCGCGGATTTGCGCCCCGAGGTGGTGGAGGTTGACGACGAAGCGCCGCGCGCCCCCTTCCGCCGCGCGCGCCATCGCGTGATCGATCAGCGGGCGGCCCGCGACCGGCAGCATCGGCTTGGGGCAGGTGTCGGTCAGCGCGCCCATCCGGGTGCCGCGCCCGGCGGAAAGGATCATGGCGGTGGCCGGAGCGATGTCGGGCGCGGTCATGGCGCGCCTTTTCCGACCCGCGCGCGCAGGCGGGCCAGCACCGGCGCGTCGGGCGCCGGGACATGGGCGGCGACGAATTGCGCCAGATCGGCCAGCGCCGGATGCGCCAGATCGCGGGCCAGATGCGCCCAGACCCGCGGGATCAGGTCCACATAGCTCGGCTTGCCGTCGCGGATGCACAGCCGCGCGAAGATGCCGACGATCTTGAGGTTGCGCTGCGCGGCGAGGATCGCGAAGGCGGCGCCGAACGTGTCGGGGTCCGCCC
>JBLIKI010000021.1:0-24040 GCA_047636235.1 Paracoccaceae bacterium | reverse complement strand
GGTTGGCGCAGCAGGTCTCAAGCAAAGCCGCACGAATGTCGTTCCGCCCCCCGCCCCGACCTGCGAACGCCCGCCCCTGCCTCGCGCGCCCGGGGCGAAAATCCGTCGCGCCGCGCGGTTGCGCGTTTGACGGGGCCGGCTGGGCGCCCCATGTCCGGCGCGACGCATGCCCTCATGGCCCAAGCGGCCCGAGGCCTGATATCACTCGACTGGTACGGAGCGGATGACGGATGAACCAGATGGTCGACCAGATGATGATCGCAGCCGATATGTCGGCGGACGCCGGCGCGGCGGAGCTTCCCAAGGGCGTGTTCGCCGAGGAGGTCTTGGAGGTCGAGCACTATACCGACTTCCTGTTCCGCTTTCGCATCACGCGGCCCGCGGCGTTCCGCTTCCGCTCCGGCGAATTCGTGATGATCGGCCTGCCGGGGCCGAAACCTGTGTGGCGCGCCTATTCGATCGCCTCGCCGGCCTGGGATGACACGGTCGAATTCTACTCGATCAAAGTGCCGAACGGCCCGCTGACCTCGGAGCTGCAGAAAATCCAGCCCGGCGACACGGTGTGGATGCGCAAAAAGTCCACCGGCACGCTGGTGGTGGACGCGCTGCTGCCCGGCAGGCGGCTGTGGATGTTCTCAACCGGGACCGGCATTGCGCCGTTCGCGTCGTTGATCCGCGATCCCGAGGTCTATGAGAAGTTCGACCAAGTGATCCTGACCCACACCTGCCGCGAAGTGGCGGAGCTGGCCTATGGCGAGCAGCTGGTCGCCGACGTCAAGGCGCATGAGTTTCTGGGCGAGGACGCCACCGCCAAGCTGACCCTCTACAACACGGTGACCCGCGATCCGTCGTTTCCGCGTCAGGGCCGGATCACCGACCTGATCGGGTCCGGCGCGCTGTTCGACGCGCTCGGCGTGCCGCCCATTGACCCGAGCGTGGATCGCGGGATGATCTGCGGCTCGATGGAGATGCTGAAAGACACCAAGGCGGCGCTGGAGGCTGCGGGGCTGATCGAAGGCTCCAACGCCAAGCCGGGCGAGTTCGTGGTGGAGCGCGCCTTCGTAGGCTGACCGGGCGGGCGGGCGGCGGCACAGGCGCGGCCAAGGGGGCGCGGTCCGCACGGGACCGCGCCCCCTTGGCATTTCCCCTGTGCCGCACCGCGCGCCGCGCTATCTTTTCCTTATGACCCACCGCGCGCCTTACCCCGCCCTCCGCCACACCCGCCGCACCTTGCTTGGCGGCGGCGCCGCCGCGCTGCTCTCGGCCTGCGCCCCCGGCTCCTACGCCCAGCGCGCCGAGGCCCGCTGGCCCCCCGAGGGCGCCTTCACCGAGGTTGAGGGACTGCGCGTCCACCATGTTCAGGACGGACCGGTGGGCGGCCCCTCGGTGATCCTGATCCACGGCGCCACCGGCAATCTGCGCGACATGACCTTCGATCTGGCCCCGCGGCTGGCGGCGATGGGGATGCGGGTGACCGCGTTCGACCGTCCCGGTCTGGGCTACACCGACCGCCCCGCCGACGACCCGTGGCGGCCGGCGACGCAGGCGCGGATTCTGCGCGCGGCGGCGCGGCGGATCGGGGCGGCCGACGGCGCCGTGGTGCTGGGCCACAGCTGGGGCGCCGCGGTGGCGATGGCATGGGGGTTGGAGGCGAGGGACGAAGCCCGCGGCATGGTGTGCCTGTCCGGAGCCACGATGCCGTGGGGCGAGGCCGACAGCCCGTGGGACGTGATCACCGCCTCCGCCCCGGTCACGGCGCTGAAGGGGGCGCTGGCACGGGCGATGATCGGGCTCGACGGCGGCGCCTCGGTGGCCGAGCGAATCTTCGCGCCGCAAAGCGCGCCTGCGGGCTATATCGCCTATGTCGGCGGGCCGCTGACCCTGCGCCCCGCCAGCTTTTCGGCCAACTCCGAGGACATCGATCGCCTCCACGAAGCCCTGCTGGTCCAAGCGCCGCTCTATCCCGGCCTAACCCTGCCGGTAGAGATTTTGCACGGCGCCGCGGATCAGATCACCTGGCCCTCGGTCCACGCCACAGGCATGGCGGCGGCGCTGCCCCGCGGGCGGGCTAGGATCTTGGACGGCGTCGGCCACATGCTGCACCACGCCGACCCGAAGGCCGCGGTGGCGGCCGTGGCCCGCGTGCTGGCCGCCTGACGCCCGCGCCGCGCCTGACCGGCCTGCGACCGGGCGCCGTCCCCCGCGCCGCTCTGGCGCGGCGGGCGGAGGAGCGGGGGGCCCGCCCCCCCGACGACGCCCGCTCCCCCACGCCCGAGTCCCAGCGCCCGAACCCCGGCCCGCGCTCCCCGGCGACCGCTTCCCGGCGTCCGGCCCCCTAGCGGAACCGCGCGATCGCGCTCGCCACCGTGGCCATCGACACCGCCGCCTTGGCGGTGCGCTGGGATGCCGGGCCGCACACGCTTTGCTTCACGATAAAGCCCCGCGCGCACTGGATCGATTCCATCGCCGCCGCGCCCTCGGCCGCCGCCGCGCTTTTCCAATCGTCAAAGCCGCCATTGCGCTGCAGCTTCTCCACGGTCGCCAAAATCTCGTCGCAGTCGACGCCTTGCGCGCGCAGCGCTTCGCCGCGCTGGGTCGACGCCAGCTTGCCCGGCGCCCGGCACAGCGACCACAGAATGTCCGCATGCACCATCGGGAACAGCCGCAGCATGGTGCGATAGCGCGCGCCGATGGCGTTGAACCCACGCGACACTCCGTCCGGCGTCCAGAACCCATAGCTGGCGAGGAACACATCCGGGTCCACCACCCGGTCGGCGGTCTGGGGCTCGGGCTGATACATTTCGGGCTGCGACGGCGCCGCCAGACTGTCGCGCACGAACACCATGCGCCGCGATTGGGCGGCGATCGGCTGGGCGTTCTCATCGAACGGCAGCGCGATCATCACCAACCCCGAGGGCGCATCCATCAGCCGCATGAACACCGCGCGCTTGGGGAACGACAGGATGGCCTCGATCCCGCCCTCAACCCAGCCGCCGCCGAACGTGGCCGCGACGCCATTGCTGTCGATGAACCGGCCCGCAGGCGCTTCGGCCTCAGCGCCCTGATCGACCTCGATCCGCATCCCGCGCGCCTCGGCGATGCCGAAATACCCGCCCGACAGGTCCGCCGCCATCGCAGGCGTCCGCGCCAACGCCGCCACGCACAACACCGCTATCAGCGCGGCGGCCCGCGTCGCTCTCGCCCAAATCCCTTGCGCCTGTCGCACAATGGCTACTCCGGCCGCATTATCACGCTGGCGTGGCATCATGGCTGATCGCTCCTTCTTTACCGTGAACAAACCGCTCCCCATCTTATACTGCAATTGCGAAGGCCGCGCCTCCCCCTGCGCCGCGGCGATAGAAAGTGAACCAATGCCCATGGACTGGGACAAGCTGCGCGTCTTTCACGCGGTCGCCGACGCCGGAAGCCTCACCCATGCGGGCGAGACGCTGCACCTGAGCCAATCGGCGGTCAGCCGCCAGATACGCGGCCTCGAGGAAGGGGTGAACGCCACCCTGTTCCACCGCCACGCCCGCGGCCTTTTGCTGACCGAGCAGGGCGAGATCCTGTTCGACGCCACGCGAGAGATGATGCGCCAGCTCAAAAGCGCCTCGGCGCGCATCAAGGACGTGCGCGACGACGTCGATGGCGAATTGCGCGTCACCACCACCATGGGCTTTGGCGCGATGTGGCTGACGCCCAGGCTCAACAAGCTGTTCACCGACTGCCCTGATCTCGATTTCCACCTGATTCTGACGGAAAACGTGCTGGACCTCGCCATGCGCGAGGCCGACGTGGCGATCCGCCTGAAAGAACCGTCGCAGGCCGATCTGATCCGGCGGCGGCTGTTCTCGATCAACTTCCGATTCTACGCCTCGCGCGCCTATGTCGAACAGCATGGCGCGCCCGAGACGCCCGAGCAATTGCACGACCACCGCTTGGTCGGGTTCAGCCCCGAATTCCCGCAGGTATCAGCCGGGCAGGAATGGCTTGCGCCATATTACGCGGCGCATCGGTCGTCGAAGATGACCGTGAACACCTATTTCGGGCTGTTCGAGGCCGCTCGATCGGGTCTCGGCATCTGCGCCCTGCCCGACTACCTGACGCGCACGTCCGACGATCTGGTGCACGTCTTGCCAGAACTGACGTCGACGCCCACGACGGTCTATTTCGTTTACCCGACTGAGCTGCGCCGGTCGAAACGGGTCGCGGTGTTCCGCGATTTCATGCTGAAGGAAATGGAAGCCGACGGCATCCTGACCGGCTGAGTACCGATCTTCGCGGGGGCGATCACGCGCCCCACGAAGATCCGATATGCGCCCGGTGCATGGCAAATCAGCACATACGACCTTTGCTGCACTTGTTCGAAACGCAGTCAGAGCCTATATCATCTCTTGTAAGAGCGGCCCTGCAACACCTATTTGTCTCTTGGCCTCACTTGCACCTCCCTGTTGGACTAGCCGAGCCTCGTGCTCGGCTTTTTTTTGCTCGATGCGGATCGGGGGCGGCGCAGCCCATGATGGCCCGACGCGCCGGCCGACAGCTGAATCGCCGGGGGCGCCGATCTTCGCCAGATGCCGGACCCGTCCCAGCCAGAACCGCGGGTGTCGCCCGAGGCGAAGCTGATTTGGAGCGGCAGGGGGAGATGGAGCGGGTCCGCCGGTCAGCGCGAAATCAAGCTACTCCGCGACGCCGCAGACGATGAGCCCGCACGCCCCGGCCCACAACCGAACGGCCCGTCGCGCAGGGCGAAAGCGTCGCCAGAGATCGCAGCGCCTTCTGGGCGACGTCGATCGCGCGGCCGAAGGTCAGCGTCGCGCCGCTATCGGTGACATAGCTTCAGGCCGGGGTGACGCCCGTCCACGCCGGCGGCCTCCCGCTGGAGAGCGTCTGATAGGTAGGTTGCGCATCGGCGTCATCGGTCCGAAGCAGATCGCGATTCCCCATCCACGGGAAGGTCGAGGCCCCGCCGCCATCCCGACGACCTGTCTGGTCCGGTCCGAAAGAACCTCCTCGGCCAAAGTCACCGCCCCGACCGGGCCCCACGCCAGCGCCGCAGCGCGAATGGCGTGTCACAGACCATTCCCGCCCGGTCCGCAGGCTGCCGAGGCAGGGGGGGGAGTCCCCTCGCCCCAAGGACCCTGCCGTTACATCCAGAGCGCGCGGCCCAGTGCGAGCTTGTCTTTGTAGAGGCCCGCCACCTCTTCGCCATAACCGTTATACAGCTGGGTCGGAATGATGCGGTCTTCGCCCAGCACCCGTTCTTCGGCCTGGGTCCAGCGGGCGTGCGGCACCTCGGGATTCACATTGGCCCAGAAGCCGTATTCCGAGGCCTGAAGCTCCTCCCAGAACCCTGTCGGGCGATCAGAAACAAAGCTGATCCGAGTGATCGATTTCAGCGACTTGAAGCCGAATTTCCACGGCAGATGCAGGCGGATCGGCGCGCCGAACTGCTTGTGCAGCGTCTTGCCATAGGCGCCGACCACCATCAGCGACAGGGGGTTCATCGCCTCTTCGATGGTGACGCCTTCGGTGTAGGGCCACGGATACCAGCGCTGGCGCAGGCCGGGCATGGTGTCTTTGTCGGCCAGCGTTTCGAATCGCACGAATTTGGCGTCCGAGGTTGGCTCGGCCATCTTCACCAGTTCCGCGAGCGGGAAGCCGGTCCATGGCACCACCATCGACCACGCCTCGACGCAGCGGTGGCGATAGACCCGCTCCTCGATCGGCATTTTCTTGATCAGGTCTTCAAAACCGATCTTTTGCGGCTTGGCGCAGGCGCCGTCGATGCGGATCGACCACGGGTCGCTCACCAGCTCTTGCGCGCGGGCGGCGATGTCCTTGCTGGAGCCGAATTCGAAGAAGTTGTTGTAATTGCTGTTGATTTTCTCAGGCGTGATCGCGCGCCCTGCGTCCAAAAACGCGGGGTTTGCGGGGGCCGCCGGGGACCATGGCGCGCCCGCGGGGGCGGCTGCGGCGGGGCCGGATGGCGCGAACGCGGCGCCGAGCGCCAACGCCCCCGCGCCCTTGATCAGCGACCGGCGGTTGAGGAACACCGATTCCGGGGTCGCATCGCGTTCCGGCAAATACCAGGAGGGACGTCGGATCAAGTGCATGGGAACCTCATCAGCCTGAATTATTTCTAACCCACAGTTAGGGCCATCCGTCCGTCCGGTCCAATCAAGCCGGGGTGACAGCCCTGTAACATCGCGCGCAGTCGAGCCCCGGGCGCGGCGCCAAGCGCGGCCTCGGGGGGCATCGAGCCCCCTCTCGGCCGCCGCGCCGCCAAGGGGCGTCGCGCGCCCCCGCCCCGACCGATGTCGCCCCATGGCGAGCGAGGCGCGCGCCGCCCCTTGGCGGCGGCCGGACCGCGGCGGGGTCGATCCCCGCAAGGGCCGCGCCCCCAGCGGGCGTCGACCATCGATCAGTCGCGGACGATCTCGGCCCCGCGGTAGCCTTGCAGATGCAGCAGCGCCGTCAGGTCCGACACCCGCAGCACCGCGTTCGCCCCGGCCTCAAGCGTCGGCTTGGCGTGGTAGGCGACGCCGAGGCCTGCGGCCTCCACCATCGACAGATCATTGGCGCCGTCGCCGACCGCCACCGCATCGGCCATCGTCACGCCCGCCTGGGCGCACAGGCGCTCCAGCGCCTCAAGCTTGGCTTGGCGCCCGAGGATCGGCAGCCCCGGCGCGCCGGTTAGCGCCCCGTCCTCGATCAGCAGCGTGTTCGCCTGCGTGACCTGGAACCCCGCCGCCGCCCCGACCCGGTCGGTGAAGAACGTAAACCCCCCCGACACCAGCGCGGTCAGCGCGCCCGCCCGGTTCATGGTCCGCACCAGCGCGCGGGCGCCGGGGTTCAGGCGCACCCGTTCATCATAGGTGCGCTGCAAGGCGTCGGCGGACAGGCCGCGCAGCAGCAGCACCCGCGCCTTCAGGGCGCCGTCGAAGTCAAGCTCTCCGCGCATCGCCGCTTCGGTGATGGTCGCGACCTGATCTTTGACGCCCGCGAAATCAGCGATCTCGTCGATGCATTCCACCCCGATGATCGTGCTGTCCATGTCGGCGATCAGCAGCCGCTTGCGCCGCCCCGCCGCGGCCACAAGGTTCACGTCCACCCCCGCCCCCAGCGCCGCGCGCGCCCGCGCCAGCCCGGCGGCGTCCCCCGGCGCCTCGGCCGCGGTGTCGTCAAGCCGAATGGCGGGCGCGCCCGCAGCCTCGGCCAGCAGTGCGATCTGAGCGTCGGACACCCCGCCCGAGGCGGTGGCGACAAGAATATCGGTCATGGGAAGCGTGCCTCCGGGGGCGGTGATGGCAAGGAAAAGGGGGCCGCGCCGATGCGCCGCCCCCCAAGGTCGATCAACCCGCGCGGGGGCTCAGGCCGAGGCGGCCGCGGCTTCGACCTCGGCGCGCTGGTCCTCCAACTCGCCAGCCAGCAGGAACGCGAGCTCCAGCGCCTGCGCCGCGTTCAGGCGCGGATCGCACGCGGTGTGATAGCGATCGGCGAGGCTTTCATCGGTGACCTCGACCATGCCGCCGGTGCACTCGGTCACGTCGGCGCCGGTCAGCTCAAAATGCACGCCGCCGGGATAGGCCCCCTCGGCGCGGCAGATCGAGAAGAACTCCTTCACCTCTTGCAGCACCTGGCCGAAGGGCCGGGTCTTATAGCCCGACGCCGATTTGACGGTGTTGCCGTGCATCGGATCGCAGGACCAGACGACTTTCTTGCCCGCCCCCTCGACCGCGCGGATCAGCGCCGGAAGGTGATCGCCGACCTTGCCCGCCCCGAACCGCCCGATCAGCGTCAGCCGCCCGGGGATGTTCTTGGGGTTCAGCCGGTCGATCAGGCGCAGCAGGTCGTCGGGCGCGATGCTCGGCCCGCATTTCAGCCCGATCGGGTTGATCACGCCGCGGCAGAATTCGACATGAGCGCCGTCAAGCTGACGGGTCCGATCCCCGATCCACAGCATATGGCCCGATCCCGCCACCTTGGTGCCGGTCAGCGAATCCGTGCGCGTCAGCGCCTGCTCATACTCCAGCAGCAGCGCCTCATGCGAGGTGTAGAAATCTACGCGCTTCATCCGCTCGGAGTTGTCGGAATTCAGCCCGGCCGCGGTCATGAAGTCGAGCGCGCCGGAAATCCGCTGCGCCAGCGCGTGATACTGTTCAGACCCCGGGGTGCCCGCGGCGAAGCCAAGGTTCCATGCGTGCACTTGATGGATGTCCGCATAGCCGCCCTGGCTGAACGCGCGCAGCAGGTTCAGCGTCGCCGCCGATTGCAGATAGCCCTGCAGCATCCGCGCCGGATCGGGGATCCGCGCCTCGGGCGTGAAATCGAACCCGTTGATGATGTCGCCGCGATAGGAGGGCAGTTCGACCCCGTCCACCGTCTCAGCGTCCGACGACCGCGGCTTGGCGAACTGGCCCGCCATACGCCCGACCTTCACCACCGGCACCTTGGCGCCGAAGGTCAGCACCACCGCCATCTGCAGCAGCACGCGAAAGGTGTCGCGAATCGCGTCCGAGGTGAAGTTGCCGAAGCTTTCGGCGCAGTCGCCGCCCTGCAGCAGGAACGCACGGCCTTGGGCCACCTCGCCCAGCTTGGCGGTCAGCGCGCGCGCCTCGCCGGCGAACACCAGCAGCGGCCAGCTCGACAGCTTGTCGGTCGCATCGGCCAGCGCGGCGGCGTCCGGGTACTGCGGCATCTGAACGGCGGGGCGAGCGCGCCAGCTATCTACGGTCCAGTCAGCCATGTCGGTGTCTCCCCAAGCGGTCTTCGGTCGTCGTTTTCAGATCGGGGGTTCGTATACAGGCTGCCGCAGGCGCTGGCCAGAGATGCGACGAAATCGCCCGAAAATCAATCGCCGCCGCGACGTGACCGCCCCGACCCGGCTCCATCCCCGATTCCCCTTGACCGCCATTCGCGACCGCATCAACTGTCGGTTTCAGACCAGAAGGAAAGGTGGGAGCGGCGATGGCATCGGATCCGGTGAGCAGAGGCACGCGGCGGGTGGTGTTCGTGCTGCTCGACAAGTTCACCTTCATCTCGTTCGCCGCGGCGATCGAGCCGTTGCGCCTTGCCAACCGCATGTCCGAACGCCCGCTTTACGCCGTCACGCTGGCGTCGGAAACCGGCGCCACCGCCACCGCATCCAACGGCGTGCGCGTGGAGGTCGACGGCGCCCTGCCCGACTGTCCCCACGACGCGACTGTCATCCTGTGCGGCGGCACAGACATCGCCAGCGCCACCACTCGTCCGCTTTTGGCGTGGCTGCGCCGCGAATCGCGCCGCGGGGTGGCGATGGGGGCGCTGTGCACCGGCGCCCATGCGCTGGCCCGCGCCGGGCTGCTGGACGGCCGCCGCGCCACGATCCACTGGGAGAACCGCGACGGCTTTTCCGAGGCGTTCGACGAGGTCGAACTGTCGAACAGCATCTATGTGATCGACGGCGATCGGATGACCGCGGCGGGGGGTCTGGCGTCCGCCGACATGATGCTGCGGTTGATCGCCGACGCCCACGGCCCCGATCTGGCGGCCGAAGTCGCCGACCAGATGGTCTATACCGCCCCGCGCGGCGACACCGATCGCCAGCGCCTGTCGGTGCCGGCGCGGATCGGAGTGCGCCACCCCAAACTGTCGCGGGTGATCGCGTTGATGCACGAACATATCGAGGAGCCGCTGTCCGCCGCCGCGCTGGCCGAAGCCGTCGGCATGTCGACCCGCCAGCTTGAGCGGCTGTTTCGCCGCTATCTCAGCCGCTCGCCCAAGCGCTATTACTTGGAATTGCGGCTGGAAAAGGCGCGGCGGCTGCTGCTCCAGACCGATATGAGCGTGATCACCGTGGCGCTGGCCTGCGGCTTCACCTCGCCGTCGCATTTCTCAAAGTGCTATCGCGGGCACTACAACCGAACCCCGTATCGCGAACGCGGGGTGGCGGATGCGGCGTCGCGTGGCGGGGATGCCGCGCGCGATCTGCCGATCGAGGGCCCGTATGATCCGGTGCTGGGCGGCGACGCGGGCGTCGGCCTCGAGGACGGGTTTGCCGACGGGTTC
Organism: Paracoccaceae bacterium; assembly: GCA_047636235.1. Lineage (GTDB taxonomy): Bacteria > Pseudomonadota > Alphaproteobacteria > Rhodobacterales > Rhodobacteraceae > JBOCEF01. Next base: position 13,990 of record JBLIKI010000021.1, on the reverse strand, counting down.
GACGAGGACGGCTTTGAAGATGACGACTTCGGCGAGGAGATGGTCGAGGACTTGGGCGATGGCGGGCCCGAGGGTCTGACCCTGCCGCGGGGCTGATCGCGGATGAAGTGGTCGGGGCGCACAGATTCGAACTGTGGACCTTCGGTTCCCAAAACCGACGCGCTACCAGGCTGCGCTACGCCCCGACTGAGGGTGTGATAAGGGCAGGCGCGGCGCTTGCCAAGGGGGCGTCGCGTACCGCCCCGCCGATCAATCGCCGCAGGGCCAGGCCGGATCGCCGCCCGAGAACGCCGGATGGCGCAGCTCAGCGCCGGGCGCGATGCCAAGCTGAGCCGACAGACCGGCGTTTATTTCCAGAACCGCCGTCACCGGCGCCCCCGATGGCAGCGGGGTTTCCGAGAATGGCGTGGTGTCAGCGGCGATCCGCACCACCACCCCATGCGAATCAACGAAGATGATGTCGAGCGGCAGCGGCGTGTTGCGCATCCAGAACGCCACCTCGCGGGACTGCTCGAACACGAACAGCATCCCGGCGTCGCGGTCCATCTGTTCGCGGAACATCAGGCCGCGGGCGCGTTCCTCTGGCGTGTCAGCGATTTCGACCGCGAATCGAGCCTCCGCCCCCGCGCCGCGCACATCGACGGCATCCACGAGGCATTTCGCCGTCGCCGCCGCGCCGAACAGGCACAGCGACGCGGCAAACATGGCCGCCGCACCGAAGCACCGGCGCGGCGTCATTTGGAGAACTGGTCTTCCCAGCGGCATATCTCACCCGCCATGGCGCCGCGCGGGCCGGTCACCAAGCGCACGCACACCGCTTCTCCGGGCTGAAGATCGGCCATGCCGAAGCGGCGCAGCGTCTCCATGTGAACGAAGATATCCTCGGCGCTGCGAAACACATTCACAAAGCCGAAGCCCTTTTGCTTATTGAACCATTTGACCCGGGCGGGAACGAAATCTCCCTCCGGCTCGGCACGCGCGGCGATCTCCGTCGGGCGATCCGTACGTTCGGGATCCACCTCCGGTCCGGTCATCACGCTCACCAATTCTGTGGCTTGGAGGCCTCGCTCACCGCGAATGACAACCATTGACACCACGCCTCCCTCCGCCAGTTCCGTCAAGCCGGCGGCACGCACGCATTGGACATGAACCATAACATCAGGGCCGTTATCAGCCGGAGTCACGAATCCATAACCTCTTTCCGTGTCGTACCACTTGACTCGGCCGGTCACCAAGCGAGAGACCTTGACGACTTCTCCAGTCAATGCGCCCCCCCTCAAAACAAAAATACTCTGACAAAACGGTCAGCAACCGTCCACATACAAGGCGAGTCCACTACTCACCACAAACCATTGCAGATGCGTCCTTCTTCCGCAACATATGGGATGATGACAGAAGTGCAACGCGACGAACAGTGCCGAACGGATCGCCGCCATACCGCATGGCCGCTCATGATCGCCTTTCTGTCTCTATCTGCCTGCACTGGCATAACAAATGGTAAACCAACCGACCGAGTCCCGCCATCCCTTCGTGCGGCACGCGTGCCGGCGCCCCTGGTGGCGGAATCGGTGGCGGAATCGGGCGCGACCGCCGACGCCGTGATCCGATTCGCAGACCGCCACCCCCCCGGCGCGCAGGGAACCCGCGCCACCATGTCGGCGCAGGTGGCGCTGTTGCACGACGCGCCGGACGGGCGGGCGTATCTTTCGGTTGCGGCGCCGCGGGCCTTTGTGATCGGCGCGCCGCCCGCCATCTGCCCCGCCCGCGTCGCCGCGGCGGGTGGGGATGGTCTGGCGGATGCGCTCGACGCCGCGCTGACCAGCTGCTTTGCGGACCTGCGGACGGCCGAAGCGCCCACCACCTGCGGCTGCCAGGTGATCGCGGCGGATGACCTGCTGCTCGCGCCGCTCGACGCCTTCGCCTATGCGCCGGGGGTGTCGGGGTGGGTGGAATCGCCCGCGCTGGGGCTAGACCTGCACTTTGCGGTGCGCGAGGGGACCGGCCCCGGCGGCGCCCGCACGCTGGCGTTCCTGACCGGGACCGAGGGGACGGACGGCGCGCTTGGCGCCCGGATCGTCGCGACGCTGGGCCGCGACGGGACCGCGAGCATGGCGATCGACCTGCCGGACGTGCCCGCGGGCCGCAGGGCGGGCGACCCGCCGCTGGTGCTGCGCGGCGCGCACCGCCCCGAAGGGCTGCGCCGCGGCCGCTTCGCCGACCGCCTGAGGCTGCGCGATTCCGAGGGGCGCGAACTGGTCGCGCTAATCGGCTATGAGCCGGTCGAATACGCCACCCGGCGCGCCGCGCTTCTGGGCTGGCGGTGACGGACAGGCAACTTATCGCTTTCCCGACCGCCCTCCCCGGCCTAGCCTGCGCCAGAATTCCGATGCGTCGGCGCCTCGCGGCCCCGGCGACAGCAGTCGCGCGCGCCCGCCACGGGCCCGCCAAAGCCAGAGAGAGCCGCCATGCCCCCCGCCGACGCGCCCCACACGATGCTGCAAAGCTTTGACGAGCGCGCCGACGGCGCCGCCGGTCCGGCGCGGCTGGCGGCGTTGCGCGCGCGGATGGCCGCGCTTGGGGTCCACGGGTTTCTGATCCCGCGCGCCGACGCGCATATGGGGGAGAACGTGGCCGCGCGCGATGAACGCCTGGCCTGGCTGACCGGGTTCACCGGGTCGGCGGGGTCGTGCGCGGCAACCGTGCGCGAGGCGGCCCTGTTCGTCGACGGGCGCTATACGCTTCAGGCCGCGGGCCAGACCGACACCGCGGCGTTCCAGATCCAGCCGCTGGCGCGCACCACGCCCGACGCGTGGCTGGCCCAGGCGGCGCAGCCCGGCGAGACGATCGCCTATGACCCCTGGCTTCATCCCCGGGCCGAGGTGGAGCGGCTGCGCAAGGCCGTGGAATCCGCCGGGGCGACCCTGCGCGCCACCGCCAACCTGATCGACGACATCTGGGCCGATCAACCCGCCGCCCCCGCAGCACCCGCCGTCCCGCACCCCGACGATCTGGCGGGCGAGACGTCGGGCGCCAAGCGTGCGCGCGTCGCCGCCGATCTGGCCGAGGCGGGGGCCGCGGCGGCGGTGCTGACCCTGCCCGACAGCATCGCGTGGCTGCTCAACATCCGCGGCGGCGATATCGGGCGCACCCCGACCGCGGCGGCGTTCGCGGTGCTGCATGCGGACGGCAAGGTCGATCTGTTCATCGATCCGGCCAAGGTCGGTCCTGACACCCGCGCGCATCTGGGGAACGACGTCGCGCTGGCCCCCCCATCCGCGTTCGAACCCGCGTTGGCCGCGCTGGCCGGGCGCGCGGTGGCGGTGGACCGCGACACCGCGCCCTCGCAGGTGTCCGACGCGCTGACCGCGGCGGGCGCCGACATCATCTGGCGGCGCGATCCGTGCGTCGCCCCCAAGGCGCGCAAGAACGCGGCCGAATTGGCGGGCGCCCGCGCCGCCCATCTGCGCGACGGCGCCGCGATGGTTGAATTCCTGTCATGGCTCGCCGCCCGCTTCGAGGCTGGCGATCCGCTGACCGAAATCGCGGTCGTCGAGGCCCTCGAGGGCTTTCGCGTCGCCACAGGCGCCCTGCGCGACATCAGTTTTGAGACGATCAGCGGCGCCGGCCCCAACGGCGCCATCATCCACTACCGCGTCACCCGCGAGACCAACCGCGCCATCGCGCCCGGCGATCTGCTGCTGATCGACAGCGGCGCGCAATACCGCGACGGCACCACCGATCTGACGCGCACCGTGCTGGCGGGCGGCGCCGCCCCCGACGGCGCCGCCCGCGCCTTCACGCTGGTGCTGCGCGGCATGATCGACATGGCCCGCGTCCGCTGGCCCGAGGGGCTGGAGGGGCGCCATCTCGACGCCCTCGCGCGCGCGCCGCTGTGGGCCGCGGGGCTCGACTATGACCACGGCACCGGGCACGGGGTCGGCTCGTATCTAGGGGTTCACGAAGGGCCCGCGGGCCTGTCGCGCCGCGCGGCCGAACCGCTATCCCCCGGCATGATCCTGTCCGATGAGCCGGGCTATTACCGCGTCGGCGCGTTCGGGATCCGCATTGAAAACCTGCTCGCCGTCACGCCCCCGTCGGTGCCTGAGGGCGGCGAGCGAGAGATGCTGGGCTTCGAGACCCTGACCCTGGCGCCCATCGACGCGGCTATGATCGACCCTGACCTGCTGGGGGGCGACGCGCGACGCTGGCTCGACACCTATCACGCGCGGGTGGAGGCGCAGGTGGGGCCGCTGGTCTCCCCCTCCGCCCGCGCCTGGCTTTCCCGCGTCTGCGCGCCGCTTGCGACCCGATAGGGCCGCCGCGGCGAAGACGCTTTCCCTGACCTGAGGAACCGACCATGACCAACGCAATGACCATCTCGCCGATCCCCGGCGTCCTCGTGGTGCGCGCCGGCGGCGCGGTGGTGGCTGAGACCGCCCATGGCCTCGCGGTGCTGAACCAGGACGTCGCGTCGCGCTGGCTGCCGCTGGCGCAGGCCAACGTGTTTCTGGACGCCACCGAGACGGTGAACCACATCCCCGGCATCGGCAGCGCCCGCGGCTATGACCTGATCGCCAAAAGCGGCCCCATCGCGCTGGCCGCCTGGGCGGTGGAGGTCCCGGACCCCGGCGCCGAAGCGCTGATGACACATGTCACCTTTGACGAGACCCGAGTGGCGGTCGAACAGCTCTGATCCCCTCGCGCCGCTCTTTTACGGGGCGGCGCGCTCAGGAATGCTCCTCGCGATGGGTTTCGATGAGCGCGCGGTTGAACGCCTTCAGCGCGTCGATGTGGTAGAGCGCGCCGATCAGTTCGGGGGGCGCGCCGGCCTCGCCGGGGTCGACCACCGGGATCATGCCGGAGGTGATCCGGTCGAACATCGGCAGCGCCGCCTCCAGCGTGTCGCGCCGTGTCAGCATGGCGCCCTGTTCGACCAACTCCCAGCAGGCGCTGTCGGACGCGCCGCCATCGGCGCCGCGCAGGCGCATCACGTCGCGCACCGGGATCGTGCCGGGGATCCATGCCTGCGCCCCCACCGCCAGATGGATCCCCCGCCGCTCCAACTGCGTGAGGAAAAAGCTCTGGTCCACCATCGACGACGCCACCACCGTGGCGATCGACACGGAGGCCATCACCGCCAGCCCCGCCTGCCAGTCCCCGGTCAGCTCGAAGATGATCATGATCGTGGACACCGGCGCGCCCAGCACCGCCGCCGCCGCCGCCCCGGTGCCCGCCAGCGCATACATCGTCTCGGACCCGGAGACGGAGGGGAAAATCTCTATCGCCACATGGCCGAACGCCAGCCCGGTCAGCGCCCCGAGCATCAAGGACGGAGAGAATATCCCGCCCCCCATGCGCCCGGCGAAGGTGATCGCCACCGCGATGACCTTGATGACCGCGAACACGATCGCCTCCTGCACGCCGACGCCGGACACCAAGGCGCGGGAGGTGGTCTCATACCCCACCCCGATGATGTGCGGGAACCAGATGGCGATGGCGCCCAAAAACGCCCCCGCCACCGCGGGCCGCAGCCAGCCGGGCATCCGCGTCCAGGCTTGCACTCTGTCGCCAAAGCTTTCAGCCACGAAGATCGCGCGCATCATCGCCACCGCCGCCAGCCCGCACACCAGCCCGAGGATCAGGAACGCGGGCAATTCTTGATAGAACGCAAGGCTGTGTTCAGGCAGCCGGAACTCGGTCACATCGCCCATATGGACCCGCGAGATGGTCGCCCCCGCCACGGATGCGATCACGATCGGCGCGAAGGCGTGCAGCGCGAAGTGGCGCAAGATCACCTCCAGCGCGAACAGCGCCCCGGCGATCGGCGCGTTGAAGCTGGCCGACACCGCCGCCGCCACCGCGCAGCCGAGCAGATCGCGCCCGGTGAGGTTGTTTGCGTCGATCCGGGTCGACACCCAGGACGCGATCAGGGACGCGAGGTGGACCACCGGCCCTTCGCGCCCCGTCGACCCGCCGGTGGACAGCGTGATCAGCGACGCCGCCGCGGATGCGAGGCCTGAGCGGATCGGCCCCCGCCCGCCGCGCAGCGCCGCCGCCTCGATCACATGGCTGACCGAGGCGGCCTTGCCGTCGGGCGTGAACAGCGCCAGCACGATGCCGACCGCCAGCCCCCCGAGGATCGGCACCGTCAGCACCACCATCCAGCTGAGATGCCCGATACGGGTGTGCAGGTGCAGGTCGTCGACGCCATAGATCAGCGTCTGGATCGACGAGATCGCCAGCCGGAACCCGATGGCGGCATAGCCCGCGGCGATGCCGACCAACAGCGCGATGATCCAAAATTGCAGCGCCGACGGCCCGTTGCGGCGCAGCGCGACATTGGCGCGCCCGGCGGCGGCGGCGACGCGGCGGCGGGTCTGGCGCAGGTGGACCCTGGCACGAGGCAAAAGCTGGGCGCGCCGGCTGGGCGCGCGCGGCGGCGCGGCGTGATCCGAGTCGGACGCGCCGCGATCGGGGGCGCCGCGATCGGGGGCGGCCTCGGATGCCTTGGGGGTATCGGGCCGGTCGGCCAAAAGCGCTCTCCCTAGCGGTGGCCGCGCCCGGCCGGGGCGGGGCGGCGCAGCGGGCATAGAACGCTGGCGAGGCCCGGTTTGCAAGGTGCGGGCCGAGGCGGGTCCGCGGCCCCCCGCGGCGGTGCGGCCTGATTCAAGACCTCGCGGCGCGGCATGGTTCAAGACCTCGCGGCGCGGCCCCGATCAGGCCCCCGCGCCGTCCGGCGCGAAATCAGCCGCGAGTGGGCGCATCACCCCCGGCGGATGCCGATCAGCGCGCCGACCCGCACCGGAACCGGTAGCTCCGCCTGCGCCAGCGCCAACGCCGCGACCCGCGCCCGCGCCCAGGCCGGATAGGGGGCGGAGCGGCGCTCCTCCAGATCCACGTTCATCACCATCGCCTCGGCCGAGGCGGCGATGCGCCCGTCCGCCACTCGGATCAGGTCGCACCACGTGTGAAGCCGCTTGTCGTCGCAATCGAGGATGCGGAACGCGCAGGTGAATTCATCGCCACGCAGCAATTCGCCAAGGTAATGGATGTGCTGCTGGATCACATAAGGGCCCATCCGCTGGACCCGCGCATACTCCGCGCCGATCAGCAGTATGTTGTCATAGACCTCATCCGCGGCCTTGTCGAAAGCCATGGTGTAATACGACACGTTCATGTGGCCGTTATAGTCGATCCATTCGATCGGCACTTGGCGTGGCGTGGTGCGCAGCGCGGCGGCCTCGAAATCCGGGATCGGCGCGTCAGCGGGCGCCGTCCCTGCGTCGGCGATGCGCTTGGCGATCTCGGCGCAATCGGCCATCGCCAGCGGGGCGGCGAGGTCGCGGACCACGCCTTGGGCCTCGGCGGCGGTGCGGGCGGCGATCGCGGTCAGTCGCGCAGGGGTCATGGGCGGTCTCCGTCCTATCTGTGGCGCGCGGCGGCAGGATCGCCGGGCGCGCGGGCCTATTTGCAGCGCGGCTTCCAGGGTCGCCGGGCGCCGGGAATGCGAATATCGCGCAAGGCGGCGGGCTTGTCATCCCGCGGCTTTCCCTCGGGCCTGCCGGGGTCTAGGCTGCCCTCAAAACCAGCCTGAGGGGAATCCGCCAGATGAGCATCGAGACCGCCCTGACCCGCCTTGCCGACCTGTTCGGCGATCGGTTCAGCACCGCCGCCGCCGTGCGCGACCATCATGGACAGAACGAATCTTATTTTCCGGTGACCATGCCCGACGCGGTGGTGTTCCCGCGCAGCACCGAGGAGGTCTCCGCCGCCCTCAAGATCTGCGCCGCCGAGGGATGCCCGGTGACCGCCTGGGGCGTCGGCACGTCCCTTGAGGGTCACGCCCTGCCGTTCCAAGGCGGCATCACCATGGACATGAGCGGCATGAACAAGGTGCTGACCATCAACGCCGAGGATCTGGACGCCATCGTCCAGCCCGGCGTGACGCGTGAGGCGCTGAACACCGAGCTTCGCGCCACCGGCCTGTTCTTTCCCATCGATCCGGGCGCCAACGCGACCTTGGGCGGCATGGCCGCGACCCGCGCGTCGGGCACCACCGCGGTGCGCTACGGTACGATGCGCGACAATGTGCTGGCGCTCGAGGCTGTGCTGGCCGACGGGCGGATCATCCGCGTTGGGTCGCGCGCGCGCAAATCATCCTCGGGCTATGATCTGAAGAACCTGATCGTCGGCTCCGAAGGCACGCTGGCGATCATCACCGAGCTGACCGTGCGCCTGCAGGGCGTGCCCGAAAGCATCACCTCGGCCCGCTGCCCGTTCGAAACGGTCGAGGGCGCGGTGGCCGCGGTGATCGAGACGATTCAGATGGGCATCCCCGTCGCGCGGATCGAATTTCTGGACCCCGGCGCCATCGATGCGTTCAACAACTACGCCAAGATGGACATGCCGGTGCAGCCGCATCTGTTCCTCGAATTCCATGGCTCCGAAGCCGGGACCAAGGAGCAGGCCGAGATGTTCGGCGCCATCGCCGCCGAGCATGGCGCCGGCGAATTCCAGTGGGCCGCGAGCCTGGAAGAGCGCAACCGCCTCTGGGCCGCGCGCCATAATGGCTATTACGCGATGAAGGCGATCGCGCCGCACAAGCGGATCCTGACCACGGATGTGTGCGTGCCGATCTCGCGTCTGGCCGAAGCCCTGCTGGTCACGATGAAGGAGATGGAGGAAAGCCCGGTGAGCGGCGCCGTGGTCGGCCATGTCGGCGACGGCAACTTCCATTCGACGCTGCTGGTCGATCCCGAAAAGCCTGAGGAGCTGAAGGAGGCCAAGCGCCTCGCGCACCGCATGAACGAGCTGGCGCTGCGCCTTGGCGGCACCGTCACCGGCGAGCACGGCGTCGGGCGCGGCAAGTTGGAGTACATGGAGGACGAGCACGGCGCCGCCTGGGGCGTGATGGCGCAGATCAAGCGCACGCTCGACCCGCTGAACATCCTCAACCCTGGCAAGGTGGTGCAGGTCAACTGAGGCGGGGTTGGTTCGGCCCATCGTCCGGCGCCCCCCAACGGGGGGGCCGCCGCCCTCTGGCCCGCCCTGCACCCCTAATCGCGAAAGGAAGCCGGCGATGACCGACATATCCATAGACCCGACGCGCGCGCAGTTCGACGCCTTCAAGGCCCTGCCCCGCGATACGCCGATCGAGATGCTCAACCTGGTGCGGTTCCGCCCGCTGGCGGCCTATCCCGAGGGGCATCCAGACCACGGCGCGGGCCTGACCGGGGCCGAGGCCTATGCCCGCTATGGGGCGGAAAGCCATCCGGTGTTCGCCCGCCTCGGCGGTGCGATCGTGTGGCGCGGGACCATGGAGGCGCTGCTGATCGGGCCTTCGGGCGAGGCCTGGGACGCCTGCTTCATCGCGCGCTACCACGATGCGGCGGCGTTCCTCGCTATGGTCACCGACCCGGCCTACAAGGCGGCGGTGGTGCATCGCCAAGCCGCGGTGCTGACCTCGCGGCTGATCCGCTGCGCGCCACAGGACGGCGGCTCCGGGTTCGCCTGACAAGGGGTGAAGGGCGGGCCAGATGCCGAAACGGCGCGCTTGGCGCCGGGGCGGCGATGGGCCGAACCAGCCCCGCTCCGGCCATTGCCCCGCTCTGCCCCCCCTCAGCCTGCCAGCAGGGCGCGGGCGGCGTCGCGGGCGGCCTCGGTGACCACTTCGCCCGCCAACATCCGCGCGATCTCGGCCTCGCGCGCCGCGCGCGGCAGGGGGACGACCTCGGTGCGGGTCACATTGTTCTCGACCAGCTTTTCGATTCGGAAATGCTTGGCCGCGCGGGCGGCGACCTGCGGCGCATGGGTCACCACCAGCACTTGCGCGTCGAACGACAGCCGCTCCAACCGCCGCCCCACCGCATCGGCGGTGGCGCCGCCGACGCCACGGTCGATCTCATCGAAGATCAACGTCTTCGGCTCTCCGCGCCCCGCCAAGGACGCCTTCAGCGCCAGCAGGAACCGCGACAGCTCTCCGCCCGAGGCGATCGCCCCGATCGCCCCCGCCGCCGCGCCGGGGTTCGGGGCCACCGTGAACGCCACGCGGTCGGCGCCGTCAGGCCCTGGCGCCTCGGGCGTGATAGCGGTGGCGAACACCGCGCGCTCCATCTTCAAGGGGGGCAATTCCGCCCCCACCGCCGCGTCCAGCTTGCCAGCCGCCTCGCGCCGCGCCGCGGTCAGCGCGCCCGCCGCTTCGTCATAGACCGCCTGCGCGCCCTCGGCCGCCTCGGTCAGCCCGGCGATCCGGTCCGCCCCGCCGTCAATCTCGGCCAGCTTGGCGGTCATCTCGGCGGCCAGATCCGGCAGCGCCTCAGGCGTCACGCGGTGCTTGCGCGCCAGCCCGCGCAGGGCGAACAACCGCTCGGTCGCGTGCTCCAGCCGCATCGGGTCGAACGAGATGCCGTCCAGCGCCGCGTCCACCCCCGATTGAGCGTCCGAAAGCTCATTCATCGCCCGCTCCAGCGCCGCCAGCGGGGCGTCGAGCCGCCCTTCCGCCGCCGCGCTCACATCATCGAGCCAGCGCATCGCGTCGGACATCATGCCCTCGGCGCCTTGGCGCCCCAGCGCTTGGGAGGCGCGGTTGATGTCCTGGCCGATCCGTTCCGCGCCCTGCATCAGGCGGCGCTCCGCGTCCAGCGCCTCTTCCTCGCCGTGCTCTGGCGCGATGTCATCGAGTTCCTTCACCGCATGGCGCAGGAAATCGGCGTCCGCGGCGGCGGCGGCGACCTCGGCCGTGGCGGTGGCCAGCGCGTCCTCGGCGATGCGGCGGCGGGTCCAGGCGGCGCGCACGGCCTCTCCGAGCCTCTCCAGCCCCGCCCAGCGATCCAGAATCGCGCGATGCCCGCGCGGGTTCAGCAAGCCCCGGTCGTCATGCTGGCCGTGGACCTCCACCAACGTCTCGCCCAGCCGTGCCAGCGCGTCGCCGGTGGCGCGGCGGTCGTTGACCCAAGCCGCGGATCGCCCTTCGGCGGTCACATGGCGGCGCAGGATCAGCTCATGCTCGGCGGCGATGCCAAGCTCGGCCAGCACCTCGCGCGCGGGATGGCCGGGGGGGCAGTCGAACACCGCCTCCACCGCGCCCATCTCGGCGCCCGCGCGGGCCGAGGCGCCGCGCCCCTTGCGCCCCAGCGCGAATCCAAGCGCGTCGAGCAAGATGGATTTGCCCGCCCCGGTTTCCCCGGTCAGCACATTGAGGCCCGGCTCGAAGCTAAGCTCGAGCCGGTCGATCAGCACGATGTCGCGGATGGCGAGGGTGCGGAGCATGGCGCCGGTCAGGTCCTTGCGATGAGAGAGATCAGAGGGTCGATCCGGTGGTCACGCGGCGGAACACCTGAGAGATCCAGCTCTCCTTGTCCTCCCACGGGGCCAGCCCTTCGCCCTGCATGCGCGCATAGCTGGCCTGATACCAGTCCGAGCCGGGGAAGTTATGCCCCAGCACCGCGGCCGCGGTACGCGCCTCCTCGATGATGCCAAGGCTCAGATACGCCTCCACCAGCCGGTGAAGCGACTCAGGCGCGTGGCTGGTGGTTTGATAGAGCGTGAGCACGGTCTTGAAGCGGTTGATCGCAGCGATGTAGCGGCCCTGCCCCAGATAGTAGCGGCCGATCATCATCTCCTTGCCGGCCAGCTGGTCGTTGGCCAGATCGATCTTCAGCTGCGCCTCGCGCGCATATTCCGACGCGGGATAGCGCTGCACGACCTTTTGCAGTTCCTCAAGCGCGCGGCGGGCGGAGCCTTGGTCGCGCGCCACGTCGACGATCTGGTCATACCACGACAGCGCGATCAGATACTGCGCATAGGGCGCGTCGGCGTCAGACGGGAAGAAGTCGATGAAGCGCTGCGCCGCAAGGCGGGATCGCTCGAACTCCGTCGCCTGATAATAAGCGAAGGCGGACATGATCATCGCCCGCTTGGCCCATTCGGAATAGGGGTGGACGCGCTCCAACTCCTCGAGCATCTCGCCGGACTCGACCGCGTCGCCCTGCTGCAGCAGGTCCTCGGCCTCGGCATAGATCGAGGCGGCGGACCGCCCCGCATAGGGGTCGGCGAACGGGTCGTCATCCTTGCCGGAGCAAGCGGCGAGGGTCAGCGTCAGCATCGCGATGGGCGCAAGCCGGTGCATGAAGCGGCGCATGGGCGGCGGTCTCCTGTCTCAGCCTCGATCCCCGGGGCGCGGGCGGGGCGGTCCCCGCGACACGGGGGCGGGCGGCCCCCGGGAGCGGTCGAATGTCCGGACCCGAGGTTTGGCACAGATCGGGGGCGCGCGCCAATGGCCGTTGCGCCGCGCGGGGCTGGATCGGCGCCGATAGCGGCCCCGGCGCGCCGCCGATCAGCGGCCGGGCCGGTTGGATCGGGCCGGATCGGGCCGGATCGCCCCGCGCCGCGCCGCATCGACGGGGCGCCGCGCGCCGCAGGTCGCGCGCGGGCGGGGGAGCGGGGGGCTTAGCCCCTCCGACCCCGGCCGCTCCGCCGACGGGTCGAAACGCAACAGGCCGCCCCTGATGCGACAGGGGCGGCCATACTGCGCACGGGCGCGGCGGAAGGGGGGGTCAGACCGCGGCGCGGCTCCGGGTCGGCGCCGCGTCGGTCTCGACCACGTCGAAACACCATGCCTCGGGGGCGGCGAACAGCGCGCGCAGCAGCTTGTTGGTCATCTCATGCCCTGCCTTGCGGCCGACATAGCGCCCGATGATCGGCGAGCCCGCCAGCGCCAAGTCGCCCACGACGTCCAGCATCTTGTGGCGCACGAATTCATCCGGGCGGCGCAGGCCTTCGGGGTTCAGCACTTCGCCCCCGTCCACCACGATGGCGTTGTCGAGGCTGCCGCCGCGGGCCAGACCCATCTTTTGCAGCGCGTCGACCTCGTTCTTGCGGCAGAAGGTGCGGCATTCCATCAATTCGGCGGCGAAGTCGCCCGCCGCCATCGACAGGACCGCCTCCTGCACGCCGATCGCCGTTTCGGCGAAGTCTATGGCGAAATCGATCTCGAACCCGTCGCACGGCTCCAGCCGCGCGATGCGGCCTTTGTCGATCACCTCGATGGTCTTCAGGATGCGGATCGCGCGTGCTTCGCCCTCGACCGCGCGCAGGCCGCGGGCTTGGATCGCCTGCACGAAGGCGCGGGACGAGCCATCCATGATCGGCACTTCCGACCCATCGATTTCGACCAGCGCGTTGGTCACGCCGCAGCCGGCCAGCGCGGCCATCAGATGCTCGACCGTCGATATGCTGACGCCGTCGGCGTTGGACAGCAGAGTGCACAGGCGCGTGTCGGTCACGCGGTCCCAAGCGGCGGGGATCATCGGGTCCGCCCCGACCACGTCCAGCCGCTTGAACCAGATGCCATATTCGCCAGAGGCAGGCAGCACCCGCAGCCGGGCCGGACGGCCCGAATGAAGGCCGATGCCATCGAAGGTCAGCGCGCCGCGCAGCGTGGTTTGCATGTGTCCTGCCTCGTCGGGTTGGTTTATTTTTTTGTTTTCTGCTCCAAACTTAGATATGCCACGGCGCAGTCCCGGACAATTCAAGCTTTGTGACGCTTTGCAACATGCCGCGCCCCGGCGCCGTCGCAGCCGCCAGGCATCCAGCCGCCTCGGGCAGCCCCAAGCCGCCACCACCCTCCGCCCCCCGGCCTGGCGCCGCCAGGCGTGAGGGGGGCGCGCCGCGGCGAGCCGCACGTCCCCGCGCCGCCAACGGCCGGTCGGGGCGCCCGCCGGGCTCGCCCCCCAACCAAGTGGTTAATTCTTTGTTAACAACACGATATGCGGTCGAGTCCGGTCCGATGGGCATCGCCGCAGCGCCCCTCGGCCATGCCCTGCGACCCGCGGCGATGCCCTGCGCTCTGTCGGCGCCGGTCCGCGCGCCATCATGCTGACCGCGCCGCCGCCCGCCCCCGAAGCCGCCTGCATCGTCGCCCCAGCTTAGCCCTCGGCCGATCACGAACCGCCGCCGGGCATGAAACATTTCGCAGGCGCGACACCTCCGC
>JBLIKI010000020.1:0-24431 GCA_047636235.1 Paracoccaceae bacterium | reverse complement strand
AGGGGGGCGTGACGCTCGACTGGCATGACGGCCCCGCCACGGGTCTGGCCTGCGGCAAACCGTCGGGGCCAGCGGCAAGCCGCCGGGGCGCGGATGGCGGACCGTGCCGCTGGCGCAAGGTGCGGGGACGCCGGTGGTGATGGCCGCGGCGCGCGGCGCCCGGATGCGACTGACCTGCACGACGCCCACCTGCGCCGTGCGGCTGGAATGACCCGCGCTCAGCTCGTCTGGCCGATGATCGCCAGCGCCAGCGCCGCCACCCCGCGCACCAGCGTGACCGCCCCGACCACCGCCGCCGCCAGCCCCAGCGCGATGCTCAGCACCGCATCGAGCGGGTGAAGCAGAAACGGCAGCCCTGACAGCATCGACAGCGCCACGATGATCACGACGCCGAACACCGCCGACAGCGCGACGGTGATCATCAGGACCTTGACCGTCAGGAACCGCCACGACGCCAGCGCCAGCGTCGCCACCAGCGCCTTGTTCCCATCAAAGCAATCGGCGTCGATCAGGGCCGGCATCGCGGCATCGCCGCAGCCATACTTGACGAAATAGGCGATGGCGCCGAACGGAGACGCGAACAGCAGCGCCAACAGCAGCGCCAACAGCCCCGCCAGCGTCGCCAGCCCCGCCAGCGCGATCATCACCCTCGCCACCGCCATCACCAGCCCGCCCCCGATCAGCGCCGCCCCCTGCGCCAGCCGGTCATGCGGCGCCGCCAGCGCCGCCAGAAAAAAACCCCGGCGTCAACGCCAACAGCGCGTCGATCCCCAACATCACGATCGGCGAGGCCCCGGCGATCGGCAGCCAAGCGCCCGCCCCGCCTGCGCCTGCCCCGCCCGTGATCGGCCCGGCCTCGAGCCACAGCGCGACAAGCACGAACAGCAGCGCCAGCGTCAGCCAGATCGCCATTCGCACTGCGTTCGCCATCGCCTCCGCCCTCCGCCGCTTTCGGATATGGGCGATACCCTACGACGAGGACGCGCGCGGACGAAGCGCCCGGTCGGCCCTTGCGCCGGGGGGCCGGTCCGTGCATCGTGCCCGACATGCGACAGGGGCGTCCGCGCAAGCGGGCTGAGAAGCACCCTTTGAACCTGACCCGGATAATGCCGGCGGAGGAAGTCGCGGAAACGCCCCTTGATGCGGTCATCCGTGCACGCGTTTCCGGTCCTCCCCCCCGGCCAAGGAGGACCTATGATCGATCTCGCCGCCCACCTGACCCATATGCGTGGCGCCGCCCCGCTGGTGCACAACTTCGCCAATTACGTGTCGATGAACGTGATGGCCAACGTGCTGCTGGCCGCGGGCGCGTCCCCCGCCATGATCCACGCGCGCGAAGAAGCCGCCGAATTCGCCGCCATCGCGCAGGCGCTGAGCGTCAACATCGGCACCCTCAGCCCCGCGTGGGTGGAGGCGATGCAGGACGCCGCCCGCGTGATGACCGCCGCAGGAAAGCCGTGGGTGCTGGACCCGGTCGCGGTCGGGGCGACCGCCTATCGCCGCGCGGTGGGCGCCGATCTGCTGGCGCTGTCGCCGAGCATCATCCGCGGCAACGCGTCCGAGATCATGGCGCTGGCGGGCGCCTCCGCTGCGGGCAAAGGCGCCGATGCCGCCGATGAGGTGGCCGCCGCCGAATCCGCCGCCCGCGGGTTGGCGAGCGCCACCGGCGCCGTCGTCGCGGTCACCGGCCCGGTTGATTTCGTCACTGACGGCGACGCGGCGTGGCGGGTGAGCAATGGCGATCCGATGATGCCGAAGGTCACCGCGCTGGGCTGCTCGCTGTCGGCGCTGGTCGCCGCCTTTGCGGTTGGCCAGGACCCGCTTGCCGCCACGGTCGCCGCGCTTGCGTTCTATGGGCTGGCGGGGGAGCGCGCGGCGGTCGGCGCCCAAGGCCCCGGCAGCTTTGCGGTGCGCTTTGTCGACCAGCTGCACGCGATCACCCCCGCCGATCTGGCGCAGGGCGGCCGGGTGGCGCGGGCATGAGCCTTGATCTGACGCTCTGCCTCGTGACCGATCCGGGCGCGCGGCTTTCGCCGGTGGCGTTGGCGGTCGCGGCGGCGCGCGGCGGCGCCACCATGGTGCAGCTGCGCGACAAGACCGCCTCGGACGCGGACATCGAGGCGCTGGCCCGCGCCATGAAGGCCGCGCTGGCGCCCTACGCCGTGCCGCTGATCGTCAACGACCGGGCCGAGGCCGCCCTGCGCGCCGGGGCCGACGGGGTCCATGTCGGCCAAGGCGACATGCCCGCGGGGGCGGTGCGCGCGCTGCTCGGGCCTGATGCGATCATCGGGCTGTCGATCGAGGACGCCTCGCAATTGTCCGCGGTGGACTGGGACGCGGTCGATTACCTCGGGGTCGGGCCGGTGCGCGCGACAGCCAGCAAGCCCGGTCACGCAGCGCCGATCGGCATGGACGGGCTGGCGCGGATCGTAGCCGCCGCCCGCCGCCCCTGCATCGCCATCGGCGGGCTTGGGGCTGGGGATGGCCCGGCGCTGCGCCGCGCCGGGGCGGCGGGGGTCGCCGTCGTCTCCGCCATCTGCGCGGCGCCGGATCCCGAATACGCCGCCCGCGCGCTGGCGGCGGAATGGAGCGCGCCATGACCCCCAACATCCTCTCCATCGCCGGGTCGGACCCGTCGGGCGGCGCCGGCATCCAAGCCGACATCAAGGCGATCGGCGCCAACGGCGGCTATGCCATGGCGGCGATCACCGCGCTGACGGTGCAGAACACCCGCGGGGTGTCGAACGCCATGACCATCCCGCCCGCCTTCATCGCCGAGCAGATCGCCGCCGTGTTCGCCGACATTCGCGTCGATGCGGTGAAAATCGGTATGATCGGCACGGTGGAAATTGCGGAGGCGGTGGCGAACGCCCTGCGCGCGGCGGGGGCGCGCAACATCGTGCTGGACCCGGTGATGGTCGCCAAAGGCGGCGACCGGCTGCTGGCGTCGGATGCGGTGGCGGCCTTGCTGCGCCATCTTCTGCCACTGGCGGACGTGATCACCCCCAACCTGCCTGAGGCCGGAGACTTGCTGGGCCGCCCCGCCCCGACCTCGCGCGAAGGGATGGAGGGGGCTGCGGCCGATCTGCTCGCCCTCGGCCCCCGTGCGGTGCTGCTGAAAGGCGGGCATCTGAGCGCCGAGGACAGCCCGGATTTCCTGCTGACGGCGGCGGGCGGGCTGTGGCTTTCGGGCCCGCGGATCGCCACCGCCAACACCCACGGCACCGGTTGCACGCTGTCCTCGGCGCTGGCCACCCATCTTGCGCGCGGCGCGGCGCCCGCCGACGCCGCCCGCGCCGCCAAAGCCTATGTCGTGGGCGCCATCGCCCATGCCGATCAGCTGACCGTCGGCCACGGCCACGGCCCGCTGCACCATTTTCACGCTTTCGAAGGTCTGATGTCATGAAATACGCTCTCGCCGCCCTGATCCTGCTGACCGCTCCCGCCCATGCCGCGGACCGGATGACCCTGCTGCTCGATTGGTTCGTGAACCCCGATCACGGGCCGATCATCGTCGCGCAGCAAAAGGGGTTCTTCGCTGATGAAGGCCTGGAGGTGGAGATCATCGCCCCCGCCGATCCGTCCGCCCCGCCCAAGCTGGTCGCCGCCGGGCAGGCGGACCTCGCGGTGTCGTATCAGCCCGAACTGCACCTGATGACCGCCGAGGGGTTGCCGCTGATCCGGGTCGGCACCTTGGTCGCCACCCCGCTCAACTGCGTGATGGTGGCGGCGGAGGGGCCGATCAAATCCATGGCCGACCTGAAAGGCCGCACCGTCGGCTTCTCCATCGCCGGGGTGCAAGAGGCGATGCTGGCCGCGATGCTGGCGCCCGAAGGGCTGACGCCCGCTGACATGACCATGGTGAACGTCAACTTCTCGCTGACGCCCGCTTTGCTGTCGGGCCAGGTCGACGCCGTGGTCGGCGCGTTTCGCAACTTTGAGATGACGCAGATGCGGCTGGCGGGCGGCGCCGGGCGGTGCTTTTTCCCCGAAGAGCACGGCGTGCCCCCCTATGATGAGCTGATCTACGTCGCCAACCCGGCCCGGATGGACGAGGCGGCGATCGCCCGGTTCCTCGGCGCGACCGAGCGGGCGACGGCCTATATCCTCAACCACCCCGACGCGGCGTGGGAGGCCTTCTCCAGCTATGCGCCCGAACTCGACGATGAGCTGAACCGCGCGGCATGGACCGACACCGTGGCGCGGTTCGCGCTGCGCCCCGCGGCCTATGACGCGGGCCGCTATGAGCGTTTTGGCGCGTTCATGGCCGCCGCCGGACTGATCCCCGCCCCCCAGGACCCCGCCGCGCTGGGGCTGGAGCCGCGGCGTTGACCGAGCCCATCGGCCTGACCGGCTCGGCCTGGCTTGGCGCCGCGCCGCTGTTCGGGCCGGTCGATATGACGCTGGCGGCGGGGGGGTGGAGCTGTCTGCTCGGCCCCTCCGGCGCCGGGAAATCCACGATCCTGCGGCTGTTGGCCGGGCTGCCGACCGGCGCGCGGTTTGACGGCGCGGTGCGGGCGCCTGCCCGTGTCGCGCTGATGGCGCAGGACGATCTGCTGCTGCCCTGGGCCGATGTCACCGACAATGCGCTGATCGGCGCGCGGCTGCGCGGGGCGCGCCCGGACCGCGCCCGCGCCGCCGCGGTGATCGCCGGCGTGGGGCTGGCGGAGCACGCCGCCGCCCGCCCCGGGCAATTGTCGGGCGGTCAGCGCCAGCGCGCCGCCTTGGCCCGCACGTTGATGGAGGACGCGGAACTGGTTCTGCTCGATGAGCCGTTCAGCGCCCTCGACGCCCGCACCCGCGCCGAGATGCAGGAGCTGACCGCCACCGCGCTGGCCGGGCGCACCGTTCTGCTGGTCACCCACGACCCGGCTGAGGCCGCGCGGATGGGTGATCTGATCCTGGTGTTGGAGGGGGGGCGGCTGGTCCCCCACCCTCCGCCCCCCGGCAAGGTTCCGCGCCCGGTCGGCGACGGCGCGGTGCTGGCGATGCAGGCGGCGCTGTTGGCGCGGCTGCGGGGGGCGGCATGATTGCGGTCCTGCGCGGGATCGTCGCCGCCGCCCTGCTGCTGGCGGGGTGGGAGGGGGCGGTGCGGCTGTCCGGCGTCCCGCCCTTTATCCTGCCGGGGCCGCTCCGGGTCGGGCGGGCGTTTTGGGACAATGCCGGCCTGATCGCGCATCATGGCGCGGTCACGCTGGCGGAGGTGCTGATCGGCCTTGCGGTCGGCGTCGCGCTGGGGGCTTTGGTCGCGGTGGCGCTGGCGATGTCGGCGCGCCTGTCGGCGGTGCTGCGCCCGGCGCTGCTGGTCAGCCAGGCGATCCCGGTGTTCGCGCTGGCGCCGATCCTGACGCTGTGGCTCGGCTATGGAATGACGCCCAAAGTGGCGATGGCGGTGCTGATCATCTTCTTCCCCGTCGCCTCGGCGTTCCATGACGGGCTGATGCGCCTGCCGCCGGGGCTGGCGGACCTGTCGAGGGTGATGGGCGCGTCTCGCTGGCGCGAGATGCGGCGCCTTCGGATCCCCGCCGCGGCGCCGTCGCTGGCGTCCGGCCTGCGGATCGCGGCGGTCTATGCGCCGATCGGGGCGGTGATCGGCGAATGGGTCGGCGCGTCGCAGGGGCTGGGCTATCTGATGCTGCTCGCCAACGGACGCGCCAAGATCGACCTGATGTTCGCCGCCCTCGCCGCCTTGGTGGCGATGACGCTGCTGCTGCATTGGGGCGTGTCCGTCCTCGCCGCGCGGGTTGGGGGGCGGGGCTGATCGCCCCCCAACCCCGATCCGTCACGCCCTGCGTCGTTCGCCTACATCGCGGCGCTTTTTTGTGCGCCCCTCCAACTGGAAGGCTTGGGTCAGCGCGTCGAGCGCAGCGATCTGCTGGGTCAGGCCGACCACGGTTTTCGAGGTCCGCTCGGCGGTCGCCGCGTTCTCTTGCGTCATCTGATCGACATGGGCGACCGAGCGGTTCACCTCCGCCACGCCGGTCGCCTGTTCGCGGCTGGCATGCACCACTTTGGCGATCCCGGCCTCAAGCTCTTGAATTGAGCTGCGGATGGCGCCCAGCGCGGTCCCGGTTTCGCGCACCAGCGCCGCGCCCGAGGCTACGCTTTGGGTGCTTTCGGTGATCAGCGCCGCGATATCGCGCGCCGCGTCGGCGGAGCGTTGCGCAAGGGTTCGCACCTCGGCGGCGACCACGGCGAAGCCCTTGCCCGCCTCGCCGGCCCGCGCCGCCTCCACCGCCGCGTTCAGCGCCAGAAGGTTGGTCTGGAACGAGATCGATTCGATCACCACGATGATGTCGGTGATCTGCGAAGAGCTTTTCTCGATTTTGCTCACCGCCTCCACCGCGCGCCGCACCGTCGCCTCGCCGTCGCCGGTCTGGCGGCTGACCTCGGTGGCGCGCGCCTCCGCGGCGGTAAGCCGGGTGTCGTTGGAGCGGACCGAGGACGACATTTCCTCCATCGCCGCGGCGACCTGCTCCAAGGTTGCGGCCTGGCTTTCGGAGCGCCGCGCAAGCTGGTCCGAGGCGCCTTCGAGCTCGGTGCTCACGCCCATCACCTCGGCGGTCAGATGGCGGATGTCCTCGATCATCTCGCCCAGCTGCGCGCCGGTGCGGTTGGCGTCCGATTGCAGGCGCGCGAAGGCGCCGTGGCGGTCTCCGGTCAGCCGCGCCGACAGATCGCCCCGCGAATAGGCGCCCAACACCTCTCCCAGATCGGTGAACTGCGTCTCCACCGTCGCCAGCAACCTGTTCACCGAGGCGGTCAGATCGTTCAGCACCGCATCGTCGAACCGCCTGTCGATCCGGCGCGACAGGTCGCCCTTGGTCGCATCCCCGACCGCGGCGCCCAGCACATCGCGCAGGTCCGCCATCATCGTGGCGCGCGCCTCGGCCGCCGCGGCGGTCGCGGTCGCCATGTCGGCGCGGGCGCGATCGGCGTCGCGGGCCAGTTCCTCCGCCTCGGCGGCGGTTTCCTGCATCCTGGCGCTTTGCGACTGGCGCATGGCGACCATCCAGATCAGCGCCGCGGCCTCCATCACCAGAACAACCGCGTGGATCAGCGTGCGCGGCAGGTCCGAGCCGTCAGGATAGATCAGTTCCGGCGCGAGGAAGTTGAACGCCAGATGGTGCACCGCCACCGCGCCCGCCGCCGCGACGATCACCGGAATGCTGACCAGCAGCGACAGCACCGCCAGCAAGGCGAAGAAATACATGTGGGTGTCGACCTGCCACGGCCCGTTCGCCGCGGTCGCAGTCAGAATCGCCGCCTGCGCCATCAGCGCGATCCCAATGGTAAGGCGCCCGCGCGCCTGATCGATCAGGCGGTCCCCCTCGGCCAGCGCGGTCGCGATCAACGAGGCCCCGACACACCACAGGATCGGCCCGCCGCTCAGCCACGCCCCCAGCCCGATCAATGGAGCATGCAGCCACGAGATCGTCAGCAGCTTGCGCCCAATGCTGACGCTGGCGTCGTCAGAGGGTCGCAGAATCGGGGTCATCGGTCGTCTCCCGCGCACAAAAATCCGGAAAAATCGCCACTCAGCACCGCCCAGGCGCCTGCGCCGCGCAGCGCGTCGGCATAGCCGTCGGCAGGCGCATAGGTCGAGGCGATGTTGGTCAGCCGCCCGTCGGCCAGCACCACCCCCCCGGCGCGGTCGACCACGTCCGTCGCGGTGCGCCATGGGGCCGTGATCACCACCATTGGCGCGCCGTCAGTTGGTGGAGGCGCCGCCGCCAGCGCCAGAACCGGCGGTGCGATCGCCACGAATGCAAGTAAAACGCCCGCGATTGGGGTTGGTGCCATTTGGCGTGCTCCGGTGTGTTTCACCGACATGACTAGCGGCAAAATCTGAATCGGAGGCTAACCGCCCCCGTTCAATACCCGGTCGCCCCCAGTATCATCAGCCAGACCGAGATGGTCACCACCGACAGCCCCGTCGCCAGCAGGATCGAGGAGGCCGCGGTGCCGACCGCCCGCGCATAAATCGCCGCGAAAACATAGGCGTTCACCCCCGGCGGCATCGCGGCGGTCACCGTCGCCGCCCGCACCATCCCGTCCGGCAGCCCGAACACCCCCGAGGTCAGCGTGAACGTCACCAGCGGATGCAGCCCCAGCCCCAGGGCTGCGATCATCACCGCCGGCCCGATCCCCTCGCGCAGCCGATACCGCGTCAGGGCGCCGCCAAGGGCGAACAGCGCGACCGGCAGCGCCGCGCGCGCGATCATGTCCACCCCCGCCAGCACCGGCGCGGGCAAATGCGTGCCGGTGAAGTTGAACGCCAGCCCGACCGCGATGCCGATGGTCAGCGCGTTGCGGAACATCGCCTTGACGGTCGCGGCCGCGGTGGCGGCAAAGCCGCGGCCATCGGCGCGCGACATCTCCATCGCGGTGATGCCGATCAGATAGCACAGCGGCGCATGGATCGAGAGAATCGCGAAATTGGGCCCCAGCGACGCCTCGCCATAGGCCCGCGCGCTGATCGGCACCCCCAGCATCAGCGAGTTCGAGAACAGTGCCGCGAACCCGATTGCGATGCTTTCGCCCGGCCGCGCGCCAAAAAAACGCCGCGCACCCAGCACCGCCAGCGCAAAGCACAGGATCGCGCCGGAATAGAACCCGACCATCAGGCGCCAGTCGAACGCCTCGCCGACATCGAGGCGATACATCGCCCGGAACAACAGCACCGGCGCCGCAATCTGGATGGTGAAGCTGAGCAGCCCCGAGGTGACGCTATCGGCCAGAACGCCGGTCTTGCGACAGAGCCATCCGGCGGTGACGACAAAGAAAACTGGTAAGATCGTCTCAAAGACGACCACCAGATCGGCGTTCATGACACTGGCGTCCATCCGTCATCATCGCCGTGAAATGCAATCATCATGCCGTCAAAGGCCGGGTCGACGTTCGCCGGGGTTTCAGCCGCCAGGATGTCAAAGTCGAGATCAACATGCATGTTGGTGATCACGCCGCGCCGCACGTGCGATTGCGCGATCCAGCCCAAGGTCCGGTCCAGATGGCTGTGGGTCGGGTGCGGCTTATAGCGCAGCGCATCCACCACCCAGGTGTCGGCGCCTGCGACCTCGTCCCACGCGGCGGGCGACATGTCGGCCACGTCGGGCAGATAGGCCAGCGGGCCGATGCGGAACCCGAGCGCGTCGATCGATCCATGGTTGACCCGGAACGGGCGGAACGTGATCGCGCCGCCGACGCCGGTGATCGTCACCGGCCCGTCGATGGTCCGAAGATCGAGGATCGCCGGATAAGGCGACCCCTCGGGCTGCACGAACGCATAGCCGAAGCGGTTCAGCAGCGAGTTCTGCGTCGCCCCGTCCGCCCAGACCTGCAGGCGGCGGCGCATGTTGAACACTATCATCCGCAGATCGTCGAGGCCGTGGACATGGTCCGCGTGCTCATGGGTGTAGATCACCGCGTCGAGCTCTCCGACGCCGGCGTCCAGCAGCTGTTCGCGCAGGTCCGGCGAGGTGTCGATCAGCACGCGGGTCACGCCCTCCGGCCCGACCCGTTCGACCAGCATCGAACAGCGGCGGCGGCGGTTTTTCGGGTTGGACGGATCGCACGCCCCCCAGATGCCCCCGAGGCGAGGGACCCCGCCCGAGGACGCACAGCCGAGGATGGTGAAGCGCAGGGTCATCGAGAGGCCTCCGAGGCAGAGGTGGCTGGGCGCCAAGCAGCGGCCTTGGCGAACAGGCGGTCGAAATTGGCGGTGGTGGCGGCGGCGAAATCCTCGAGCGACAGGCCGAACGCCGACGCGCCGATCGCGGCGGTCAGAGCGGTATAGGCGGGCTCGTTCCGGCGCCCGCGATGGGGCGGGGGGGCGAGATAGGGGCTGTCGGTTTCCACCAGTATCCGGTCCAGCGGGGCGGCGACGAAGATATCGCGCAGATCGGCGCTTTTCGGAAAGGCGGCGATGCCGGACATCGACAGATAGAACCCCAGATCGAGCGCGGCGCGCCCCAGCGCGGCGGAGCTGGAGAAACAGTGCATCACGCACGAATAGGCGCCCGCGCGGTATTCTTCGGTCAATATCCGCGCCATGTCGTCGTCTGCGCCGCGGGCGTGGATGATCAGCGGCAGGCCGGTCTGGCGCGCGGCCTCGATATGGATGCGCAGGCTTTCCTGCTGCACGCCCATGCTTTCGGCGGTGTAGTGGTAATCAAGGCCGGTCTCGCCGATCCCGACCATTTTCGGGTGGGCGGCGATGCCGACCAACTGCTCGACGCTCGCCAGCGGTTCTTTGTCGGCGGACATCGGGTGGGCGCCGACCGCGTAGAACACGGCGTCATGCGCCTCGGCCAGCGCGCGGACCTCCGGCTCCGACCGCAGGCGCGTGCAGATCGACACCATCCGCATGACGCCTGCGGCTTTGGCGCGGGCGACAATGTCCGGCACCTCGCCTGCGAAATCGGCGAAATCGAGGTGACAATGGCTGTCCACAAGGATCGGGGGACTGTCCACAAGGATCGGGGGCATCGGCAGGCTCCGGCAAGGGTCGGCGAGGGCGCCGGTATCGGCGCGCTTGGGTCACAGGGCGGGTGTCAGGCCGCCGCGGCCCGGCCCGCAGCCGCGTCCAGCGCCAGAAACGTATCAAGGAACGCCTGCCCGGGGTCAAGGTTGACGCCAAGCGCGTGGGAGAGCCGGGCGGTGAAGGCATCCGCCGCCTCGGCCCAGATCCGGGCCTGCGCGGGGCGGCACGCAAGGCGGGCCATCAGGCGGGCCTCGCCCGGTCCGGCCTCCGTGCCCGGCGCGCCCATGGCGGCGGCGCGCGCCAGCCGTTGGGGCAGCAGCGCGCCCATCCGCGCCAGCGCGTCGCGCCGCGCCTCGGATCCCGGACCCGCCGCACTGTCCGCAAGCGCGTTGAGCGCGGCGCGGTCCAGCCCAGGCGCGCCATTGAACAGGGCGAGCAGGCGGGCGTAAATCTCCGGCCCCTCGGCGGCCGACAGGCGCAGCGCGTCCCCCGCCGATCCGCCCGACAGCTCGGCCAACGCCGGGGACGGGGGGGGCAGGTCGGGGGCGGCGGTCGCCACAGCGTCGATCAGCGCGTCATGGGGCAGGGCGCGCAGGTCGAGCCTGCGGCACCGCGACCGGATCGTCGGCAACAGCCGCGCGGGCGCATGGCTGATCAACAGCATCAAGGTGCGCTTGGGCGGTTCTTCGAGCAATTTCAGCATCGCGTTGGCCGCTGAGGCGTTCATTTCATCCACCGGATCGACGATCACCACCCGCCACCCGCCATCCGCCGCCGACAGCCCGAGGAAATCATGCAGCGTTCGCGTGTCATCGACGGTGATGCGGGTGCGCAGGCGCGAAAGCTTGTCGTCCCAGCCGCGGCGGATCAGCTTGACCCGCGATTCCCCAAGGCTGGCGACGCGGCGGAACACCGGGGCGTCCGCGGCCATCTGCAACGTGCCCGGGGCCACGCCGGGCGCCGCCGCCACCATCGCGCGGGCGATCCGCCAGGCCAGCGTCGCTTTGCCGACCCCGCGCGGCCCGGCCAGCAGCCAGCCATGGTGCATGCGCCCGGCCTGCCAGGATGCCAGAAATTCCGCCTCCGCCGCCGCCTGGCCATAAAGGAACGCGGAGTGGCGGGGGTGGGGGGCGCCCTCGACCCGGTCCGGCTCGGGGATGTCGGCGAATTCAACGCTCGCCATCAGCGGGGCGCCAGTTCGGGCAGGCGGGTCGCGGCCGTGGCGCGGATGCGGGCGGCGACCTGAGTCTCGGACCCGGAGGCGTCGATCAGGCGGCAGCGGCCCGGATGCGCGGCCGCCAGGCTGCGAAACCCGTCGCGGATGCGCGTGTGAAAGTCGGCGCCGAACCGCTCGAACCGGGTTTCATCCCCGCCGCGGGCCAGCCCGCGGGCCAGCGCCAGCTCCGGGTCCAATTCCAGGATCAGCGTCAAATCAGGCTCCAGCCCGATCACCAGCGCGTGCAGCGTCTCGACCATCGCGGGGTCGGCGCCGTCCTCTCCGGCCGCGCGCGCCGCGGACTGGTAGACGCGAGTGCTGTCGGCGAAGCGGTCGCACAGCACCGCCGCGCCGCGGGCCAGCGCGGGGCGAATGGTCCGCTCCAGATGATCGCGGCGCGCGGCGTTGAAGAGCAAAAGCTCCGACACCGGCGACCAGCGGCCCGGCGCGCCTTCGAGCACGAGGCGCCGGATTTCCTCGGCGCCGGGGGCGCCGCCGGGTTCGCGCGTCTCCACCACCTCGCGCCCTGCGGCGCGCAGATCAGCGGCGAGGCGGCGAAGCTGCGTGGTCTTGCCGCCGCCGTCGCCGCCCTCAAAGGTCACGAACACGCCGCCGGGGGCGCGGCGCGGGGCGCCGGTCATTGCGCCGCCGGGGCGGCGTCGACGTCCTCGGGCGTCGCCCCGCCGTCGCCCATCACATCGCGCGCCAGCAATTGCGCCGCCGCCGACAGCCGGGTCAGATAACCGCCGCGCGCGACGGCGTGCTTGGCCACCACCGGGATCTCGATCGGCGCCGCCTCAGGCGCGCGGATCGTCAGGGTGGCGATGCGCGCGCCTGACGCGATCGGCGCCTCGATCGGCCCGTTCCAGGTGATCCGCGCGTCGATCTTGGGGCGCGCGCCCACCGGCAGGGTGACGATCACGTCCTCGGCCACCGTCAGCACCACCTGCGGCTCAGCTCCGATCCAGACATCCGCGACCCCGAGGATTTGCCCAGCGGTATAAAGCGTCTCGTTCGAGAACTGCCGGAACGCCCAATCCACCAGCCGCTCGCCTTCTTCCGCCCGCGCGCGGTCGGTGTCGAGCCCGCCGAACATGAACACGATCCGCCGTCCGTCCCGGATCGCGGACCCGACCATGCCAAAGCCCGCCTCGGAGGTATGGCCGGTTTTCAGCCCGTCGACCCCGAGGCCAAGGCCCAACAGCGGGTTGCGGTTGCGTTGGTTGACGCCCTCCCACTCGAATTCCCGCTCTGCGAACATCTGGTAGAGGTCGGGATAATCGGTGATGATCCGACCCGTCAGCGTGACCAGATCGCGCGCGGACATGAACTGCTCCGGATCCGGCCAGCCGTTGGAGTTGGAGAAATGGCTCGCGGTCATGCCCATCTCGGCGGCGCGTTCGTTCATGCGGTCGGCGAAGGCGGTCTCGGTGCCGCCCAGCCCTTCGGCCAGCACCACGGCGGCGTCGTTGCCCGATTGCACGATCACGCCGCGCAGCAGATCGCTGATCCGCACGCGGTCGCCTTCGCGCAAGAACATCATCGAGCCGCCGAACTGATAGGCCCGCGCCGACACGCGGAATTCATCATCCAGCGACAGGCGCCCGGCTTTCAGCGCCTCGAACACCATGTCGAGCGTCATCAGTTTGGACATCGACGCGGGGGGAATGCGGTCATCCGCGTTCTTTTCCAGCAGCACCGCGCCGGTTTGCATGTCCACCATCAGCGCCGCGCGCGCGCGGGTGTCGAAGGCGGCGGCAGGGTGTGAGAGCGCGGCCAGCAGGGCGGCAGGCAGCAGGGCGGCGCGGGCGAAGCGGCGGATCGCGGTGGCGAACACGGGGATGGGTCCTTTCAGGGGCGGGGCGGGTCAGGGGCGGGTCAGGGACGGGGCGGGGGCCGGCGCGGCCCGACGGGGCGCGGCGACGGTCATCGCACGGTGATATACGCGTCCGCGAAGCCGTTCGCGACCGCAACATCGCGTGCGGCCTGTGCGGCGTCCAGATCGTCGAACGGCCCGAGCAGCACCAGACGCAAGCGCCCCGAGGGCATCTCGAACGCGGGCAGGTCGCGCCCGCGCAGCTTGCGCGCGGCGCCGGCGGCGTTATCGGCCTCGGCGAAAGCGCCGATCTGGACATAGGGGGCGGCCTGCGCTTGGGCGGCTTTCAGTGCGGTGGTTGCCGGCGCAACGGTATTCGGCGCCATGGTGTTCGGGGCAGGGGTGCGCGGCGTGGGCGCGGCGGCGACGCGGGTCGCCTCGGGGCGCGGGACCGGCTGCGTGGACTGGACAACGTCCGCCGCTCCGGCTGCGGCTGCGGCGGCGGTGCGCAGCGCAAACGTCTCTATCGCGGCGTCGGCGGCGGCGATCTCGGTGGCCGGGGCGGGGGCGGGGGCCTCTCGCAGGCCGGTCAGGCGCACCCGCGCCAGCCGCCCCGGCGACATGCCAAGCGCCAGCGCGGCCTCGGCCGACAGCTGGATCGGCGGGTGGCCGGCCCGTTCGGCCAGCCGCAGGGCCGGCGCGCGCAGGCTGCGCTCGGTTTCCAGGTTAAGCGCCTCGACCATCAGGCCCGGATTGGCGGCGGGATGCGCGATCCAGGCGCCGCCCATCGACGGCAGGCCGTCCCACAGCGTCGCGGCCTCGGCGAAGAACACCGCGCGGTCGGGGGTCGCCCCGCGCGCGGGGGGGGGCGCGCTTCGGGGCGCGCGCGCTGGAGCCGAGCGCGGGCCGGGTTTCTGCGCCACCCGCGATGGCATGGCGCCGGGGCCTTGGGTGGCGGCCGTCACCGCGCTGGGGGCGCGCTGGTCTTCGGGCGTCAGGCTGTCATTGGCGCGCTTGGCCAGCGCGACGCCCAGCTGCGCCTCGGCGCAGCCCGACAGCGCCAGCGCCCCCGCCAACGCCGCGCCGACGCACGCCGCCGCGCCGATGCGGGCCGCGGGCCGCGAGCGCTTGTGGGGATCGCTTGTCACCGTCACCTGTCCGCCTTGTCGCTAGGTCTGCATCCAGCCTCGCGGGTCCGCGTGCGGACCCCAACCGGAACGCTACATGACCGGGCGGGCGATGAAAACACCGGGCGCTCCGGTCGAGCCCGCGGCGCCCGCCCGCCACGGCTTGTTCCGGCCGCGGGAATCCCGTAATCGGTGGTTCCCGTGCGGAAGGCTCTACAGCGGCGCTCGCTGAGTCGCCGCGAGGGCTGATCTTGATCGCGCGGCACGCGCGCGCAGAACGTTGAAAATCGCGCGTCTATCGCGGGTGAAACGACCAAAAACGGGGCTATCGGCAATGGCGCGGTTCGTATTCATAACAGGCGGAGTCGTCTCCAGCCTGGGCAAAGGGCTTGCATCCGCGGCCCTCGGGGCCTTGTTGCAGGCGCGCGGCTATACGGTTCGTCTGCGCAAGCTCGACCCCTATCTCAACGTCGACCCGGGAACCATGAGCCCGTTCGAGCACGGCGAAGTGTTCGTCACCGACGATGGCGCGGAAACCGACCTCGATCTGGGGCATTATGAGCGGTTCACCGGGGTGGCGGCGCGCAAGACCGATTCCATCTCCTCGGGCCGGATCTACTCCAACGTGCTGGAGAAAGAGCGCCGCGGCGACTACTTGGGCAAGACCATTCAGGTGATCCCCCACGTCACCAACGAAATCAAAGACTTCATCTCAATCGGCGATGATGAGGTCGACTTCATGCTGTGCGAGATCGGCGGCACCGTCGGTGACATCGAAGGGCTGCCGTTCTTTGAGGCGATCCGCCAGTTCGCGCTGGATCGCGGGCCGAACCAGTGCGTGTTCATGCACCTGACGTTGCTGCCGTGGCTGGCCACGAGCGGCGAGCTGAAGACCAAGCCGACCCAGCACTCGGTCAAGGAACTGCGCTCCATCGGCCTCGCGCCTGACGTGCTGGTCTGCCGGTCCGAGCATCCGATCCCCGAGAAAGAGCGCGCCAAGCTGGCGATGTTCTGTTCGGTGCGGGCGGAGCGGGTGATCGCGGCGCACGACCTGAAGTCGATCTACGAGGCGCCGATCGCCTATCACGAACAGGGTCTCGACCAAGCGGTGCTGGACGCGTTCGGGATCAGCCCGGCGCCGAAATTGGACCTGACCCCCTGGGCCGAGGTGGTGGAGGCGGTCCACGCCCCCGACGGCGAAGTGCGCATCGCCATCGTTGGCAAATACACCCAGCTTGGGGACGCGTACAAATCCATCTCCGAGGCGCTGACTCATGGCGGCATCGCCAATCGGGTCAAGGTGCGGGTCGAATGGCTCGACGCCGAGGTGTTCGAGCAGGGCGATCCGTCGCCGCACCTCGAAGGCTTCCACGGCATCCTCGTGCCCGGCGGCTTTGGCGAGCGCGGCACCGAGGGCAAGATCCAGGCGGCCCGCTTCGCGCGTGAACGCAAAATCCCGTATCTTGGCATATGCCTCGGCATGCAGATGGCGGTGATCGAGGCGGCGCGCAACCTTGTAGGCATCGCCCGCGCCGGGTCCGAGGAGTTCGACCACGAATCCGGCGGAACCCGGTTCGAGCCGGTGGTCTACCACATGAAGGAATGGCAGGGCATTTCCGGCCGGACCGAGCAGCGCACCGAGCATGACGCCAAGGGCGGCACCATGCGCCTTGGCGCCTACAACGCCGTGCTGACCCCCGACAGCCACGCCGCCCAGATCTATGGCAGCGAGCATATTGTTGAGCGTCACCGCCACCGCTATGAGGTCGCGATGGAATACCGCGAGCAGCTGGAGGCCCACGGCCTGCGCTTTTCCGGCATGTCCCCCGACGGCCGCCTGCCGGAGATCATGGAGATCGTCGACCACCCGTGGTTCATCGGCGTGCAGTTCCACCCGGAGCTGAAGTCAAAGCCGCTCGACCCCCACCCGCTGTTCCGCAGCTTCGTGCGCGCGGCGATGGATCAGTCGCGGCTGGTGTGATTTTTGACGGGCGGTCGATGCGTAAAACCCCCGCCGGAGCGATCCGGCGGGGGTTTTACGTTGGGGGGCCATGCGCGATGGTGGACGAAGCGGCGTATCGTGCCTTGACTGCTTGCGGGAGAGAGCGAAAGCGGTCGTTTTAACGGTGACACAAACGTTTGCGGTTCGGCCAGCCCGTCTATTCCGCCAACCTGACAACCGCCACCCACAGTGCAAGAGTGTGTCGGTCTTTAAGGTCAACCATACGCGCATGCAGGTTCTGTTCCCATGGGCCTTGCTTGGTCCGCGCATCCCGTATAGCCGTCTCGAACGTTTTAAGTGCATCCTCATCTCGACCGATCTCAGCCACTGCTATGCCTCGTTCAAGGTGAATGATTGACCCCTTTGTGCATTCGAGGGGCATTATTATTTTTCCCAAAGCTGCGGCTACAAGTGGAATATTGCAGAACTGGAGCTTCCTCTCTCCTTTGTATCAATCTTTCAAGCACGGTCCGGCCATCATACCTGCCGTCATCAAGCTCAGCCAGATGAACAGCAATACCCCGATGAAGATGGCGTAGACCCGAGTCTTCAGTTTCGATGTTTCTGCTTTAGTCCACCGTTTAATAATTCACTGAATCAACGGAACTATCGAAAAAAATGGGAGAATGCCCATTCCTAATAATTGTGTTCCAAAGCCGTGGTTTTCGCCCCACTTGCGATCCAGTCGATCGCCAAAAGGTCGACCCGTTCAAAAAGCCCAAGGCAAACCTGAGATGCTTTAGGCAGGCATTTGCCCGTCCGCCATAGAGGTCGTTCGTTGCGACACGACAGGTCGCCGGGCGGACGCAATTCGGACCTTCGCAATGAACTCCATGAACCGCCGACTTAAACGCCCCGTTCATTGAGGCCCTGTCAACGCGGGGTCGATGACTCCGCTCAGCGTCCCTCCCTGCCTTATCCCCCCCCAACGCAAACCCCCGCGGGAGCGATCGGGCGGATGGCGCGGGCGAGGGGCGCGGCGGACCCGTTTCGGGCGGCCATACGGCCAAGCTTTCCTGCGATGCGAAATGTCCGATGTCTTGTTCGATCTCGAACGCCGCCGTTGCAGCCACGTCGCAAATGCGCTGACGGTCGACTAATCGGGGCGCAGTTGCGCTGTCACAGCATAGATATGCACTGGCGCTTGACGCCCTTTCACCCGTTGCTCCGGAAGGGCGCGTAGCAGAATATCCGAAGGCAAGCGCTGTCGCACGGCGTTGGATATCAACAGCCCCTCGCCGACTGACTTGCACGCATCCTGAATACGGCTGGCGACGTTCACGGTATCGCCGATCACGGTGTATTCGAGCCTGTCCTCGGTTCCAATATTTCCCGCGATGACAGGACCGAAGTGGATGCCGATGCCATGCCGGATTTTCACCAGTCCATTGCGCTCACGCTCAGCGTTGAGCACCGCCAAAGCGGTGTTCATCGCCAGACCGGCCAAGACAGATCGCTCGGCATCGTCTCCGCTCGGGTCTGGCGTGCCGAAGGTCACCATGATCGCATCGCCGATGAACTTGTCGATCGTGCCGCCGAAACTGAAAATCACCTCGACCATGCGGGAATGATATTGCGAAAGAAATCCAACCACCTCTGACGGTGGCAGATCTTCGGTGATGGTGGTGAAGTCGCGAATGTCGCAGAACATTACCGCCACGTCCTGCATGCGGCCGCCGACGCCGAGCATTGCGTCGGACTCGCCGGAAATTCGCGAGACGACGCCTGGGGAGAAATATCGCCCCAACTGAGTGTTGGCGACCTCCAACCGCGCGCTTTGCATGATGGTTCGGCGTGCGATCAGCGTGAGATAGCTTAGCGCCGCGCCGGTGATGGCGATGACCAGCATGCTTACCAGTATCAGCTCAAGACTGAGCGCTTGCCCCATGGCCGAGGCGACGAAATCGGACGAGACGACGGTTCGCGGGTCCTGAAGCACAAAGACCAGAATGGCCGCATGGACGCAAACGCCGCCCGCTGCGACGACCAGAGGATAGAGCGGGCGAATTGCCAATGCGTTGAGCACGACGATGCCCAAGGTGGCGACGGTGATCTGGGTTTTAAGCATATAGGCCGGCGGCACGTCGCTACCGCCGACCGACAGATACCAGATGATTGGAAGCGCGCCCAAAAAGGCGATATCGATCATGCACCCGGCCAACCCGACCTTTCCAACCGCCGAGCGATCGGCGGGCAGAGAAAGGGAAAACCAGATCGCGACAAACACCAACGCGGCGATCGCGGTCGTTGCCAGTTTTTCAAACAGGCTGACCCCGATCGCCCAGACCGTGGCCGTGACCATCAGCACGAACAGGCCGCGCACCAAGCTGAGGGTGCGCACGCCTTGACGTTCACGCTCAAAAATCAGGTCTTCGGATCGGGTTGTGCGGTGGGCTTGGTTCATCCAGCGACGCTAGCGTTGTCTGACTAGGACCGCCATGGCGCTGAAGTCAAACGTTCGTGGACAGGGCCTCGCCCCGAGTTTTTATTAATAAGCGGCGCCGCTATCTATGGTCGCAAACGGGCTCCGCGGCGCTGAGCTCGCGTCCGGATGCGGCGGGTCGAGCAAGATGGACGAAACGGCGAGCCGCGCTCAGCCCCGACCAGCCCGACCCGGTCCATGAGACGCCGCGCCCGCTCGCATCGCCCCCCCCAAACGAAAATCCCCGCCGGATCGCTCCGGCGGGGACGGGTTGCGCGCGATGACCGGGGCTCAGCTGCCGGTGGCGCCGTCGCCGACCAGCACGAAGGCGGCCCAGTAGAACGGGTCCGACGTCGCCTTGTTGGACCGGACCTCGGCCTGCGCCGACCGCAGCGCCTCGGTATACCGCGCCCCGCCGTCGAGCTTGCGATAGAAGGTCTCCACCAACTGCAGCGACGGGCCGCCATCGGCGATCGGCCAGTGCGTCACCAGCGCCGCCCGGGCGCCCGCGTCGAAGAAGGCGCGCGCCAATCCCGACAGGGCCTCGCCGCCCTCGGCTGCGTTGCCCTCCAGGATCTCGGTGCTCGCGCTCGACCCGGCGGTGTCGCAGGCGGTCAGAACCACCAGCTCGGTGCCCGACAGGTCAAGACGGCGGATCTCCGATTCCGTCAGCACGCCGTCGCTGTCTGCTGCGTCAGTCGCAGTCACCGTCAGGCCGCCCTGGTTCAGACAGTCATCGGACTGCGGCAGGAACCCGTGGGTGGAGAAATGCAGGATGTCCGCCGCCGCCAATCCGCCGGCGGTGGATTCCGCCTTCACCGCTTCTTCGGTGAATTCGGCGCCGGTGTGGATCTCGGCCCGGTCCCCGAAGATGTTGCGCAGAATCTCCATTTCCGTGCGCGAGGCGGGCAGGGCGCCCAAGTCCGCGATCAGCTGCGCTTCTTCCAAACATTCAGGCGGCAGATAGGCGGGCAGCACTTTTTCCGCCTTCACGCCGGGAATGAAATCGCCCCAAGCAACCACTTTGCGAGTGCCCTCGCGCTTGCCTATGGTCGTCGCGCCACGCAGATCGGCCAGTGTCGAGGGCGCGGGCACATAGCTGATCTCATACTTGTCGGCCATCCACTCCACATCCGTGAAGTCGCGGCGCCGGGCGCGGTCTTCGATCGCGCTGGCCTTGGTGGCGATGGTTTCGACCGGCAGCGCGGTCAGCGCGTCAGCCATTGAGAAGATCAGGCTGCGCGGTTTTTCATCCCCAAGCAGCGCCAGCGCGGGCTGTATCAGCGAGGTGTAGAGGATGTTCGAGAAGTTCGGCGAATACGACTTGCCGCCGCGAAGGTCGCTGCGCAGCAGGCCCACCACTTCGCGGATGTCCGGCAGGGTCAGCCCGGCCCCGACCCGACCGGCGCGGATGCCGCTTTGGGTCAGCACGAAGGCGATGGAGTTCGGCTCTCCGGGAATGATCTGGATCAGCGCTTCGTCGGGGCGGATCGCGGCCTGAATGCGCTTGCTGTCGGTACGCGCCGACAACAGGCCCAGATAGTCGTCCGCCACCGCTTCCACCGACGCGGTGCGGGACGCCAGCAGATCGACGGCCTCCTGATACTGGCGGCGGACCTCGGCCTTTTGGGTGGACGAAGCGTAGGGGTTGCGCTCCACCGCGATGCGGCGGAATTCAAGCTGGAGCAGTTCTTGCTGAGCGCGCAGCAAGTCGCGGATTGCGGCGGCGTCCTCGCCGTCGCCCTCGGCCCGATCGCGCGCGGCGACCGCAAGCGAGGTGGCCGTGGCGCGCGACCGCAGGGTCTGCGCCGCCTCGAAGATCCGGCGGGTCAGCACGTCGCGGCGTTCGGGCTGCGCGTCCATCACCTTCAGCGCCAGATCGAAATAGGGCCAGATCAGGTCATAGCCGATCGGCACCGCGGTGTTCTCATAGATCGAGAACGATTCCTCATAGGTCGCCAGCGCCTCTTCGGTCAGGCCGAGCTGGGTTTCCGCGCGGGCTTGGAACAGCAGCGCGCGCGCCCGAAGAGCCGTGTTCTTGAGGTCCTCAGAGAACCCTTCGGCCGCGGACCGGGCCACGTCGCGCGCCTCTTCCGGGCGGCCCTGCGCCAGCGCCAGCAGCGCTTTGGTGGTGCGGAACCGCGGGCCATAGTTGGTGGCGGTGCCGGGCACCGGCGCAATCAGCTGGATCGCCTTGTCGATGGCCTTTTCGGCGGCGGCGAATTCCTCGCGCTGCAAGAACACGAAGGACCGCGAGAATTCGCTCAAGGCCACCAGCACCCGCCGCCGCTGGGCGTCGGGCGACAATTGCAGGATCTCGGCGGTTTCCGAACTGAAGGTGACCGCGTTGTCAAAGTCATTGGTCAGCGCCTGGGCGATCCGCCCCGCCTCGCGCAGCGCGCTGTCGTCGCTGCTGACGGCGCGGTTCAGGTTGTGCTGGGTGCGCAGCACGTCCACGAAGGTCGCGCGGTTGGCGAGGTTGCGGCCCTCGGCTTCCGCCTCAGCGGTGGCGCGACGCTCGGCGGCGCGGAACATGCCCTCGGCGGCGACGAACTTGCGCTGGTTGGAATAAACCAGCGCTTGGTTCGCCATCACCGCCGAATAGGGTGGCAGGGTGGTCCCGCATTCCTTGGCCGGATCGCGCGCAGGGTCCGAATAGGTGGTGGACAGCTGCGCCCAGATCGCCTCGGCGCTGGCGAACTCGGTCAGGAAGTTGAACCGCTGCGCCTGATCGACAAGATCTGACATACGGGTGCAGAGCGCCGACCCTTCTGCGTCCGCCACCACCGTGGGCTTGCCGTCAGGGGTGGCGGTGCAACCCGTCAGGAGGGCCGCGACGACCGCGGGGGCCGCGAAGCGGCGTAGCAGATGGCTCATACGGGCGCGCATCAGTTGGCCTCCTTGTTCTTGTCTTCTTCTTCGTCTTCGTCGCCCAGATAAGCGGGCGGCAGGCGCCACAGGTCTTCATTGCCGATCGCCCCGAACAACTCGTTCAGGTCGAGCGTCGCAAGTTCGAACACCGGCACGTCGATCGGCGGCAGCGGCGGCACCGTCACCGCGATGCCGAGATTGGTACAGCTTGAGGTCTGCCGCACCAGACAGCCGTTGAAGAAGTAGGACGTGCCCGCCTCGCCGTTGACCGACAGGCCCGCGGTCCGCGCCCGGTCGTCGTTGACGAAGCCATACATCTCCAACCGCTCCGGATCGCCGCCATAGGTGATGCTGTCGATGATATTGACGCCGAAGAACTCCAGATCCCGCTCGAACTGGCCGCCCGCATCGGGGCGGTTGATCACGAACAGGATGCTGCCCCCGTCAGAGTTGACGTCGAGCGTGTTGGCGAAGAAGTAGTCGAACGTGTCGGTCCCCTGATCGATCAGATAGACGACCTCGCCCAGGTTCCCCGGCGGGGGCCCGCCCGGCAGGGCCGGCACGCCGATCTCGCCGAGATTGTCGACGAAGACGTCGAGGTCGGTCTGAAGGAGGAGCCCGGTGAAGGGGAAGGTGTCGATAAGCTTCGGCGCCGCGCCGACCACGATGTTGTTCCCGGTCAGCGTGACCGCGCCGAGCGGTTGGAACACATCCCCCGGACCGCCGAGGCCGACGGTGCCGAAGAAGAACACGTCACCGCCGGTTTCCACCAGCAAGCTGGCGGGGTCGCCGAGGCCATCCGTGCCCACGTCGCCGCGGAAGATGATATTGGCCGCCAACGTGCCGACCGGCGAGCCGGGCGGGAGCGCGGTCCTCATCTCCACCGAGGCGCCCGACGCGAAGCCGATATCGGTCATGAACTGCAGCTGATCGACGCCGAGGATGCTGACATTGCCGCCGGTCACGAACTCGGTGAACTGGAGCAGCCCGCCATCCCCGGCGCCGAGCGAGGCGACATAGGTCTGCGCGTCGGCGGACAGGTCGGCCCGCTCCTCGGTCATCGACACGGCGCCCGCGACGTTCACCGCCACGGTGGCTGGGAACAGGTTGTCGTTCGCAATCAACGAGATGGCGGTGACCCCGGCGCCGGTCTGGCGCAGGGACAGCGTTTCGGTCACTGCGACAGCGGGCTGGGCGGACATCGCCGCGGCGGCGGGGGCGGTCAGCGCATAGGCGCTGGCGCTGGCGCCCGACAGATCGACCACGGCCGAGTTGTTGGAGCCGGTGAAGGTAGCGCCCACCCGCATCGCGGCCAGCGCGCCGTTTTGGATCAGATGGTCGCCCGCGCCCGAGGACGCGCTTTCCACCGACAGCTTCTTGGCGATCACCGAACCGAGGGTGACGTCGTTTTCGGCGACGATGGTGATGTCATCCGCCAGCGCGATGACGCCTATGTCCGACCCGGTGGCGCCGATGGTGACGGTTCCGCCTTCGGCCATCACCTCCAGCGTTCCGACGTTGAGCAGGTTCTGGATGTCCGCGGTCACCGTGCCGCCGTTCAGCCCCGCGGCGATCGTCAGATCCCCGCCGATGTCATAGACCGCGTCGGTGGCCGTGGAGAAGATGTTCCCCTGCGCCTCGATCCGCGCATGGTCGCCGCTGGTGATGCCGTCGGCGATCAACGCGCCGCTGGCGAAGGCGGGCGCCGCGCCGCCGATGCCGACGGTGGCGTCGTCCATCTGGTGGACCAGCAGGTTATTCCCGGCCTCGGCCGCGAACCTGGCGTTGAACACGTTGTCCAGCCCCCCGGCCCGCGCCAGCAGCACATCCGTGCCGCCGCGGAACGCAGCCCCCCCGGTCACGTCGATCTGCCGCGTGGCAGCCCCAAGCGACCGGGTCGCGACCGTGACCAACCCCGAGGAAACGCCCCCCGGCGCGTCGGCCACATCGGTCGGCCCGAACAGATTGGCGGTCGCCGTCGTGGCGAAGGTGCGGATCGCGCCGAACCGGCTTTCGGCCGCCAGCGTGCCGCCCGCGGTGATCGACGCGATCAGCAGATCGCCGCCGTCGGCGTCAAGCTGCATGTCGCCGTCGGCCTCGACCCGCTCTGCCGTCAGCAGTCCGCCCGCGGCCAGCACGATGTCGCCGTCGGTCACCACCCGCGTGGCGGTCAGGAACCCGTCGCCTGCGACCAGCGACAGCGCGTCCGACGCCTGAACGTCGGTGGCGACCAGGGAGCCGCCCACGGACGCCGACAGCGCCCCGCCTGCGGCGACGGCGCTGAGGCTCGACGCCCCGATCCCGCCGGTCAGGGTGGCGTCGCCGCCGACATTCACGTTCGACGCGGTCACCTGATCGCCCGCCGTGGCGGCGAGGGTGGTCGCCGCCTCGACCCCGGTCATCGCCACCGCGCCATTGGCCGCGGAAAGGCCCATCGCCCCGGCGCTCTGCACGTTGGTCGCCGTCACGCCATAGGCCGAGACGGCGTTCAGCG
>JBLIKI010000019.1:0-24666 GCA_047636235.1 Paracoccaceae bacterium | reverse complement strand
GCGTCGGCGGGCGGCGCGGCGCGGGCGCGAAACCGCCACAGATCCGGCGCCTCGCCCGGCGACAGCACCAGATCCGCCGTTGGCGTTCCGTGCACGCCCCGCAGATGATCGGCCAGCGCCAGGCGCATCGCTTGGCGTTCCATGGCGCTGAGGTGGATGGCGCCGTCGTCGGGCGGCGTCGTGGACGCTTGCGCCCACATGGCCAGACCGGCCGCGGCGGATAACGCGAGTATCGCGATGAGGCGCATGTCGCCCTCTTTGCGTGAATGACCCCCGTCGATCCCGGAAACAACCTTGCCGTGCATCGCCTCGCCAGTCAAGCGCCGCCCGCGCGAACTTGGCCGCCGCCCTTGCCAGCCTTCGTGCGCGGTGCTATGTGGCCGCTCGAAACCGGCGGGGCCGAGCATGTTCATGCGCGGCGGACCTGCACTCCCGGACCGCCCAATTCAAACGAGCGATGTGATGAAAATCAACGGCAACGAGATCCGTCCCGGCAACATCATCGAGCACGACGGCGGGCTCTGGGTTGCTGTGAAGACCGCGCATGTGAAGCCCGGCAAGGGCGGCGCGTTCGCTCAGGTGGAGCTGAAAAACCTGCGCAACGGAACCAAGCTCAATGAGCGGTTCCGCTCCGCCGACAAGGTGGAGAAGGTGCGGCTGGACCAGAAGGACCAGCAGTTCCTCTATGAAGTTGACGGCATCCTGACCTTCATGGACACCGAGACCTTTGAGCAGGTCGAGCTGCCCGTTGACATTCTCGGCGATCGCCGCCCGTTCTTGCAGGACGGCATGAAGATCAAGATCGAATACCACCTCGAAGAAGCGCTTTCCGCCACGCTGCCCGACCGTGTGACCTGCGTGATCGAAGAGACCGAGCCGGTCGTGCGCGGCCAGACCGCGGCGAACAGCTTCAAGCCGGCGCTGCTCGACAACGGCGTGCGCATCACCGTGCCGCCCTTTGTGGGGCAGGGCGAAAGCGTTATCGTGTCGACCGAGACGTTCGAATACGTCGAGCGCGCCTGATCCACACGCGCCACCACGTCGGGCCTCGCCCCGACGCATGACATGGGCGACGGGCGTTCCGGCGCCCATTTCCTTTCCGGGTGGCGGATCGCCGCCTTTCACGTCGCAGCCCCGCCGCAGCCCTGAAGGACCCTCAGCATGCCCGTCGCCTCCGCCACCCTCACCGTGATGATCCGCGCCGCGCGCAAGGCGGCCCGCGGTCTGCTGCGCGATTTCAATGAGGTGGAGAACCTTCAGGTGTCGCGCAAAGGCGCGGCGGACTTCGTGTCCAAGGCCGACACCAAGGCCGAGGACACCTTGAAGGAAGAATTGCTCGGAGCGCGCGAGGCCTATGGCTGGCTGGGCGAGGAGACCGGGTCTTTTCCCGGCACCGACCCGACCCGCCGTTGGATCGTCGATCCGCTGGACGGCACCACCAACTTTCTGCACGCCATCCCGCACTGGGCGGTGTCGATCGCGCTGGAGCATAAGGGCGAGATCGTCGCGGCCGTGATCCTCGACCCCACCAAGGATGAGATTTTCGCGTCTGAAAAGGGCAATGGCGCGTGGCTGAACGACCAGCGCCTGCGCGTGTCGGGCCGCCATGACATGACCGAATGCCTGTTCGGGTCGGGCATGCCGTTCGCGGGCACCGGCAATCTGCCCGAAGTGCTGCAGGATATGGCGCGCCTGATGCCGCGCTGCGCGGGCATGCGCCGCAACGGCGCCGCGGCGCTGGACCTTGCTTGGGTGGCCGCCGGGCGGCTTGACGGGTATTGGGAGCGGGGCGTCAAGCCTTGGGACGTCGCCGCCGGGGTGCTGCTGGTGCGCGAGGCAGGCGGGTTCGTCCAAGACCTGCGCGATGAGGAGGGCGATCCCGTCGCCTCCGGCAACCTGATCGCAGCCAACTCAGAGATTTTCGACCGCTTCGCCAAGGTGATCCGGGGCTGAGGCCATGCGCGAAGAAACACCTGCTATATTCTGAAAGACAATAGAAAAGGCCCCTGAACCACAGGGGCCTTTCGCATGCCCGTCAGTGGCGTCGTCAGGCGTTGCGGCGTCGCAGCCCGGCTTGGGCCAGCAGGCCCATTGGCAACAGCAAGGCCGCGGCGGGCAGCGGCACTTAGCCGACCTCGATCACCTGGGCGGCCTGCTTCCCCGACAGCGCGCCCGACAAGCTGCCCTAGACGAAGGAGATGCCGGTCGCGAACGCGGTCGCGTCCAGCGGATCGAGGCTCAGCGCCGGGTCTATCCCCGAAATCGCGCACGAGGACACGTCGCTCAGCCCCGCGCCGCTGACCGAGAAGGCGCCGCCCGGCGCCAGCGCGTAATCGACGCGATCGATGGTCAGCACATAGCCGTCGCCGTCGCCGTCGGGCGCCAAGGCGAGGCTCGGCGCCACGATCCTTTCGACAAAGCCGCCCTCCGCCACAAAGTCATAGCGGACCGTGATCTCGGGATTGAGCCACGGCACCCCGTTCGCATCCGCCGAAAGGCGCACGTCATCGGCGGTGAAGGTGAAGACGTTGACGCCCGCTTCGGACGATGTGGGCGGAAGTGCATCGCCCTTGCTGCCGCCCGTCAGGGTGACCGACAGGGTGTCGAGCAGAGAGTTCCCGTATATCTGAGCGTCGTAGATCGGGATGAACTGCTTGAGAAAAAAATCATATCCGTTCTGCCCGACCTGATCGGCGAACCGCGCGGCCAATATGTCAGAGGTGTCGTCGGCCAGCATCGCGGCGAACGGGGCGCCCGAGGTTTCGAACCAATCATTGTCGCCGCCGAAATAGAGAATCCCGTTCTCCTCGGACCACGGACTGGTCTGCGTCAATTCCAGCGCAGCCGTGTCATAGGTTCGTGTCTCGGCATCGAATGCGCCTGAGTTGGAGGCGTAGATCGCGCCGGTGGTTCCGCTCTCCCTATCAAAACTCCAGAGGTCGACCGGCCCCTGTTTCACGCTCGGCCAGATTGTCGTCACGTCGCTGAAGTAATCATAGTCGAAGGCGTAGGTGAACGTCAAAACCCGCTCTGGCAAGGCCCTCAGCGCGGCTATTTACACCAGATTCTGCTGGTTGGGATTATAGAACTCGCTTGAGGGCCTGATTAAGGGGGCTAAGTTGAAGATGTTGACGGGATCGACTTGGGTGTCGACCGTCAGCCGATCTTGCTGCGCGAGCAGAGGCGCCGCCGCAACCAACGGAGCGGCCAGCCCGATCCTGACGCAAAATTATAAAAGCCTGAGTTTCGTCATTTCTAGAGATTATTTGTGTATCAAACTTGCGTATCGGAATCTTTTAGCGTCGAAGGCGCCTCTGGGGCAATCCTGTGAGGTGATAACTTTTCTGGGCGATCACCTGCACAGGCGTCGCTTCGTGGCGGGCGCCGTGCGGTTTTTCCCTTGAAAGGCCAGCGCTGCGACGGCCGTGTGCGGGGCTGCGCAGCCGACGCGTTCAT
This sequence comes from Paracoccaceae bacterium, assembly GCA_047636235.1. GTDB lineage: Bacteria > Pseudomonadota > Alphaproteobacteria > Rhodobacterales > Rhodobacteraceae > JBOCEF01. The sequence continues at coordinate 21,210 of JBLIKI010000019.1, read as the reverse complement.
GCGGTCTTTTCTTCAAGCGCGCTAAGATGTTAATCAGGAGTCGAGCGTGACTCTGCTCCGAGTCCCCGCCCGGGGGGCTCGCGGCGCTTGCATTTTCATGGGGACGACGCATCCGATGACTTTCGTGCAAGAGCGGCAGATCGAATTTTCCCAGCCGATCCGACAGATCGTGTTCATGATCATCGCGCTCGGGCTGGTCGGCGCCGGGGTGACGCTTCTGTTCACCCACCTCGAAGCGGTGTTCAACTCCAACCCCTATCTGAACGGCGGCATCCTCGGGATTTTCGCGATCGGCGTGTTCGCCTGCTTTTGGCAGGTGCTGCTGCTGATCTCCTCGGTGTCGTGGCTCGAAGGGTTCGCCATCGACAGGCCAGGGCATGAATTCGTCAATCCGCCGCGGCTTTTGGTGTCGCTGGCGGCGATTCTGCGCGATCGGCGGGCGCGGGCCTCGGTGTCGACGTCCTCAAGCCGCGCGATCTTGGATGCGGTCGCGACCCGCATCGACGAGATGCGCGACATCACTCGCTATATCACCAACCTGTTGGTGCTGGTTGGCCTGCTGGGCACCTTCTGGGGCCTATCGAACGTGGTGCCCGGGATCGTCACGACCATGCAGTCGCTGAACCTGTCGGGGGAGGAGTCGTCTATCAACGTCTTCAATAACTTGATGGGCGGTCTCAACACGCAGCTCGAAGGTATGGGCACCGCGTTCGCGTCTTCCTTGCTCGGCCTCGCGGGCAGCCTGGTGGTCGGCCTGCTCGATCTTTTCGCGTCGCACGGCCAGAACCGGTTCTATCGGGAGCTGGAGGAATGGCTGTCCTCGATCGTGCGCATCGTGCCCGAGGGGGATGAGGGGCGCCCGGCGCCGTCGGGTGCGGGCTATACCGCCGACATGCTTGACCGCTCCGCCGATCAGATCGATGCGCTGGTCGAATTGACCCGCCGCACTGAGGAAGGCCGCGCGGAAAGCGACGCGCGCCTGTCGCGTCTGACCGACGCGGTGGCGCGGCTTGCAGAACAGCCCGCCCCGGCGGCGGAGGGCGCGCCGGTGGGCGGGCCTGATCTGCTGCGCCGTCTCGACCGCCTCGCCGCCGCGCAAGAACGCTTGGCGGCGCTGATGGAGGAAGGCGCCGGGCCTGAGACCGCCCAGCGGATGCGCAACATCGATCTGGCGCTGAGCCGCGTGCTCGAGGAAATCTCCGCCGGACGTCAGGACAGCACCGCTGAGATCCGCATGGATCTCGCCCGCCTCACCCGCGCGGTGCAGGGCGAGGGCTGATCCATGTCGCTTGGCCGCAGGGGACAGCGTTTCGAGGCCAATGTGTGGCCAGGCTTCGTCGATGTGATGACGGCGCTGCTGCTGGTGCTGATCTTCGTGCTGTCGATCTTCATGATCATCCAGTTCGTGCTGCGCGACACCATCACCGGCCAGGACAAGGAGCTGGACGCGCTGACCCGCGAGTTGGCCGGCCTCGCGCAAGTCCTGAACTTGGAGCAGGAGCGCGCCACCGGGCTTGAGGCTCAGGTCGGCACGCTGAGCGCGTCGCTTTCGACCGAGAGCGACGAGCGCGCGCGGCTCGAGGCGCTGAGCGCGAGCTTGGAGGTTGAGCGTAACGAGGCCCGCGCCCGCATCGCGAGCTTTGAGGAGCAGGTCGCGGGGCTGCTGTCGGATGTCGGCGCCGCCCGCGCCCGGATCGCGGCGCTGAGCGACGAAAGCAAATCGCGCGCCGACCAGCTTACCGCCGCCCAAGCGCGGATCGTGGATATGGAGACCGCCGCGGCTGAGGAGCTGACGCAAAAGCAGCAGCTGTCGCTCGCGCTGTCGCGCCTTCGCGAAGAAATCGATGCGGAAAAGGAATCTGCCCGCCTCGCCGCCGCCAAGCGCGAGGCCTTGGAGGCGTTGATCGCCCAGCTGCGCGCCGGGTCCATAGAAAAAGACGATGCGATCGCGCGCCTGACCGCCGCCACGGCGCAGCAAAAGGGCGCTTTGGCTGAACTGCAGGACAGCGCTGACCAGCGCCAGCGCCGCGCCGATGCGCTGGATGCGCGGTTGCAGGATGTGCTGCGGATCGCGCGCGAACGCGACGAGGCGCTGCGAGAGCTTGACGCCCGCGCCGCCGCGCTGGAAAGCGACGGGGCCAAGACCGCCGCGGATCTGGCCGCCGCGCAGGCGGAGGTCGCGCGCCTGACCGACGCGCTCGCCAAGGCGCAGGACGACGCCCAAGCCAAGGGCGTGTCGATCGCCACGTTGATTCAAGTCGCGCGGGAACGGGACGCGGCCCTGGCGGCGCTGGACGCCCGCGCCGCCGCGCTGCAAAGCGATGGGGCGCGCACCGCTGAGGATCTGGCCGCCGCGCGCGCCGAGGTGGCGCGCCTGACCGATCTGCTGGCGCAAACGCAAGAGGACGCGCAGGCCAAGGGCGTCTCGATCACCGCCCTGATGCAGATGGCGCGGGAACGGGACGCGGCGATGGCGGCGCTGCAACGGGTCAGCGACACGCAGGCCGCCGATCTGGTCGATCTGGCCGCGCGTCAGGCGGAGCTTCGGGCTGCTTTGGATCAGCGTGACGAGGCGATGGGCGACAAGGACGACGCCATCGCACGGCTGAACGTGGCGACCGAGAAGCGTGACGCCGCGCTGGCCGCGCTGCGCCAGGCGCTGGAGGGGCGCGACAACCAGATCGCCGCGCTGCTGCAATCGACCCGCAGCAACGACGCCAAGCTGCGCGAGGCGCTGGAGGCGCAGCGCGCGCTGGAGGCCGAGGCGCAGGCGGCGCGTGACCGGCTCGACCCCGCCGCCGCCGCCCGCCTGACGGCGCAGCGCGACGCGCTGGCGGCTCGGGTGAATGAGCAGGCGGCGGCCCTTGAGGCCGCGGATGTCCAGATTGCCGCGCAGGTGGCGCAGCTGGCGGATCTGCAAGACACGCTGGCCAAGCGCACCGCCGATCTGACCGCCGCCGCCAAGGCCGAGGAAGCGACCCGCTCCGATCTCGAAGCGGTGCTGCTGACCCGGGCGGAGCGTGAGGCGCTGGTGGCGTCCCTGACTGAGGAGCGCGGCGCGCAGGCCAGGAATCTGCAGGCGCAGCGCGAGGCGTTGGCGGCGCTCAACGCGAAGGTCGCCTCGCTGGAGGCGGATCGAGACGCGCGGGACAAGCGGCTCGAAGCGGTGATGCTGACGCAGGATGAAAAGGACAAGCTGATCCTGACCCTGCGAGAGCGGATCACCGAGGAAGAAAAGACCCGCGCGCTGGAGGCCGCCGCCGCCGCCGCGCTGCGCGAAAGGCTTAAGGGCTCGGACGCGGAGCTGACGGCGATGACGCTGGCGCTGGAGGAAAAGCGCAAGTCGGCCGAGGAGACGCTGACGCTGCTCGCCGCCGCGCGCGCCGCGGAGCGCGACCGCACCGAGGAGCTGGAAGCCGCGCGCGCCGAATTGTCCAAGGCCGAGGCCGACGCCGCCGCCCGCGCCGCGGTGCTGGAGGAAGCGCAGCGCACCTTGGCTGAGGAGCGCTCGGTCACTCAGGCGGAATCTCGCCGGGTGGCGTTGCTGAACGCCCAGACCCAGGAATTGCGCCGCCAGCTGGGCAGCTTGCAGAACCTGCTCGACGAATCGAGCGCGCGCGACGGCGAGGTGAAAGTGCAGATGCGCGAACTCGGCGCCCAGCTCAACGCCGCGCTGGCGCGCGAATTGGCGATCAAGCGCAAGGATCAAAAGCGGCTGGCCGAAGAGGCTGAGCGCCTGAAGGCCGAGAACAAGAGCCTGGCGCGCTATCGCTCGGACTTTTTCGGCAAGATGTCCGAGGCTCTGGCGGACCGCGAAGGCGTGGAGGTGGTCGGAGACCGCTTCGTGTTCCAGTCCGAGGTGCTGTTCGCCCCCGGCTCGGCTGATCTGGGGCCGGAGGGGCGGGCGCAGCTTGGCCGTCTGGCGGACATCTTCGCGGAGCTTCGCGGCGCGCTGCCCGGCGATCTGCCGTGGATCCTGCGGGTTGACGGGCACACCGACGACGTTCCTATCAACCGCGGCGGGCGCTATGCCGACAACTGGGAGCTGAGCCAGGCGCGCGCGCTGTCGGTGGTGCGGTATCTGTCTGAGGAAAAGGGCTTTCCCGCCGATCGGCTGGCGGCGAACGGGTTCGGGGAGTTCCAACCGCTCGACCCGTCGGGAACCGCGGAGGCGCGGGCGCGCAACCGGCGGATCGAGCTGAAGCTGACCGAACGGTAAGGGGCTCTCCCGCCCGTCGGGGGCCGGGGGGCCCCCTTCCGTTGGGCCGGGCGCCGCGCGCGAGGGGGGGGGCGTGGCGCGGGCGGGGGGCCGGCGCGGCGCGGCACGCGCGGTCTTGCGCCTCGGGGCGGCGGTGTCGCAAGGTCGGGCGAACCGGCCCGTCGGGCCGCCGAACAGCCCCGGAGACCTCGCCTATGACCGACGCCCCGTTCTGGCAGCTTGGCGCGCTTGACGCCGCCGCCGCCATCCGTGAAGGCCGCATCACCGCCGTCGGCGCCGTCGAAGCGCATCTGGCGCGCATGGATGCCGCCAACCCGGCGATCAACGCCGTGGTCGCGGACCTGCGGACCGAGGCCCGCGCCGCCGCCGCCGCCGCCGATGCCGCGCAGGCGAATGGCGAACCGCTGCCGCCGTTCCATGGCGTTCCCGTGCTGGTTAAGCAGAACGTGGACGTGAAGGGCTGGCCGAACCCGAACGGCGTCGCAGCCTTGATGCATCTGATCGCGCCCGATGACAGCGCCGTGGTTCGAAACATCCGCAAGGCCGGGATGATCCCGATCGGCATGACCAACACGCCGGAATTTTCCATGCGGGTGTTCACCGACAACGTGATCCACGGCCAGACCAACAACCCGTGGGACCATGGGGTGACCTGTGGCGGGTCCTCGGGCGGGTCGGCGGCGGCGACCGCGGCGGGGATCGGCTGCATGGGGCACGGCACCGATATCGGCGGATCGCTACGGGTGCCGTCGCATGCCTGCGGGCTGGTGACGATCAAGCCGACGTTGGGGCGAGTGCCGTCCTACAACCCGTCCGCGCCGGCGGAGCGACCGATCATGGCGCAACTGATGGCGGTGCAGGGGCCGATGTGCCGGTCGGTCGCCGACACCCGCGCCTGTCTGCAGGCGCTGAGCGCGCAGGACCCGCGCGATCCGTGGCAGGTTCCCGCGCCGCTGTTCGATTGGCCCGACGATCCCGCCGCGCGCCCCTTGCGGATCGGGGTGGCGCGGCACCCGGACGGGGTGGAAGCGGACCCGGCGATCCTGGCCATCGTCGCCGAGGCGGCTGAGATGCTGCGCGCCGCCGGCCATGACGTGCGCCCGATCGAGGTTCCCGACCCGGTGGCGGACGGCAAGCTATGGGCGGATCTGTTGTTCAACGAATTCCAGACCATGATGGGCGACGTGCTGATGCGCGACGGGTCCGATGATTTCAGAAAGATCTGGGCGGGCTACCTGCGCTTTGCGGAACCTTTGGAGGGCCGCGCCTTCATGGCCGCCTGCGCCGAGCGGACCGCCCGCCTGCGCCGCTGGCAGGTGATGCTGACCGAGGAGGTGGACGTGGTGCTGACGCCGTCCATCGCGGCGCCGACCCCGAAGGTGAGCGCCGATCTGACGAACGAGGATTCGCCGCGGCTGATCTGGGGGAACCACATGCTGTGGATCGGGATCATGAACCTGCTGGGCCTGCCCGCGGCGGTGGTGCCGGCGGGGATGCATCTGGGTCTGCCGATCGGGGTGCAACTGGTCGCCGCGCGCTATCGCGAGGACCGCGCCCTGCACGCCGCCGCGGCGATCGAGGCCGCGGCGGGGCGCATGACCCCGCGGCTGTGGGCGCGCGAGGGCTGGACCTCCTGAGGGGGGATTGAGCGGCGCGCTCCAGCCGCGATTATGCTGCGCGCCGCAGCAGCGACTAGGTGGCGCGCCGCCTCAGCTACTAGGTGGCGCGCCGCAGGCGAGACCGGGCTGCGCGCCACAGCAGCGGCTAAGCGGCGCGCGCCATTTCCTCGTGCAGCGCCGCCATCAGCTTGCCCAGCAGCTCGGTCGCGAACTTGTCCTTCAGACGTCCGTCCTCGTCGAAGGCTTTCGACGCGTTTGCCACGAACACTTCTGGGCCCTGCAGCACCCGTGGGTTGAACGGTGTCAGGCAGTGACGCAAGGAAAACTGCGCCCGCTCCCCGCCCGCGCGCCCGGCGGCCGCGGACAGAATCGCCACCGGCTTGCCCGCCAGCGCGGTGCGCCCGTCGATCTTTTCGCGGCTGATCCAGTCGAGCGCGTTTTTCAGCACGCCGCTGAGGTTCTTGTTGTATTCGGGCGAGGAGATCAGCACCGCGTCGGCGGCGTGCACCGCGTCGATCAGGACGCGGACGGCGGGGGGAAGGCCTTGCTCCCTCTCAAGATCTTCGTTGAACAGCGGCAGGTGCAGGTCGGCCAGCGAGAACTCGCACGGGCCGAAGGCGCGCGACGCCTCGTGCAGCAGCGCGGTGTTGGTGCTGGCGCGCCGCAGCGCGCCGGAAATGCCGAGAAGGCGAGGTGCGGTCATAGGCAAGCTCCTGTTATCGACGGGTCACCGTCCTTAAGATTCGGTGGATTTACCATTCGCTAACCGTTTTGCGGTCATTTCAACAGGGTTGCGATGGCGGGAGAGCGGTGATGACGGTTCATGCCGAGACGGACGCGTTGATGGCCCTCGCGGCGCAGGCCCAAGGCCGGCGCCACGATGACGGTCCTGCGGCGCCTCGGGCGCTGGCGCCTGCCGTGCTGGCGGCGCTGTGGCGCGCGCGCGCGGCCGCGGCGGCGGGGGCGGCCATCGCGCTGGTCGTGGCGGCGGCGGGCCTGTCGGCGCTGCCCCCGCGTTATGTCGCTCAGGTCGAGATATTGCTCGACCCCGCCGCCGACGCGCCGCTATCGAGCCAATCGATCGAATCGCAGGCGCGGGTGCTGCTGTCGCGCGGCTCGCTCAACGCCGTGGTGGCGGGGCTGCGGCTTGAGGACGAGCTTGCTTTGGCCCCTCTCGTCTCGGGCGGCGTGGTGGCGCGGATCGCGGGCGGGCTGGCCGCCGGGGCGCGCGCCCGGCTGGGCTGGACCCCGGCGGCGGGCGTTGCCCTGCCGGACGCCGAAATGCGGCGCGCCGCCGCCATCGACGCGCTGGCCGCGATGCTGTCGGTGCGCCGCGCCGGGGACAGTCGCGCGTTGGTGCTGTCGGCGCGCGATGGCTCTGCGCGCCGCGCGGCGCTGATCGCCAACGCCGCCGCCGACGCGTTCCTGGCTGATCAGGCGCGGGCCAAACGCGATGACGCCGCGCGCGGGGCCGTGTCGCTGCGCGCGCGGATGGATGACCTGCGACCGCGTTTGCTGGCCGCCGAGGCCGCCGCGGACGCGCTGCGCCTGCGCGCGGTGACGATGCGTCCCGAGGGGGCGACCGCGACCGAGCGTCTGGCGCGCCTCGCCGCGGCGCGCGACGCGCTGATCGCGCAGGGCGCGCAGGCGTCGGACCCGCGGCTGGGCGCGCTGGACCGCGCCATCGCCGCGCAGCAGGCCGAAGCGGCGGCGCAATCGCGCGGCGCCGCTTCGCTGGAGGAAGCGGATCATGCCGCCGCCGCCCTGCGCGCGGTGCGCGACGAGGCGCTGGTGGCGCTGGCCCGCATCGAGGCGCCGATCGACCCGCACCGCCCTGACGCGCGGGTGATCGCGGCCGCATCGCCGCCCCAGGCGCCGTCGGGCCCGGCGCAGGCCCCGGCGCTGGCCATCGCCGCGCTGCTGGGCGCGCTGGTCGGGGCGCTGGGATATCTGGCGCGCGAGGCGCTGCTGGGCTTGCCGGCGACCCCGGCGGCATTGGCGCGGATCTGCAACCTGCCGATCGTCGCCGCCACCCCGCGCCCGACCGCGCGCCACCCCGACAGCGTGCTGGACGCGCGCCTTCGCCCCGGCGGCGCGTGCGCCGAGGCGGGGCGGGCGCTGCGGGTCGCCGCCCTTCATGCCGCGCAGGCGGAGGCCGGGCGTCGCGGCCAAGCCCGCGATCCGCTGCGCGAGGGCGGGCGACGCACTTTGCGCGGCGACGGGCTCGGGCTGCTGTCGCTTGACATGGCGCCGGGCGGGCTGGTGATCGCGGTGGCGGGGGCGACCGAGGCGGCGGGCGCGTCGGGCATCGCGGCGCTGCTTGCGGAATCGCTTGCGCGGATGGGCCGCAAGGTCTGCTTGGTGGACGCCGATCTGCGCGCCCCGGCCCAGGCCGCCCGCTATGGGCTGGAGGCGGAGACCGACCTGCTGGCGGTGCTCGACGGCGAATCGCCGCTGGATGATGCGCTATGGCCGACCGATCTGGCGGGCCTCACGGTGCTGCCCGCCGCCCCGGCGCCGTCCCTGCGCGGCGAGGTGTTGGCCGAGGCGGGCATGGACGATCTGATGGACGCGCTGCGCCGCCGCTTCGACGTCGTGGTGATCGACGCGCCCACGCCCTCAGGCGCCGCCGACGGGCGGCTGTTGGCGGGGCTGGCGGATGCGACGGTGCTGGCGGTGCGCTGGGGGCGGACCGGACGCGGGTCGCTGCGCGCCGCGATCGCCGCGTTGGAAAGCGCAGGCGCCAATGCGGTCGCGATCGCGCTGACCGACGCCCATGGGCCTGCGACGCCCGCCATCGCCACATGGTCCGCGGGCAAATACGCCCGCTTCGCCGAAGGGTTTGCCGATTGAGCCGCCCTTGACGCGCGCCCCGCCAACGCCGATGCAAGGTGGGTCTGGCAACGAGGGGGCGGCATGGACCCGGTGCGTGAGCAATATGAGACTTTTCCCTATCCCGCCCGCGACCCGGGCGAGGAAAAAACGCGGCTGATCGAGGGCTCGCCGTCGGCCCCGCGTGAGATCGACCATTACCTGTTCCGCGGGCGGCGCGACTGGACCCGCCGGTTCCGGGCCTTGGTCGCCGGGGGCGGCACCGGCGACGGGCTGATCCAGCTGGCGCAAAAGCTGGCAGACGCGGCGTGTCCCGCGGACATCACCTATCTGGACATGTCCGCCGCCAGCCGCCGCATCGCCGAGGCGCGCGCCGCCGCCCGCGGGCTGACCATCACGTTCGAGACCGGTGACCTGCTGGAGGCCGCGCCCCGGCTGGCGCGGGACGGCGGACCGTTCGACTACATCGACTGCTGCGGCGTGCTGCACCATCTGCCCGACCCGCAGGCGGGGTTCGACGCGTTGGCGGCCGCGCTGCACCCCGAGGGCGGCATGGGGATCATGGTCTACGCCCCCCATGGCCGCGCCGGGGTCTATGCGCTGCAAGACGCGTTCGCAGCCCTGTTGGCGGACGACGCCCCGACCGCCAAGGCGGCGCTGGCGCGCGAGGCGCTGGCCGCCCTGCCGCCCACCAACTGGTTCGCCCGCAACGAACATCTGAGCGATCACAAGACCGGGGACGCGGGGCTTTACGATCTGCTGCTGCATGCCCGCGACCGGCCCTTCGGGATCGAGGATCTGGACGCGGCGCTGACCGGGGCGGGGCTCGGGTTGGTCTCGGTCATCGATCCGGTGCGCTATGACCCGCTGGAATATCTGCCGCGGACCCCGGCCTTCGGGGACCGGGTCAAGGCGCTTTCGCCGGTGGCGCGGCTGGCGCTTGGCGAGCGGCTCGGCGGCGCGATCCGCCGCCACGTCGTCTATGTCGCCACGGCGCAGCGGGCGGGCAGGGCGATGGCGACCTTGACCCCCGATGCGCGCCCGCATCTGCACGGGATCTCCCCCGCCGCGGTCGCGCGCGAGGCGGCCGCCAAGGGCCGACTGCGCATGACCTATGACGGAGTGCGCCACGATCTGCCGCTGCCGCCCAAGTCCGCGCCGATGATCGCGCGGCTGGACGGGCGGCCGCTGTCGGCGATCGCAGCCGAAGGGCGGCTTGATTGGTTGATGTTCGCGCAGGCGTTCGGGCCGGTGTGGCGGTCGCTGACGTCCGCCAATCTGCTCCATGCCTCGGCGGGGCTGAAATGATCCCCGCCTGGGCGCTGCCGCGCATGACGATCCGCCCGTGGATGACCACGCGCGGCGCGCACCCCCCCGGCATCGGACCGCTGGCGCCGGAGGAATGGCTCCAGACCGATGCCACCTATGGCGCGCAGATGGCGCTGCGCGATGATCTGGCGCGGACCCGGCCCGAGGCTGTGGTCGCGTGTCTGCCGCAGGGCGAGGCCGCGGCGACCGAACTGCTGGGCGTGCTGGTTGACGAGTTGACCGCCCGCCATGGCGCGCGCGTCGAGGAGGGCGTTCTTATTCGCGCCGACGGGGGCCGCGTGCCGCTGGACAGCCCGCCGATGGCCGCGATCTGCCGCGCGGCGCAAGAGGATTTCTTGATCCTCCAGCGCGCGCCGGACGAGGCGGAGCATGTGCTGACCGCGGGCGCGCTGTGCTTTCCCGCCAATTGGGTGCTGACCGAAAAGATCGGCAAGGCGCTGCTGCGCATCCACCTGCCGGTGCGCGAATATGACGGGCCGCTGGCGAGCCGGGTGCAGCGCCTGCACGATGGCGTGGCGGCGGGGCGCCCGCTGATCCGGGCCAACTGGAATTTCGCGCTGACCCCCGATCTGCACACCCCGACGCCTGAGGCCGAGAAAATGGCGCGCCGCGAATCCCGCGCCGCTCCGACCGACTGGCGCGGCGGCTGGATCCGGGTGGAGCGGCAATGCCTGTCGCGCCTGCCCGTCAGCGGCGCGGTGGTGTTCGCGGTGCGTACGCTGATCGCCCCGCTGACCGGCTGCGCCGATCAGGATTGGATCGGTTTCCACCGCGCCATCGGCGAATTGCCAGAGGAGATCCGCGCCAGCAAGGCCGGTCCCGCAATCGTGGCCGAGGCGGCGCGGCGCGCGGGCGCCTGACGCGGCCTGCCGCGGCGCTTCAGTAACCGCGCGGCCTGCCGCGGCGCGGCATGAATTTTTCGCGACGTCGTTGACCGGCCTCGCGGCGACGTCTATCCATGTTTCACATGCACCGCGGTCAGGCCCGGCCCGTTGCAAAAGCGCCCCTCGACATGCGCGCGCCTCGTCCCGCTTGGGCGAAGCGTGACCGGCATGGACAGGTGCGTTTCATCCCGCGGACCGCGGCGCATCGCCCGGGGTCCGCGAACGCAAGGGTCGATCCATATGCTCCGCACACGCGACGTTCCCCCCGCCATTCCGCCCGGCGCCCGTCTGCGTTGATCTCGCAGCCGTGGCGCGCGCTTGCGCGCCCACGGCCCATATTCGCACCCGAACCCCGGAGCATTCCATGGTCGCGCGCATCATTCCCGTTCCCTCTTTCGATCTCGTTGTTTTTGGCGGGACCGGCGATCTGTCGCGGCGCAAGCTGATCCCCGCGCTATACCGCCGGATGCGCGACGGGCAGGCCCCGACCGATGCGCGGATCTTCGCCGCCGCGCGCTCGGACCTTGACGATGACGGCTTTCGCGCGCTGGCGCTGGAGGCGTTGGAGGCCCACGTTCCCGCCGACGAACGCCCGGCGGAGGACATCGCCCAGTTCCTGTCGATGCTGCACTATGTTCATGTCGACGCGACCGAGGATGATGGCTGGACCGCGCTTGCCGCGCGTCTCGGGCCCAAGGGGGACCGGGTGCGGGCGTTCTATCTGTCGGTGGCGCCGTCGCTGTTCGGGCCGATCGCGGCGCGGCTGGCCTCGGCCGGGCTGGCGGGGGACCGGTGCCGGATCGTGGTGGAAAAGCCGCTGGGGCGCGATCTGGCCAGCGCGCAGGCGCTGAACGCGCAATTGGCCGCGCATTTCAACGAATCCCAGCTTTACCGCATCGACCACTATCTGGGCAAAGAGACGGTCCAGAACCTGATGGCGATCCGCTTCGCCAATGCGCTGTTCGAACCGGTGTGGAACGCCCGCCATATCGATCATGTGCAGATCACGGTGGCCGAAAGCCTCGGGGTCGAGGGGCGCGGCGGGTATTACGACCGCTCCGGCGCGATGCGCGACATGGTGCAGAACCACCTGATGCAGCTGCTGTGCCTGACGGCGATGGAGCCGCCGAACCTGTTCAACCCCGACGCGGTGCGTGACGAAAAGCTGAAGGTGATCCGCGCGCTCGACCCGATCGGGGCGGAGCGGATCAAGCTCGACAGCGTGCGCGGCCAGTATCGCGGCGGGCCGATGGGCGCGTCCTATGCGGTGGATGCCGGCGACGACGCGTCGAGCACCGAAAGCTTTGTCGCGCTGAAGGTCGGGATATCGAACTGGCGGTGGGCCGGGACGCCGTTCTACCTGCGCACCGGCAAGCGGCTTCGCGCCCGGACGTCCGAGATTGCGATCCAGTTCAAGGCGCCCCCCCATTCGATCTTCGAGGGCCAGCCCGCCCATGGCAACGCGCTGGTGATCCGCCTGCAGCCGGACGAAGGCATCACCCTCAACATGACCATCAAGGAACCCGGGCCGGGCGGGATGCGGCTGATTGAGACCCCGCTCGACATGACCTTCGCCAAGGCGTTGCAGGCGCGCGGGATCGTGTCGCCGGACGCGTATGAGCGGCTGATCATGGATGTGATCCGCGGCGATCAGACTCTGTTCATGCGCGGGGACGAAGTCGAGGCCGCCTGGACCTGGGTCGATCCGATCATCGCGGCGTGGGAGGGGTCGGGCGATGGCCCGCGGCCCTATGACAGCGGCGGTTCGGGCCCTGAGGACGCGCTGATGCTGCTGCACCGCGACGGGCGCCGCTGGCGGGAGATGGGGGCGTGAGCGTCACTTTCGTCCATTGGCCGGACAGGGGCGCCGCCGCCGAAGGGCTGGCGCGGGCGGTGCGAGAGAACCTGTTCGACGCCTATGCCGCAGTGGGCGCCGCATCGCTGGCGGTCCCGGGCGGCGCCACGCCGGGGCCGATGCTGCGCGCGCTGTCGCGCCACGCGATGGAGTGGGACGCCGTCACCGTCACAGTCACCGATGAGCGCTGCGTGCCCGAGGACAACCCTCGGTCCAACGCGCGGCTGGTGCGTGAGACGTTGCTGCAAGGCGCCGCCGCCGCCGCCCGGTTCGTGCCGCTGGCGCCGGGCGGGGTCGCGCCCGGCCCCGACGGCCCGCCGGGGCTTTCCGCCATGTTGCCGCTCGATTGCGTGGTGCTGGGGATGGGCGACGACATGCACACCGCGTCGCTGTTCCCCGGCGCCGACCGGCTGGTCGATGCGCTGGCCGTGGATGCGCCGCCGGCGATGTCCATCAGCGCCCCCGGCGCGCCAGAGCCGCGCGTGACCCTGACCGCGCCCGCGCTGACCGGCGCGCGGGCGATCCATCTGCTGATTTTCGGGGCGGCGAAACACGCCGCCTATCACGCCGCTTTGGCGGACGGACCCGTGGCCGAGGCCCCGATCCGCGCGATTCTGCGCGCGCCCGGCCCGGTCACCATCCATTACGCCGACTGAGAAAGGACACGCCATGCAGATCCATCCCGTGCTTGAGGCCGTGACCGCCCGCATCATCGCCCGCAGCGCCCCGCGCCGCGCCGCCTATCTGGACCGCTGCCGCCGCGCCGCGGAGGTAGAGCCGGGCCGCCCGCATCTGACCTGCGGGAACATCGCCCATGCCGCAGCGGCGGCGGGGCCGGACCAAGCCGCGGTCGCCGCGGGCCGGTCGATGAATATCGGCATCGTCACCGCGTATAACGACATGCTGTCGGCGCACCAGCCGTTCGCGCGGTTCCCGGATCTGATCAAGCAGACCGCGCGCGCCCATGGCGCCACCGCGCAGGTCGCGGGCGGGGTTCCGGCGATGTGCGACGGCGTCACCCAGGGCCGCCCGGGGATGGAGCTGTCGCTGTTTTCCCGCGACGTCATCGCCATGGCGGCCGGCATCGCACTGTCCCACGACGTGTTCGACGCCGCGATCTACCTTGGCGTTTGCGACAAGATCGTGCCGGGGCTGGTGATCGCCGCCGCCACCTTCGGGCATTTGCCAACCGCGTTCCTGCCCGCGGGACCGATGCCGTCGGGGATCGGCAATGAAGAAAAATCCATGATCCGCCAGCGCTTCGCCAAGGGTGAGATCGGGCGGGAGGAGCTGCTGCGCGCTGAATTGGCCGCCTATCACGGGCCGGGCACCTGCACGTTCTATGGCACCGCCAACACCAACCAGATGTTGATGGAGTTCATGGGCCTGCACCTTCCCGGCGCCAGCTTCGTCAATCCCGACACGCCGCTGCGCGATGCGCTGACCGCGGCGGGCACGCGGCGTATTCTGGAAATTACCCGCGACGGCAACAGCTTCACGCCGGTATGTGATGTTTTGTCTGAACGCGCCTTCGTCAACGGCATCGTCGGGCTCAATGCCACCGGCGGGTCGACCAACCTGCTGATCCACCTGATCGCCATGGCGCGCGCCGCGGGGGTGGAACTGGCGTGGGAGGATTTCTCTGACCTCTCGGCGATCGTGCCGCTGCTGGCCAAGGTCTATCCCAACGGGCTGGCGGACGTGAACCATTTCCACGCCGCCGGCGGGGTCGGATATATGATCTCAGAACTGCTCGGCGCCGGGCTTTTGCATGACGACGTGCAGACGCTGGTCGGCCATGGTCTGAACCGCTATGTGGCGGAGCCGAAGTTGAACGAGGCTGGCGACGTGGTGTGGGTGGATGGCGCGCGCGAGACGCATAACGCCAAGATCGTGCGCCCGGTGGCGGACCCGTTCCAGCCGACCGGGGGCTTGCAGCTGCTGACCGGCAATCTCGGCTCGGCCTGCACCAAAATCTCGGCCGTTGCGCCGGAGCGTCGGTTGATCGAGGCCCCGGCGCGGATCTTCACCGACCAGGACAGCGTCAAGGCGGCGTTCAAGGCGGGCGAGCTGACCGGCGATCTGATCGTCGTGGTCCGGTTCCAGGGCCCGCGCGCCAACGGGATGCCGGAATTGCATGGCCTGACCCCGATCCTGTCGATCCTTCAGGACCGCGGCCAGCGGATAGCGTTGGTGACCGACGGGCGGATGTCGGGGGCGTCGGGCAAGGTGCCCTCGGCGATCCATGTCAGCCCCGAGGCGCTGGACGGCGGCCCGATCGCCAAGCTGCGCGACGGCGATGTCGTGCGCCTTGATGCGGTGGGCGGAACGCTGCAAGCCTTGGTGAATGATGCCGAATGGGCCGCCCGCCCGCCGGCGACCGCGGACATGTCCGCCAACGGCGTCGGCATGGGGCGCGAATTGTTCGCCGCCCTGCGCGCCGCGGTGGGCACGGCGGAGACCGGCGCCTCGGCGGTGGTTTGATTTTGACTTTAGCACCCGGAGCATTGGACCGAGCATGACCGACACCCCCGCCGAGGCTGCATGGCTGCGGCTTGACACCGAAGGCGCGCGCCTGCGCGGCCAGACCTTGCGCGATCTGTTCGATGGCGATCCGGGGCGGTTCCCGCGCCTGACCCGACGGATGGATGACCTGCTGGTCGATCTGTCGAAAGAAAAGCTCGACGACGCCGCCTTGGATGCGCTGCTGGCGCTGGCCGAGGCGACGGGCGTCGAGGCCAAGCGCGACGCGATGTTCGCGGGCGCCCCGATCAACCTGACCGAGGGCCGCGCCGTCATGCACATGGCGCTGCGCGGTGGGGCCGGCGCGCAGGCGATGATCGATGGCGTCGACGTGATGCCGATGGTGAACGCGGCGCTCGACGGGTTTCTGGCCTTCGCCGAGGACGTGCGGGCGGGGCGGGCGCGCGGCTCGGCCGGCGCCTTCACCGATGTGATCAACATCGGGATCGGGGGATCGGACCTCGGGCCGGTGATGGCGACGATCGCGCTGCGCCCCGATCATGACGGGCCGCGGCTGCATTTCGTGTCCAACGTCGATGGCGCGCATCTGGCGGATGTCATTGCGCCGCTGAACCCCGCCACGACGCTGGTGGTGATCGCGTCGAAAACCTTCTCGACGCTTGAGACGATGGCCAACGCCACCCTCGCCCGCGCGTGGATCGCGGACGCGGTGGGCGAGGGGCGGGCCGGCGCGCATCTGGCAGCGGTGTCGACCAACCTTGCGGCCACAGGCGCGTTCGGGATCGACCCGGCCCGGGTGTTCGGGTTCTGGGACTGGGTCGGGGGGCGCTATTCGCTTTGGTCCGCGATCGGGCTGCCGGTGGCGATCGCGGTCGGGGCGCCCGCGTTCCGCGACATGCTCGCCGGGGCCGCGGCGATGGACCGGCATTTTTGCGAGACGAAGCTTGCGGACAACCTGCCGGTGCTGCTGGCGTTGGCGGGCATCTGGCGGCGCAATGCGATGGGCTGGCCGAGCGTGGCGCTGATCCCCTATGATCAGCGGCTGGCGCGGATGGCGGCTTATGTGCAGCAATTGGATATGGAATCCAACGGCAAGCGGGTGACGCGCGGCGGCGATCCGATCGCGCGCGCTTCAGGGCCGGTGGTGTGGGGAGAGCCGGGGACCAACTCCCAGCACTCGTTCTTCCAGCTGATGCACCAAGGCGCGGACGTTATCCCGACCGATTTCATCATCGCTCGCCACCCGCGCAAGTCCGATCCGGGGATGCACGCGCTGCTGGTGGCCAACTGCCTGGCGCAGGCGCAGGCCTTGGCGTTCGGCAAGACCGAGGCCGAGGTGCGCGCCGACATGGACGCCGAGGGACTGGACGCCGCCGAGATTGAGCGCCTTGCGCCGCACCGCACCTTCCCCGGCGACCGGCCGTCTACGATGATCGTGCATGACGCGCTGACCCCGTTCGCGCTGGGGCGGCTGATCGCGCTTTATGAGCATAAGGTGTTCGTGCAGGGCGCGATCTGGGACGTGAATTCCTTTGACCAGTTCGGTGTTGAATTGGGCAAGGCGCTGGCCAAACGGCTGATCCCGGCGGCGCAGGGCGGGGCGATCCCCGAGGGGTTGGATGCCTCCACCGCGGGGCTGCTGGCCGACATTGCAAGGACGGAAAAATGACCCGACAGCTGACCGCGAGAGAGATCTGCGCCCTCGCCCCGGTGATCCCGGTTCTGACCATCGAGCGGATCGAGGACGCCGCCCCGCTGGCCCGCGCACTGGTTGCGGGGGGCTTGCGCGCGCTGGAGGTGACGCTGCGCACCCCCTGCGCGCTGGACGCGATCCGCGCGATGATCGAGGCGGCGCCCGAGGCGGTGGTGGGGGCCGGCACCTTGCGCTCCGCCGCCGATGTCGAGGCCTGCATGGCGGCGGGCGCCGCGTTCGGCGTCAGCCCCGGCGGCCCGGCGTCGTTGATCGCGGCGGTGAAGGCGGCGGGGATGCCGTTTCTGCCCGGCTGCGCCAGCCCGACCGAGGCGATGACCCTGGCCGAGCACGGCTTTGACGTGGTGAAGTTCTTTCCCGCCGAGGCGGCGGGCGGCATCCCGATGCTGAAATCCATGGCCGGGCCGCTGCCGGACATCACCATCTGCCCGACCGGCGGCGTGGGGCTGGCCAATGCGCCCGCCTATCTGAAGCTGGGCAACGTGGCGGCGGTCGGCGGGTCGTGGGTCGCGCCGATGGAGGCGATCGCGGCCGGGGACTGGGCGCTGATCGAGCGGCTGAGCCGCGAGGCGGTGGCGGCCTTGGCGCCCTTCCAGGCATGAGGGGGCTGGCGGCCCCGGGCGCCTTGCGCCCCCGGGTCCGCCCCGCGCCTGCGCGCGGACCAACGCAATCCGGCGCGTATCCGCGTGCCACACAGACGGACGGCGCCAGCCCGCGCCGGGGTCAGTCCTTCGGCGTCGCCTCCTCGCGCGTCAACAGATCCTGCAAGCGCGCGCGGGCGTCGGGTAGGCGGGCGTGGCCCATCGCGGGCGCCGCCCAAGCGTCGAGGAAATGGCCGGTCAGGCGCAGCGCCTCGGCTGGCGTGCCGCCATCGATCCCGCGCAAAAACGCCGGCAACGCCAGCAGCTTGTCGGCATAGGGCGCGCCCGCGGCCCGGCTGACCGCACGGCCCGATTTCGGCGACACCCAGACCAGATCCTGCGTGGCCCCGGTCGCGGCGCATTGGCTGAGGTCGAGGCCGAAGCCAAGCTCGGTCAACAGCCCCAATTCCCACGCCGCATAGACCTGCGGCCAATCCGGCGTCGCCCCGATGCTGTCGAGCAGCGTTTGCGTCGCGGCGTAAAGGCGGGCGGCGGGCTCGCGTTCCGGCACGAACATCCGCAGCAAGCCTGAAATCGCGCCCATCGCGGCCAGCGCGCGGCGGTCGGACATGATCGCGTCAGAGCGGGACTGGATCGGCTCGGCCCGATAGGTGCCGATATGCTCGGGCAGGCGAGCGCGCCATTCAAGCGCCAGTTGCGCCCCGGGTTGCAGCATCGGCGCCATGCGGCGCGATCCGCCCCCGTGCATCACGCCCAAGTGGCGGCCATGGGCGGCGGTCAGCACCTCTAGAATCGCGGCCCCCTCGCCGTAGCGGCGGGTTGATAATAGCACCCCTTCATCTCGCCAGCTTTCCATGGCGCGACCCTAGCGGGGGCCGCGGCGCCGCGCTAGACTGATGGCGACAGGAGGCGCGCGATGCATCACGACTGGCTCGACAATTCGATCACCGCGGCGGACGCGGGGACCGCGCAAGGGGTGTCCGATTTCGTCGAAGGGTTTCTGGCCTATGAGACCAAGGCGATCAACGTTCTGGCGGCGGCCGAGGCGGACCCCGACTGCCTGATCGCCAACGCCTATGCCGGGGCGCTGCATTTGTTCGCCGAAAGCCCGGATGCGGCGGCGAACGCCCGGCCGTGGCTGGCCCGTGCCGCGGCGGCGGACGGGACCGCGCGTGAGCGGGCCACCTTGGCGGCGCTTGAGGCTTGGGCTTTGGGCGACACGGCCCGCGCGATCCGGGTGGGGCGCGAGGCGCTGGCGGAATGGCCGAGGGATCTCGCGCTGATGAAATTCACGCAATACCACCAATTCAACGCCGGGGATTCGCCGGGGATGCTGTCGACCGCGCGGATGGTCGAGCATGCCAACCAAGACCGAGCCCATTTCCACGGAATGCTCGCATTCGGGCTGGAGCAATGTCATTTGCTGGAGAGCGCCGAGACCGCCGCCCTGACCGCCGTGTCGCTGCGCACGAAAGAGCCATGGGCCCATCACGCGCTGGCGCATATCCACCTGACCCAAGGGCGGATCACCGAAGGACGTGCGTTTCTGAGCGAGATGTCGGAGACGTGGACCGACCTCAATTCCTTCATGCTGTCGCATAATTGGTGGCACATGGCGCTGTTTCAGATCAGCCAGGGCGATCTGGCGGCGGCGGTCGGCGCCTATGACCGGCGGTGCTGGGGCTATGACAAGTCCTACTCGCAGGACCAGATCGGCGCGGTGGCGCTGTTGGCGCGGCTGGAGATCGCGGGCGCCGATGTCGGGGATCGCTGGAATGACGTCACCGGGCGGCTGGCGGCGCGCAAGGGCGATTTCGTCAATGCGTTCCTGAGCTTGCACTACATCTACGGGTTGGCGCGCGCTGGGATGCCCGAGGCGGATGAGATGATGCGCGGGTTCGAGCGGATGGCGAAGGATGCCCCCGAGGCGAGCCGCGAGATGTGGGCCGAGGTCGCGGCGCCCTGCGCGCGCGGTCTGATCGCCCATGCCGAAGGGCGGTGGGCGGAGGCGGCCCATGACCTCGGCGCAGCGGTGCCGCGGATCTGGGAGACCGGAGGCAGCCACGCCCAGCGCGACCTGTTCGAGCAGTTGTGGATCGACGCGCTGATCAAGGCGGGCCGGTTCGCCGCCGCGCAACAGGCGTTGGAGCGGCGGCGCGGGTTCGAGCCGAATAGCGTGCCGGGCAATCGGGCGCTGGGGCTGGTCTATGGCGCGCTCGGCCTGCCGGCCGAGGCGGCGGCGGCCGCGGCGCGGGCTGAGCGCGGGGTGCGGCTGGGCTGAGGGAGGCCTCGCCCATCGCATCTGTGGGGGCTTCGCCCTCGGGGGGCATCGAGCCCCCGCTCGGGCGAGCGGCGCCCCCCGGTCGTGGGCGGGGGGCGCGTGGCGCGGTCAGGTCATCGCCGCAACCAGCATGGTCTGGAAATCCGCGCTCGCGCCCGGCCAGTCGAGGTTCTGGGATAGGAACACCGTCCACAGCCCCTCGGCGGGGTCGATGCTGAACCAGGTCTCGGCGGCGCCGGTCCAGCCGAATTCGCCGGGGCT
Organism: Paracoccaceae bacterium; assembly: GCA_047636235.1. Lineage (GTDB taxonomy): Bacteria > Pseudomonadota > Alphaproteobacteria > Rhodobacterales > Rhodobacteraceae > JBOCEF01. The sequence goes on along the minus strand of JBLIKI010000019.1, from coordinate 1,133 downwards.
GGCGAGGATGCCGCGCCCGCGCGCGCCGCCGGCATGCGGCAGCGCGGTGCGGAACCCCAGCCCGAAGCCATAGCCGCCGAGGCCGGGGCTGACCCGCGGTTCGGGCCGGTCGATGCCGATCGGCAGCGCGCTTTCGGGAACCAGATTGCTGGTCATCATCTCCAGCGTCTTGCGGCCGACGGGGCCGGACGCCTCGCCCCGCGACAGGCCGAGCAGCATCTGGCAAAGCTTGGAATAGTCGTCGAGCGTGGAGTAGAGCCCGTGGCCGCCGCGCGCCCATCCGTCATCGTCGCTCGGGTGGCCGCGTGACAGGTCGAGCTCTCGAATCGGGGCGTCCGGTTTCGTGCCGCCATAGATGCCCATCAGGCGATGGGCCTCGCCGTCAGGGACGCGGAACCCGGTCTCGTCCATGCCCAGCGGCGCCAGCACTCGGTCGCGCAGGATGCGCTGGAGGGGGCGGTCCTCGATCACCTCAAGGAGCGCCGCCAAGACATCCGTCGCCACCGAATAGCGCCAGTCGGCCCCCGGGTGGAACACCAACGGCGTGTCCGCGAACATCTTCACATGCTCGCGCAAGGACTGGCGCGGGTCGGCCTTGCCTTCGATCGCGCCATAGATCCCGGCGCTGCGGTCGGTGAGGAAGTAATAGCTGAGCCCTGACGTGTGGCTCATGAGATGCTGCGCGGTGATCGGGGTGGCGGCGGGCTCGGTGAAGCCATCGGGGCGCCAGACGCGCATTTCGGCGTATTCGGGCAGTAAATCGCCGATCGGGGCGTGCAGCATCAGGCGGCATTCCTCGACCATCTGCATCGCGGCCAGCGTTACGATCGGCTTGGTCATCGAATAAATGCGATAGAACGGGCGGTCGGGCATGCCGCCATTGGGCGCCGAGGTCGCGCGCACCCCGGCGCGGCCGCTGTGCAGCGCGCCGGTCATGTCGCCGATGCGCCATTCGAGGCCCGCATAGGCGCCTCGCGTCACCCAGTCGGCGAGGCGGGCGTCAAGAAGGGCGAGGCGGGCGGGGTCCAGACGTGGCATGGCGGTCTCCGATCAGGCGCGGAATGGCGTTTCGCAGCAGTCACCTTAGCAGCGATGCGCGCGCATTCCAGTGGGGATCGGGCCAGCGAGGCTCG